>NZ_CAJZIE010000049.1:0-18671 GCF_916049665.1 uncultured Rothia sp. | reverse complement strand
GCAACGCCGATAAAGAGCCTTGTCGGCTCTATAAAACAGTAAAGGTGCGGATACCGAATCATCATTCGGTATCCGCACCTTTACTGCATGCAGCTTTCAGCTCAGTCTAGCGTTCAGCTCAGTCTAGCGTTCAGCTCAGCAACAGAGCCTAGACAGCCTCGCTCACGCGGCCGGTATCCACCAGCACCTGCGCAATGTGGCCCAGCGCCTCCTCGTTCTGCAGTGAAGAAACATCGCCCAGCGAACGGCCCTGGTACAGCTCGCCCAGCAGGCGGCGAGTAATCTTACCCGAACGGGTCTTCGGGATATCGGCAACCGCCACAACATCCTTCGGCTTAGCAATCGGGCCAATGTGCTCACGCACGTGCGCGGTCAGCGCCGCCTTCAGCTCATCCTCGGTCAGGTCCTTACCCTCGTCGGTGAGCGTCACGTAGGCGACCGCCTGGTGACCGGTCAGGTCGTCCTCCACGGGGCAGACGCCAGCCTCAACCACAGCCGGGTGAGTGACCAGAGCCGACTCAATCTCAATCGTGGACAGGCGGTGACCCGAAATGTTGATCACGTCATCAATACGGCCGAGGATGTACACGTTACCCTCTTCGTCTTCCTTCGCGCCGTCACCGGCGAGGAACCAGCCGCGCTCGCCGTAGTGGCGCCAGTAGGAATCCAGGAAGCGCTGCGGGTTCTGCCACACGGTACGAGCCATGGACGGGCCAATCTTATCGACCACGATGAAGCCCTGCTTGCCGGGTTCGACCGGGTCGCCGTGCTCATCCACCACGCGGGTGGATACGCCGGGAACGGCGCGGGTAGCGCAACCGGGCAGGGGAGTGCAGTGCGGGGTGCCCTCCGGGTAGGTGCCCTCGGGTGCGAATGCCGGGTCGTGCGGGCGCGGGGAGCACACGGTCGAGCCGGTCTCGGACTGCCACCAGGTGTCGATGAACGCCGCGGTGCCGCCGCCCACGTGCTGACGCAGCCAACGCCACGCCTCCGGGTTGATGGATTCGCCCACCGAACCGAGCAGGCGCACGGTCGAGAAGTCGTACTTGCCGGGCTCCGGGCCGTTGGGGAACGCACCCATGAGGGAACGAATCAGGGTGGGGGCGGTGTAGTAGTTGGTCACGCCGTAGCGCTCAATGACCTCGAAGTGGCGGCCGTAGTGCGGGGTGTTAGGGGTACCCTCATAAATCACCTCGGACACACCGTTAACCAGCGGACCGTAGATTTCGTAGGTGTGCGCGGTCACCCATGCGAGGTCGGCGGTGCACCAGTGAACGGTGGATTCCACCTTCTCGGGGTCGTTGACGGCGGACAGCTCGTCGGGGCGCAGCACGCCGTTCTCGTCCACGTAATCTGGCAACAGATCGTACAGCAGTGCGTGGGTGTACGCGGTCTGTACCAGGTAGCCGCCCATCGTGTGCACCAGGCCCTTGGGCTTACCGGTCGTGCCGGAGGTGTAGATGATGAACAGCGGATCCTCGGCGTCGTGCAGTTCGTAGGCGTGGGTGTCGGGCTGGTCGTCCACCAGGTCGTGGTACCAGACGTCGCGGCCCTCAGTCCACGGCACAGCGGCGTGCGCTACCGGGTCGGAGGCGCTGGTGCGGTCCACCACGATAACGTGCTCAATGTTGTTCTCACCGGAGCAAGCTTCGTCGGCGTTCACCTTCACGGGAACGACCTTGCCGCGGCGGTTCTGGCCGTCGGTGGTGATGAGAACCTTCGCGCCGGTGTCTTCCACACGGAACTTCAGCGCCTCAGCGGAGAAGCCACCGAAGACAAGGGAATGGATCGCGCCAATACGCGCGCAGGCGAGGGTGAAAATAATGGTTTCGGGGATGACGGGCAGGTAGATGACCACACGGTCACCCTTGCGCACGCCCAGGGACAGCAGGCCGTTCGCAGCCTTCGCGATGCGGCGCTGCAGTTCGGCGTAGGTGATGGCTTCACGGTCGCCGGGTTCACCTTCAAAGTAGAGGGCTACCTTGTCGCCGCGGCCCGCCTCCACGTGGCGGTCTACGCAGTTGTAGGCGACGTTCAGCTTGCCGCCCTCGAACCACTTAATTTCGGGGATCGTGAACTGTTCGATGCCTTCCTCATCGAAGCCGAGGGACTTCGGCTTCTCGAAGCGGTGCGCGGTGTGCCAGGGCTCAGCCCAGGTGAGTCGCTGCGCCTGCTTCTCCCAGAACGCGACGCGCGCCTCGTCAGATTCGAGGGCGGGGTTCGGGGTGGGGTTCAGCGGGTCGGTGAACGAGTAGGGGGTGGGCAGTCCCATTATTCTCCCATCGGTTGCTGGCATTAGCACCCTTGCTCGCCGTGCCGCTGTCTGTGTGACCGTGGGGTCTGTGTGTGCGTTGGCGAGGGGGTTGCTGCGACGTCACGGAGCCAGGTCTCTCGGTCGCTCTGGATGGTTTGCCTTCTTAGTAAAGCGCGCTCCGGGCCAGGAAGCAAAGGAGCCCGTCATATTCGGCATGCTGTGTATCGGTTCGTAATATTCCGAAATATTTAAAGACCCCGCCCCGCGCTCACTGCTGTGGGGCGCGGGGCGGGATTCATCATCATCATCATCATTCAGTAGGCGACAGGTTTCCCCGCCGACTTCTTTCTCCGGCACGTAGCGATGATTAGCTCACTGTCGGGAGCAACCACGCGGCGGACATCTCTCCTAAAACTCAGCGCGTGCTGAGTGTTGCGTTTAACTGTGGTGCTAATTGCTGGTGGCGTTAGTTGCTGGGGTACTTCGCCTTCACCCAGCGTTCGAAAACACCCACCAGTGCATCGGTAATCTTACCGAGCACCGCCAGCGCCACAATAGCCAGCAGCAGGCGGTCGGTGCGACCGTTGTTCTGCGAGTCGGTCAGCAGGTAACCCAGGCCCATGGATGCACCCAGCAGCTCAGCGGCGACCAGGAACAGCCACGCCTGAGCCAGCGCCAGACGCAGACCCGAAACGACCGACGGCAGAACCGCGGGAAGCTGAACCGTGGTGAATAGGCGCAGACCCTTCAGACCGAAGGCGCGTGCCGCCTCCACAAGCTTGGGGTCAACGTGCGCCAGAGCCGCAGAAACCGTGGTGTACACCGGGAAGAACGCACCAATAGCAACCAGGGTTACCTTGGAATTCTCGCCGATACCGATCCACAGCAGAAGCAGCGGAACCCACGCCAGGGACGGCACGGCACGTAGCGCACCAATGGTCGGTGCGGCAATCAGACGCACCGGCGCAGACAAGCCAATCAGCGCACCCAGCACCAGGCCGAGCACGGCACCAATACCGAAACCAATCAGCACACGCTGAGTAGAAATCGCCACGTGGCGGCCCAATTCGCCGCGCTGCGCCAGCTCAACACCGGCGCTGACCACACGGTCGGGGGAGGGCAGCTGAACCTGGGTGAACACGCCGTTCGTGCTCAGAATGTACCAGAGGGCAATCAGTGCCAGGGGAAGAATCAGGCCCAGGTACTGCTTACCGGCGAACGGGTTCGACGGCAGCTTCACGGAAGAGGCACGCTTCTCAGCACGCTCAGCGCGAGCGCTGGAGGCGGCGGTAATCGTTGCGGCGGTCATTACTTCTCAACCACCTTTGCGATCTTCTCGACGGCTGCGCTGTCAGCCTTCTTTGCGAACTGGTCGTCCACAATGCTGTTCAGCGCCTTGTCCACGTCGGACTGGGAGGGAACGTCGCCGGACTCCACCAGGATCGGGCCGACACCCTTGAGAACCTCAACCTGCTTAGCGCCCGGAACCGGGTCGATATCCAGGTGGGTGCGCTCCATGACGACCTGGGCGGTCTCGTGCTTAATGCCGGACTCCTCCTCGACAATCTTCACAGCCTCTTCGGGGTTCTTCTTAGCCCAGGCGCGAGCGTACTCGTACACGTCCACGATGGTCTGTGCGGCGGTCGGGTTGGACTGAATGAACTTCTCGGTCGCGTTCAGGAAGCCGTAGGTGTTGAAGTTCAGGTTGCGGTAGAAGAGCACGTCGCCGCTTTCAACCTCGGCGGCAGCCATGATCGGGTCCAGGCCGCTCCACGCGTTGACCTGACCGTTATCCAGGGCGGTACGGCCGTCGGCATGCTGCAGGTTCTGAATGGTCAGATCCGAAGCGGAAATACCCTCCTGCTTGAGTGCCTGCAGCAGCAGGAAGTACGGGTCGGTACCCTTGGTCACGGCAACGGTCTTACCCTTCAAATCCGCAACCTTGGTGATGCCCGAATCCTTGCGGGTCACCAGTGCCGACCACTCCGGCTGCGAGTAGAGGCTAATGACCTTGATGGGGGAGCCATTAGCGCGTGCCAGCAGCGCCGCCGAACCGGCGGTCGAGCCGACATCAATATTGCCGCTACGCAGCGCCTCATTCGCCTTGTTCGAACCGGCCGACTTGACCCACTCAACCTTCTTACCCTCGGCGGCGAGGGCGGTCTCAAGCCAACCCTTCTTGCGGATAATCAGGGACAGCGGGTTGTAGGTCGCGTAGTCAATGGTCACGGTGTTCTGATTGCCACCACCGGCAGCACCGGAGGCGTTAGCGGAACCGGAACCTTCACCGGCGCAGGCGCTGAGCAGAGTAGCAAAAGCGGCGGCTGCGGCAAGGGACTTGAGGGCGGTACGACGAGACGGGGAGTAAGTCATGATGAAATCTTTTCGCTTCTGAAGATGATGATGTGATGTGTGAGAAATGCGGCGGCGCTGGTGTTGCCTGCAGATCTAGCGTTGCCTGCGGTTCTGGCGTTGTTGCGACCTAGGCGTTGTCTTCCACGCCGAGCTCAGCGAGCAACTCGCTGCGCAACGCGGTGATTTCTGCATCCGCGCGGTCGCGGGGGTGAGAGCGGTCAACGGTCACGATGCGCTGGATGGTGGCGGGCGCCTCCGGGGTGTCCTTGCCGAGCACGATGACCCGGTCGGAGAGGTACAGCGCCTCTTCCACGTCGTGGGTGACCAGCAGAATCGTGGTCGGATCCTGACGGTGCACGTCCAGCAGCAGATCCTGCATGTTGATGCGGGTCAGTGCGTCGAGGGCGCCGAATGGCTCGTCGAGCAGGAGCACGCCGGGGTTGCGGGCGAGCGCTCGCGCCAGGGACACGCGCTGAGCCATACCGCCGGAAATTTCCTTAGGGCGGTGGGTTGCGTATTCGCTCAGGCCGACCAGGTCGAGCAGGCGGGTTACGGATGCTTCACCCTCAGCCTTTTTGGTGCCCTGCGGCAGGCCGAGCGCCACGTTGTCGGCGACGGTGCGCCAGGGGAGCAGGCGCGGTTCCTGAAAGCCGATAGCGACGCGGGGGTCGAGGCCGGTTACCGCCTTCTCGCCGATACGCACGGTACCTGCGGTGATGCGGTTCAGGCCTGCTGCTGCACGCAGGAGGGTGGACTTGCCGCATCCGGAGGAGCCGATGACGGAGATAATCTCGCCGGGAGCTGCGGTGAAGGAGACTCCGCGAAGAACTTCGTGGGTTCCGCCGGGCACGGGGAAAGATTGTCCGACGTCTTCAAAGCTCAAGGGGACGGCGGCGGTGGATACGGCGTGGTGGCCGGTGTTTTCACTGGTGGGTGCGTCAGTTACTGCACTGTTGAGTGTCATGTCACTTCCATCGTTCCTGGCGTTAGCACCGGGGCGGAAGGATCCGTGCCGGTTGCTGCGACGTCGTGGAGCCAGGTCTCTCAGTCGCTCTGGATGGTTTGCTCCTCCAACCCTATGGGCTGTGGCGTGCCTCAATCAACCCAACGGGCGCGTATGAATTTCTGTGACCGTATATTTCGCATTTGTCACGAAATATTTCGGTTCCGCGTCACAAAAATATTTTTTCGTCACAAACGTGACCTCCCTCCCGTACGCCCCGTACACTCAAACCACGAGATCATGAGTCCCGGCGCTAAGCTCTGGCTAGCCGGGCGGCAACCCTCTCCCGTAGCGGGGTGCCCCAGATGATGATCTGGCCTCAACGGAAAGAGGCAAGTACGGCGCGAACGCGCCACCTGCACGAAGGCCACCACCAAACGCAGAAGGCATCAGGAGGCGGCGCGCGGGGTGCAGGGTACAAACCCGATCGTCCCCGATCATTCGCGAAAGGAAAATCGATGGCTGAGCAGAAGAAGCGCATCGTAGTCAACGCATTCGAGATGACCTGCATCGGTCACCAGAGCTTCGATCTCTGGCGTCACCCCCGCTCCCGTGCAACCGAGTACAACACCATCAAGTACTGGACTGACCTGGCTAAGACCCTTGAGCGCGGCCTGTTCGACGCCGTGTTCATCGCTGACGTGGTCGGTATCTACGACGTGTACAAGAACTCTGCCGCTCCCGCCATCGAGGGTGCCGCTCAGGTTCCCGTGAATGACCCCGCAACCCAGATTTCTGCAATGGCTGCAGTAACCGAGCACCTCGGCTTCGGCGTGACCGCTGCCGCTACTTTCGAGCAGCCCTACACCCTGGCTCGCCGCTACGCCTCCCTCGACCACCTGACCGACGGCCGCGTCGGCTTCAACGTGGTGACCTCCTACCTGCCTTCGGCTGCTGAGAACCAGGGCCTGCCCGCCCAGATCCCGCACGACGAGCGTTACGAAATCGCCGACGAGTTCCTGGACGTCTGCTACAAGCTGTGGGAAGGCTCCTGGGAGGACGGCGCAGTCATCAAGGACCGCGAGCGCGGTATCTACGCTGACCCCTCCAAGGTCCACCCGATTGGCCACAAGGGCAAGTACTTCTCCGTGCCCGGCATCTCCCTGACCGAGCCGAGCCCGCAGCGCACCCCCGTGATTTTCCAGGCTGGCGCATCCAGCCGCGGCCAGAAGTTCTCCGGTAAGCACGCTGAGGCTGTGTTCATCAGCGCCCTGCGCCCGGACCTGACCCGCGTTGTGACCGACCGCATCCGTGCATCTGCCGAGGAGCAGGGCCGTAGCCGCGACGACGTCAAGATTCTGGCAATGCTCTCCGTCATCGTGGATGAGACCGAAGAGAAGGCAAAGGCAAAGTACGAGGAGTACAAGAAGTACATCAACCTCGAATCTGCACAGGCTATTATCGGCGGCTGGTCCGGCGTTGACCTGTCCCAGTTCGACGAGGACGAGGTCCTGAACTACGTGCAGACCGAGTCGATTCAGTCCTTCCTGACCCCCTTCACCCTGCAGGCGAAGGACAAGAAGTGGACCCGCAAGGCCATCGCTGAGCACACCACCATCGGTGGCATGGGCGAGGTCATCGTGGGTGACCCGGTTCAGGTTGCTGACGAGCTCGAGCGCTGGATTGACGAGGGTGGCCTGGACGGCATCAACCTCGCGTACCACGTCTCCCCGGGTTCCTTCGAGGACTTCATCGAGTACGTTGTGCCCGAGCTGCAGAAGCGCGGCCGCTACCGCACCGAGTACGAGGGCAACACCCTGCGTGAGAACATCTTCGGTAAGGGCCACACTAAGGTTGCTGACAGCCACCCGGCTGCTAAGTACCGTGGCGCATACGTGGGCAAGCCTTCCGCGGCTGACACCCCGGCTCGCGCAATCGCTGAATAAGCGTTGCCGCTGATGCGTACCGTGTAGGTTCGCTCAAACTTAACGATTGAAAACAAGAACGCCCGTTCTGCTGGAGGATTTGTATCCCCGGCGGAGCGGGCGTTTCTTTGCGCTGTGCTTTCTTGATGCGATGCCTTCTTGACGTGGCACGTTCTTTATACTGGGTGGCATGACTGAACTTAACCAGGTTGAACTTAACCATGATGACCGCTGCCCCTGCTCGAGCGGCGAGGTGTACGGCGCCTGCTGCGGCAGGTTCCTGGGCGAGTTTTCCGCCTCCGGCAGGCTGACTGCTCCCGCGCCGGAGCAGCTGATGCGTTCGCGTTTTACCGCGTTTGCGACTGGCGATGCGGCGTATCTGCTGGCGAGCTGGCATCCGAGTACTCGCCCGGCGACGCTGGACTTGGAGGATGATATCCGCTGGTATCGCCTGGATATTCTGGGTGCTTCGGGTGGCCCGTTTGATGCGTCCGGTACGGTGGAGTTCGTTGCGTATTACCGTTCGGTGCCGGGTGTTCCTGCGGAGAAGCGGGTGAAGGGCAGCATGCATGAGCTGTCACGCTTTGAGAAGGTGGGCGGCGCCTGGTTCTATGTGGATGGAGACGTCCGCTAAATCTCGTCACTTTCCCTGCCCCTGTCTCGTGCAGCGTGCGGGCATAGAAGAAATGGCAGAATCATTCCGAAACCGGAACGATTCTGCCATTCTTTGTTTTAGTTAGCTTCTGTCTTTTAGAAGCTTTTCAAGATAGTTCTCTAAACGAGAGGCTACCTCCAGCTCATGGTCAGAAATAATGCCGGTATATTCGTGAACTGACCTGGAGACACCATCATGAAGGCGATATATCTGTTTTCCAGAAAGCGTCGGGATATCTCGACGCTCTTGAGAATTAAGAACCGAAGACAAAAGAATAATATCTCGGAAATGTCGACTTTTATCGGAATCTCCATTGTTGAGCAGGGCTGATACCTTCTCGTAAAGAGCGCCCAAACCATCAGGAACATTGACTGTAAATTGGCGGTCAGCGCAGAGTACAGATGCTTTACGGGTACGCTCAAGCCCAAACTGGGCACCACGAGTTTCTAACAGGCGGCCAAACCCCGGATACTCATAGGTGCGAGCGGCCTCCGACTGTCCCGAAGGGATGAGGATATCTATCTGAGCTTCACCGCGAACCCATCGGTGATTTTGACCTGATGCGTTGAATCCGGCAATTGAAAATCCGGCATTGCTAAGAGCCTCATGGAACTGACGAACATACGCCCGTGATGCGCGGATATCAAGAATAACGTCGATATCGTGAGTGGATCGAGAACCAGCGTAGCTTCGCTCTGCAGCCAACAGACGCATCATGCTTCCGCCTGCCAGGGACCATCCTTGCGGCATAATCTCTGAGATATCAGCCAGACCAAGCCAAGAGGCACGCTCTGCCCCAATAGCAGGAATCAAAATAGGGGATGCGGTCATGACTAAGACGCTTTCTTGAAAACAGAATCTTGAAGAATGCGCTCTGCCTCAGCGGAGCTTCGCGGATCCCCCAAATCTAGAAGATCTACCGCCACATGCAAGGGCAGAATGTGGGGCGGCTCATCGCATTCACGCAAGATAATGTTCGCCGAATCTACAGACGCTGGAAGCAGGTTGTACAGAAAAATGATGTTCTCTAAATCCTGGCTCGAAACATATGCATCAACCATTGAGCCGTACACCTGCGAAATATCGCTACTAATACCGGTCAGCGACAATGCAGGGTCTTCCAAAATTGCAGGAATCTCAGCGGGAGGAGCCAACAGGTGATGCACTTTCAACCCGCGGCGGGCTCGGTATCGCTCAACAGACGCTGCCCCTTGCACCTGAATCGCTGAGGCACGTTCTTTTGCCCTGCGGCGTTCCTCAGCAGATAGGACAGAGGACTGCCCATCGCAGTAACGCGCCAAAGCGTTGAATGCTTCAAAAGAAATAGGGCGGCCAGCATTACTGCGGTGTGCTGCGGGAATGGCGTCGACAATCCAGCGGCTTCCCAACTTACGCCCCTGGAGCATTCCGCGTTCTAGGCGGGCGCGCACGCTTCGCTCTGAAACTTTAGCTTCTTGGGCATACTCTTGAACGGACATCATGGCAGAATCATACCGGAAACGGAATGATTCTGCCATGATTTTTCCTTGCACCCAGGCGCGATAAGGAACATGTAAGAGCGAATCAGATACACCAAAGGCAGGCCCTTCGGCAGCTTGAAAACTTACGTTCTCAGCTGCCTCAGGAACCTGCCCTCAGCAAATATGTAGACCGTTGGACTTAGTGGGTCCAGCCGTTAATGATGCCCATACCGAAGTAAATCACGAACACTGCGGAGACCAGGTACATCAGCCAGTGCACATCCTTGCCGCGGCCCTGCACCAGGCGAATGAAGGTGTAAGACACGAAGCCGGCACCAATACCGTTCGCAATCGAGTACGACAGCGGCATGAAAATAATGGTCAGGAACGCCGGAATGCCCAGACCCCAGTCGGTCCAGTCAATGTTCACGGCCTGGCGGATCATCAGGAAGCCGACCACAACCAGTGCGGGGGCAACCGCCTCGAAAGGAACGATGGTGACCAGCGGCGAAATGAAAATCGCCAGCAGGAACAGCACACCGGTCACAATGTTCGCAAAGCCGGTGCGTGCACCCGCACCAATACCGGTAGCGGACTCCACGAAAATCTGGTTCGCCGAACCGGACGCGCCACCACCGACAACGGAACCGAAAGCGTCCACGAGCAGGACCTTGTCAATGTCCTCAACCTTGCCGTCCTTCATGGTGCCAGCCTCGGCGGCAAGACCCACCGAAACGCCCATCGCGTCGAAGAACACGGACAGCAGAATGGTGAACACCAGCAGCGAAGCAGCCAGCGGACCGATGTGGGTGAACGCGCCGAACAGGTCAGCGGAACCGATGAGGGAGAAGTTCGGGGTGGTGAACTTCATGTCATCCAGGGAGGGCACGTTCAGGGACCAGCCGGTTGCAGCCTTCTGCACGGAACCGGAGGGGACAACCGCCTCCAGAATCAGGGACAGCGCGGTGGAGGCGAGCACGCCCCACAGGATTGCGCCCTTCACGTTACGGATGAACAGCGCGATGGTGAAGAACAGGCCGAAGAGGAAGACGAGGGTGGGCCAACCGAGCAGGTGACCGCCCGCGCCGAGGCTCACCGGAACGGTGGTGCCAGCTGCGTCAGGCATGCGGCGGATAATGCCGGAGTCGACCAGACCGATAAAGGAAATGAAGAAGCCGATACCGACTACAATCGCGGTCTTGAGCGACTCAGGGACCGCCTCAAACACCGCGGTGCGGAAGCCGGTGAGCACCAGAACGGTCATGATCAGACCGGCAAGAACGACCAGGCCCATGATGTCTGCCCAGGTCAGGTTCGGGGTGGTGGCAATGGTGGAGGCGAGCAGCGCGTTCACGCCCAGGCCAGCTGCCATCGCGAAGGGCTGCTTGGCGATAACACCCATGAGGATGGTCATCACGCCGGCAACCAGCGCGGTCACAGCCGCGACGGGTGCGATACCGAGGGTGCGTTCGGATGCGTCAGCACCGGTACCGATGACGAGGGGGTTCAGCACCACGATGTAGCTCATGGCGAAGAATGCGGCGAGGCCGCCGCGGAATTCTGCGGCGATGGAGGAGCCGCGTTCGGAAATCTTGAAGTAGCGGTCGAGTGCGCTGGTGGGCGCTGCCGCCTTCTGGGGTTCAGACATGTGAGGATCCGTTGATGTTGTTCGGTGTGTACTGTCGCGCCGCCGGTTTCACGGGTAAATTTCACGGGCTAAGCTCGCGGGTAAATCCCGGGTTGGGCGCCACAATGGTTCAACCATTGTAGGCGCCGCCTCCTAACTTGTGCCATTGAAACGCGTTGTGTGCGGCGGTTCAGTCGGTGATGTGGTGTTTCCCTTACCCCCGCAACCAGAATCGGCAACCGGGGCAGAGGGAAGAATAGCTCAGGGCGGGGTACCGGCAACCCAAATGGTGCCGGTACCCCGCCCTGCTGGTGCCCGCGCCTCCACGCAGGAGGGTTGAGCACCCGATGTATTTAGTGCATCCAGCCGGTAATCAGGCCGTTAGCGAAGAAGATGAGGAACACTGCGGAAACCACGTACATGAGCCAGTGAACTTCCTTACCGCGGCCCTGCACCAGGCGGATGAAGACGTAGGACAGGAAGCCTGCGCCGATACCGTCCGCGATGGAGTATGCCAGGGGCATGAAGATGATGGTCATGAACGCGGGGATACCGAGGCCCCAGTCGTTCCAGTCGATGTTCACTGCCTGGCGGATCATCAGGAAGCCAACGAACACCATTGCGGGTGCAACAGCTTCGAAGGGCACGATGGTGACCAGCGGGGTCAGGAAGATCGCGATCAGGAACAGTACACCGGTGACGATGTTTGCGAAGCCGGTGCGTGCGCCCGCGCCGATACCGGTTGCGGACTCCACGAAGATCTGGCTTGCGGAGGAGGAGGTGCCACCGCCGGCTACGGAGCCGAGGGCGTCCACGAGCAGGACCTTGTCGACGTTCTCGATCTGGCCGTCCTTGATGGTGCCTGCTTCGGTTGCGAGACCGACGGAGGTGCCCATTGCGTCGAAGAACGCGGAGATGAGGATGGTGAAGATCAGCAGAACGGCAGCCATGCCACCGAGGGTGCCGAAGGCTGCGAACAGGTCAGCGGAGCCGAACAGGGAGAAGTCGGGGAGCTTGCTGGTGCTGGAGTCCCAGACGGGGACGTTCAGGGACCAGCCGGTGGGGGATTCCAGGGAGCTGCCGGAGGGCACGACCTTCTCCAGGATGATGGAGAGGGCGGTGGAGGCGAGCACGCCGTAGAGGATTGCACCCTTTACATTGCGGATGAACAGCGCAATGGTGAGGAACAGGCCGAACAGGAAGACCAGGGTGGGCCAGCCGAGCAGGTGGCCGTTCACGCCGAAGGAGACGGGCACGGTGGTGCCTGCTGCGTCGGGCATGCGGCGGATAATACCTGCGTTGACGAGGCCGATGAAGGCGATGAAGAAGCCGATACCGACGACGATTGCGACCTTGAGCGATTCGGGGACCGCGTTGAACACTGCGGTGCGGAAACCGGTCAGCACGAGGATGGTCATCAGCACACCAGCCCATACGACGAGGCCCATGATGGCGGGCCAGGTCAGTCCGGGGGTGGAGGCGATGGTGGTAGCCAGCAGTGCGTTCACGCCGAGGCCTGCTGCCATGGCGAAGGGCTGCTTGGCGATGACGCCCATGAGGATGGTCATGACGCCTGCGACCAGTGCGGTCATTGCTGCGACCTGCGGCACGCCGAGCGCGTTGCCGGATGCGTCCTTGCCGAGGCCGATGATGAGGGGGTTCAGCACGACGATGTAGCTCATCGCGAAGAAGGTGGCGAGGCCGCCTCGGAATTCTGCTGCGATGGTGGAGCCACGTTCGCTGATTTTGAAGTAACGGTCCAGTGCGCCCTTGGCTTCTGCCTTGGGGTTCTGGGGAGCCGCGGTGTTCTCAGAAGACATTCGTGAAAATCCGTAGATACTCTTAGTAGGGGCGGGCGCCGGGGTTCCGGACCCGCATAAAAAAGTGCCACTTCCCGGTGTGTTGGGGAGGTGACACTGTTGTTACCGAAATATTCTACGGTTAAAGTTTCTCTGAGCGTTAATCCAGGAAATTCCCAGCTTTCGTTCAGAGATTTTTTGGGGGCGTAATAGCGGTAACTATCTCTCGCCTCTGCGCGAACAATGATAGTTTGTTAGGTTAGTAGACCCTAAGTTTCTGCTATATTCGAGGTGAAACATGCGTCGCCGGATGCCAGGTTCCGTGTGGTGAGCCTTTTCCGGCATAGATGAGAAGGAATCCACCATGACTGAAACTCCCCAAGAAAACACCGCTGAGAACTACCCCGTCGCAGAATCCCTGCCAGTACGCCAGCGCGCCGTCGTAGCAACCGACCGCCCCGCCCGATACATTAAGCAGCTCGGTTCGCACATGGGCCGCAAGCTCGGCACCGCAGAACTGCCCGACGGTCTGCGCCTCACCTTCAACCGCGATGGTATTTTCCGCGGCTACGGTGACCTGCGCGAAATCGACGGTGCCCTCGTCATGGAGGTACGTGCCGAGAGCGACGAGTTGGCTGCTGGTCTGGCGGATGTGCTGGACCGCCACCTGGTTCGCTTCGGTGAACGCGAGGAACTGACCGTCTCCTTTGAGGCGGTACCCGCCGCCTAGTCCCTGCCTCCTAGTCTTCGTTACCCTGCCCCGCCCTCCTGCACCTCGGAGGGTGGGGCAGTTCTATGCCCGCTGCGCGCGGAGGCTCCCGGTGCTGGATGCGCCGCGCTGCCCGGATTAGGCGACCCCTCCTGAATTAAGTGACCCCGCCCGGATTAGGTGACAGAAAATTGTCCTATTTAGTGGGCGAAGACATATAAGCCCCCGAACACCCGTCAATCCCCGGTAAAATAGGCAAGAAGTGAACACTAAGCTCACCGCCTGTTCGCGCCGCACTGGGCGCCGGACGGTGAACTTCGAAAGGAAGATTTTCGTGTCTGAAGCAGCACGCCCCCTGCGCGTCGCCGTTATTGGTGCAGGTCCCGCCGGTATTTACACCGCCGATATCCTCACCAAGTCTGAAGAGGTCCGCACCGGCGCCGTTGAGGTCGCCATCGACATCTTCGACCGCTACCCCGCCCCCTTCGGCCTGATCCGCTACGGTGTGGCACCGGATCACCCCCGCATCAAGGGCATCATCACCGCGCTGCACAAGGTCCTGGACCGCGGCGACATCCGTTTCTTCGGCAACGTCGAATACGGCAAGGACCTGACCCTCGCCGACCTGCGCGAACACTACGACGCCATCATCTTCGCAACCGGCGCGATTTTTGATGCACCCCTGAACATTAAGGGCATCGACCTGGACGGCTCCTACGGCGCAGCAGACTTCGTCTCCTGGTACGACGGCCACCCCGACTACCCCCGCACCTGGCCGCTCGAAGCTGAGCAGGTTGCAGTGCTCGGTAACGGCAACGTCGCCCTGGACGTCTCCCGCATCCTCTCCAAGCACGCTGACGACCTGCTCGTCACCGAAATCCCCGACAACGTCTACCAGGGCCTGAAGGCTTCCCCCGTGACCGACGTGCACGTCTTCGGTCGCCGCGGCCCCGCACAGATGAAGTTCACCCCGCTCGAGCTGCGCGAACTCGCACACTCCCGCGACGTGGACATCGTCCTGTACGAAGAGGACTTCCAGTTCGACGAGGCTTCCGAGGAAGCAATGGAGAAGAACGCCCAGACCAAGGTCATGATGAAGACCCTGCGCGGCTGGCTGGAAGACCAGAAGAACAACGAGCAGACCGCATCCCGCCGCCTGCACCTGCACTTCCTGCAGTCCCCGCACGAAATCCTCGGCGAAGACGGCAAGGTCGTGGGCCTGCGCATGGAACGCAACAAGCTCGACGGCAACGGCGGCATCATCGGCACCGGCGAGTACGTGGACTACCCCGTACAGGCCGTCTACCGTGCAATCGGCTACTTCGGTTCCGAACTGCCCGAAATCGGTTACGACGACAAGCGCGGCGTCATCACCAACGTTGAGGGTCGCGTCGTGGACGAGAACGGCGAGGTCGTTCCCGGCCTCTACGCATCCGGTTGGATCAAGCGCGGCCCCGTCGGCCTGATCGGCTCCACCAAGTCTGACGCACTCGAGACCATCACTCACCTGCTCGAGGACCGCGAGAACCTCTACACCGCACCCGAGCCGGAGGCAGAGGCATTCAGCGCATACCTGGATTCCAAGGGCATCAAGTACACCACCTGGGAAGGCTGGCACCGCCTGGACGACCACGAGAAGGCACTGGGCGCAGCATCCAAGGATGCTGCCGGTGAGCCTCGCGCCCGCGTGAAGGTTGTGGACCGCGACGAGATGATTAACATCTCCCGCGGCGAGTAATCTTCTAGCACGTAGAACATAGAAATCGACCCCGTACCGTGAGCCGGTGCGGGGTCGATTTTTGTCTATATATAAGGAAGCGGGGGAGTAGGGGGCTCTCGGAAAGTGCTCGCCCGGAAGAGTTATCGAAAGAGCGGTTAAAGAAACCCACCCCGCACCATGAGGTCATGCGGGGTGGGCTGGGTAGGTGCCGAAGACACTCGAGGACATACCCTCCGGCTACCCGGACGCGCAGCGAGCCCATGCAGTGACTCCACGTGCGGCGCATCCCTTAACGGGGTCTAGAAAGCTAAAGAAACACCAAGATTAGCTCTCTAAACAAGCGCATAGCCGTACGGTGTGTAGACTATGCACACTTTTTGAGGACGTCTTCAATGCCCAAAATGGCCTTGAGTACGGTTTCAGTTTCAGTACCCAGCTTCTTGCGGGTTTCACCAGAAATGACGGCCTTCACGATGTTCTTGAAGGTCTTCCACTGCTTGAAGGCGTTAACGAGTGCCTTAATAAGCTTGTAAATGGCGATGCCCAGCTGAATGACAAACTTTGCAATACTGACAACGCAGGCAATAACACCAACGGGGGAGAGCGCTGCGTGGGCGCGTCCATCAGACTTACGAACAGCGGCCTTAGCGCTTGCAATCTGACGGCCTGCGTCAGTGCCCTGGACGGTGGTCAGGTTGCCCAGTGCGCTCTCAATGCCGCTATTAACGCGGTTGGAGGATCCAGGCTTCGCATACTTCAAACGGGCGGGTACCTGCTCTAGGCGGCGCAGAATCAGCTTGAGCTGCTGGTCGGCAGTCATTGCCTTCTGCGGGTGCGCCATCTGCTGTGCCTGCGCTGCGGGTGCAGCTGCACAGCCGAGAGCGATGGTTGCGGTGCCTACGCCGAGTGCACGGAATGCCGTGCGGCGATTCATCGTTGCGGACACTGGATCCCCCTTTGGATCTCTATGCGGTTTATCGGTGCTGTAATGTGCGGTGACTTTACGTCTGGGGCTCCGGAAGTGACCCCGTGCAAGGTCCGGAAGTGACCTCACGCCCTCTATAGTACGGTGCTCAAAGAGGGGGCTTCAAGCTATTTCAGGGGGTATTTTCAGCTGGCTTTCATCTCTCCTTGTCAATCGCTAGAGGTTTATCAAATCTTTATATTTCTATGTCGTCATAATTGAGTAGATATCTGCACTGAGAGAAAAATAAGCGTCTGACAAGCCGGTTTATTGTATTCCCAAGAATGAATATTTGCATCTACGTGCATTCTGGTCTGTAGTTGCTTTGCGCGGCAGATTTTTGTGGGTCGCTTGAAGGTTGAGGCGAGTCTTGCTGAAGGGATGCGCCGCCAAGTTCACCGAAGATGCACCGCGGAATCCATCGCAGGATTCACTACAGAATTTACCGCGCACTCCCTTGCGGTTTTGTGGCCCGGTCTGTGCTTGCTTGTGCACCTTATATCTGTGCCCCTTATATAGGGTGGGGGTAGATATGGGGGACGCCAGAAAGTATTGAAATTTTTTTAGAGATATTGTGGGGCTTTTGGGGCTGCCGTGAGGTGAGTGAGGGAGCGGAAAACGGATTTTCGGAACTCTTGTGAAGAGCTGTTTACAGGTCATTTGACTCTCTTCAACCCTCTTCGGAGCAAAATTTTGGAAGATTCTGAAGAAAATTTCTAGAAGCCAGAGTAGAAAATAGGGCTTCCTCGAGGCCTCTGCGGGTGCCCAAAAGTAGCTAAAACCCCTCCAAAAGCCCCCGATATGGGGTGTTGTGAAGAAATTTTAAAATTTTTTGAAGTTTTTCTGAATCCTCATTGACAAGCTTAAACACATATGTGCCAGGCTATAAATGGTCGAAAATGGGGGTCAAAATCGGGCAAAATCGAACAAAACGGTTTGCACGCCTCCGCAAACCTGTCATAGACTAGTGGAGGTTCGAACGACGGGATGAAGAAAACGGAACCTGTTCGATCGACTAGGCCCCCATCGTCTAGCGGCCTAGGACGCCGCCCTTTCACGGCGGTAGCACGGGTTCAAATCCCGTTGGGGGTACTTGCAAATCTCACGATTTGCAAAGCCAAGTTAGATGATATAGAATTTACTTCTGTTGATTCCAACAAGGCCCCGTAGCGCAGTTGGTTAGCGCGCCGCCCTGTCACGGCGGAGGTCGCGGGTTCAAGTCCCGTCGGGGTCGCTCTGGCCGCGTAAGTTCAGATGATTATTCATCCGAAGACGCGGTCATTGCGTATCTAAAAGTAAATACGCAAGGCTCTGTAGCTCAGTTGGTAGAGCGTACGACTGAAAATCGTAAGGTCACCGGATCGACGCCGGTCGGAGCCACGAAATCCGCCTCCAGGCTTCTACAGTGGGGCGGGTTTTGTTTTTAAAAAACTTTGCGGTTGCAGATACTGCAAAACCGTCAAAAGGCGGCATCTTGGGAATAAAACCCTGAGATGCCGCCTTTTTGTATAGGGAAACAATGCCACGCCCACACTAGAAAGCCCCCGCAGAAAACTGACCCAAATATTTCTGCGGGCACGGCGCACGCACCGGGCTATAAAACCGGGCCCTAACACCAGGCTGTAACACCAGGCTGCAGAAAGGATTGCCGCACCCATGACCGCTCAGAATCCCAACGCGCAGCCTCCAGAGAGTTCACCTCAGATTCCGGGCTCCCCCCAAATTCCGTGGGCAAAAAATACTGCTGTCGGATAGTGCTCAGGTGGGCGGAATCCGCTTCGAGAACATCACCAAAAGCTACCCGAGCCGAACCGGTGAACCCACCACGGTGCTGCAGAACCTGAACCTGCATATTCCCGCCGGGCAGATTACCGTGTTCGTTGGCCCCTCCGGCTGCGGTAAAACCACTAGTCTGCGCATGATTAACCGCATGGTGGAGCCCAATAGCGGAACCATCACCATTGACGGCGTGAACGTGCATGAGAAGAACCCCTACGAGCTGCGCCGCGGCATTGGCTACGTGATGCAGCAGGGTGGGCTCATGCCGCACCGCACCGTCGCGCAGAATATTGCTACCGTACCGCGCCTACTCGGCGCCTCCCGCAAGGAGGCGCAGGCTCGCGCCTGTCTTGTTAAAAATCAAACATATTTGAGTGATATGTGAGACAATCAGTAGAGCATATTGATACCTTGATTCGCTCATAAAAGCATAACTATAGGAGAAATACATTGGATATTATTCTTGTCGTTCCAATTCGTG
>NZ_CAJZIE010000048.1:0-19310 GCF_916049665.1 uncultured Rothia sp. | reverse complement strand
TTCTTGAGTAACGTACCAATTTCTGCTTGAAGGTTTGTTAGGGTGAGAGTGTTTCCTGAACCGATGGGGACACTCAACCACTTCTCATTGGGCTGGCGCAGATTCGACGGAGATTTCTCATTCCTATTTAGAACCTGCATCGGCGCAATGGACATGACCGATAAGGAATGTTTATGTCCGCTCTTCCGAACTCTAAGTCTTCACTCCTGTATGCAACTCGCAGTTGCAGTGCACTGGCGCTGGCTGGTGCGATGGTTCTGCCGGTGACTCCGGCGCTTGCCCAGAATGTTGCCGCAGATGCTCCTGCAGCTGCAGCGGCCGGTGCTCTGCCGGGTGATCGCCTCCGTGAAAATTCTGATGATACTTCTGAGGAGTTCTATCCTCACTTGAGCTACAACGCATTGAAGAACACTGACGAGGATCAGGTTCTGGACTTCTCGGGTTGGGGTTTTGAGGGTGATATTAACTCCCCGAAGGGTATTCAGGTCGTTGTGCGAGAGGTGGGTTTGAACTCCCCGGTCCTGGTGGTTAGCGACATCGTTGAATATAACCATAAAGAGCTGGCTTTCGCTTACCAGGACGGCTACATCCACGGTACGGCGAAGATTCCGGCAAACACCCTGGATAAGGAAAAGGATTATGTTATCGAGGTGTGGGGTAACAACGGCTACAAGGGCGACGAGTTCATTACCCCCGTCGTGGGTCAGGCGCCTGAGGGCCGCGGCACCCTGCTTGCTACCCAGGAGCTGAATTTCGAAGGCGCTGACGGCACGACAGCTGCGGATATTCCGGGTAAGACCCCGCAGAAGGTTACGTTCAGGTACCGGTACGACGGCGAGGATTCGTACCTGTACACCGCTGAGGGTGGCACCATCCATGTGAAGGGTTGGGGCTACACCAAGGAGTGGCGTGAGAAGCACGGCAAAGTAGTGTTTTACATTGCTACTTCTCGGGGTGTTCCTGACGATGGTGATTTCCTGCCCGCTAAGGATGTGCTGCTCCGTTTTGAGGAGGGTAAGGACTTCACCATTGCTGAAAACGGCACCCTGAATGCTCAGTTGACGGTTAAGCCCGGTGAGCTGCAGAACTACTATGAGCCTCGCATCCCCTTCCCCGGTGCTCCGAGTTACGAGAAGCGTTACGAGGTGAATTATGAGATTGGCATGTTTACCGAGAAACAGGGTCAGCCCCAGATGACCCTTGAGGACCTGCGGGCTGGCAAGAACGTGCTGTTTCATAGTGCACTGTACACTCAGGCATTCCGCCCCAGCCCGTTTGCTCCCAAGGTAGAGTACAAGGCTCTGGGTGATACTACCGCTGATCAGAACATTTACTTCTTGGGTACCGGCTTCTACGGCAAGTTTAACTTCTCCAGGGGTGTTCAGTATGTGATTCGTGAGAAGGGCTCGAATACCCCGGTTCTGGCGACGAGCGACATTTTTGAGTATAACCACCCTAGCCATATTTCTGAGTTCAAGAACGGCAAGGTACGCGGCGTCGTGAAGGTTCCGGCGAATACTCTGGATCCGGCAAAGAAGTACGTGGTGGAGGTATGGACTAACAACGGCTACAAGAACGGCGAGAATGCCGGCCCTGTGGTGGGTAAGGCACCTGAGGGCCGCAGTGAGCTGTTGGCTTCTCAGGACCTGAACTTCAAGGGGTCTGACGCTGCTGAGGGTAAGCAGCCCAGCCTGACTGATGAGCAGCGTAAGGAACGCGCTACCCGTGGCGAGTTGACGGCGGCGCTGTACGCTCAGGCTGGTAGCCCCAAGGTGGACCTCCCGGCGGTCTCCCCCTGGCCGGATGTAAAGACCACCGACCCGAACTACGCCGCCTACGTGTGGGCTCGCCAGAAGGGCATCACCTTCGGTTGGTCGGATGGTAAGTTCCACGCGGAAGCAGGTATTTCGAACGCTACGGTTGCGGCGTTCACCTACCGTGCGGCGGGTTCCCCTACCCTTGATCATGAATGGCACTCGTACACTGATCTGGCCCCGGATTCTGCGTTCTACCGTGAGATTGTGTGGGCTGGTCAGAACAGGGTTGCGCTGAGCACCAGCGGCACGTTCGACCCCAAGCATATGGTGACTCGCGGTGAGCTGGAGGTTCTGATGATGGCTTTCTAGGTTCGCTAAGATAGCCCTCTGAATAAGCCCGTGTTCCCGAATGGTTTTTCTGTTCGGGAGCACGGGGTTCAGCTTGCTGGGTTCAGTTTTTAACGGCTGGTCAACCTGGGAAAACCCTCAGAACCTTCAAGTCTCTCTTGAGTGTTTCCTGACTTCCATTCACCCCTTTGATAGGGTGAAATTGTCCCCGAAATTGACGGGGATATTCGACCACTTCTCATTGGGTTGGCGCAGATTCGACGAAGATTTCTCACACCCCTTTTAGAAACTGCATTGGCGCGATGGGTTCCGACCGTAAGGAATGATTATGTCCGCTCTTCCGAATTTTAAGGCTTCGTCCTTCTTCCGTGCAGCACGGGGTTGCGGTGCACTGGTACTGGCTGGTGCGATGGTTCTGCCGATGACTCCGGCACTCGCCCAGGATGCGGCACCTGCCGCTAATGCACCGGTGGCAAATGCTGTGACCCCCAAGCCGGCTGCTCAGGATGCGACGGCACAGCCGACGTACTCCACCGACTATGACACCATTTTTTACACCGGTGAGGGCGGCACCGTGACTCTGAAGGGTACCGGTTTCACCAAGGAATGGCGTGAGCAGCACGGCACCGTTGTCTTCTACATTGCCGCTACGAAGGATCGCCCCGGTAATGCTGAGCCTTCCACCTCGATGCTCCGTTTTGAAGAGGGTAAGGACTTCACCATTGCCGATGACGGTACTTTTGAGGCAAAGCTGACCATCAAGGCTAAGGCTCTGGAGAGTTTCTACACTCCCATCGATTATTTCCCGGGTATCACCCTGAATGAGGTGCGTTACGAGACGGGTATTTTGACCGAGGCTAAGGGACAGCCGCAGTCGAGCATTGAGGATATTTGGGCTCGCAAGAACGTTATCGCCCACCACCCGATGTACACCCGCGCCTACCATCCTGAAGTCATGGCACCTAAGTGGAAGTACGATGCTCTGAAGGACACCACGAAGGATCAGGAGTTGCTGGTCAAGGGTGAGGGTTTCGTTGGTGAGGAGCTGCCCGGCCGTGAGGGTGCCATGTACGTGATTCGTGAGAAGGGCACCGGCACCCCCGTCCTGGCGATGAGCGATATGAAGTCCTACTATGAAGGTCCCGATGGCGTAACCCGCCTGGAGGGAGGCACTCTTTACCGCACCATCAAGATCCCCGCAAACACCCTGGATCCGTCTAAGCAGTACGTCATTGAGGCGTGGAGCGACTACGACTACGACCTCACCAAGAAGGACAGGCCCCTCATCACCCCGATGGTTGGTTTGGCACCGGAGCACCGCGGTGTCCTTATGGGCCGTCAGGATCTGAAGTTTGAGGGTGTTCAGGACTTCACGGATGCTACCGTGCCCAAGGGAGAGTACAAGAGCCTGATTTCGAAGCTCACCTACCAGGAGCAGCAGCAGCGCGCTACTCGCGGCGAGTTGACGGCTGCGCTGTACGATCAGGCTGGTAGCCCCAAGGTGAACCTCCCTGCGGTCTCCCCCTGGCCGGACGTGAAGACCGACGACCCGAACTATGCCGCCTACGTGTGGGCTCGCCAGAAGGGCATCACCTTCGGTTGGTCGGATGGTAAGTTCCACGCGGATGCCGGCATCTCGAACGCTACGGTTGCGGCGTTCACCTACCGCGCAGCGGGTTCCCCGGCTGTTTCCGGTGTTTCTTCGTTCACGGATGTTAATCCGAGTTCCGCGTTCTACCGTGAGATTCTGTGGTCCACGCAGCAGTATGTCATTAATCCGGATTTCGGCGCTTTTAATGCGACGGACCTGGTGAATCGTGGTCAGCTGGAGCAGATGCTGTTCAACTTCCAGAATCGAGCTAAGTAGAACGGTGCCGGGTAGAACGGTGCCGGGTATGGTGGACTAGTTCTACGCTGAATGCCCCGTGTTCCCGATTGGTTTTTCTATTCGGGGGCGCGGGGTTCAGCTTTTAAGACCTCTCCACTGCGTGAGATTTTCCAGAACCTTAAAGTGTTCATTGAGTGTTTCCTGACAAGTGTTCAACACTTTGCTAGGGTGGGAGTACTCCCGAAACCGACGGGGGTACTCAACCACTTTTCTCATAGGGTCCGTGCAGATTCAACGGCTAATTCCCAGGCCGCCGGTGAGCTCGCACCACCTCAGATTGCGCCTCCCCGGATTGCACAGCTCTGGACTGCACAGCCCCGGAGAAACGATTTTAAGGATGTCTTATGTCCTCACTTCCGAACTCTAAGTCTTCATTCCTTCACGCGGCTCGCAACTGCAGTGCACTGGCCTTGGCTGGTGCTATGGTCCTGCCGATGACCCCGGTTCTCGCGCAGGATGCAACACCCGCCGCAAACGCACCTGTGGCTAACGCGCCGACTGCCAATACCCCTGCAACCCAGAATGTTACGGCTGAGCCATCTTTCACCATTGATTATGGGGAAGGCGCTGCTTTGTACACCGATAAGTACAACGAAATTACGGTGAGGGGCACCGGCCTCACCAAGGAATGGCGTGAGCAGCACGGCAAGGCAGTCCTTTACATTGCCGCTACAGAGTATCATCCCGATAACGTTGAGCCTTCAAGGTCGGTGCGTTTCTTTGAAGAAGGTTGGCGTTTCCCTATTGCCGATGACGGCACTTTTGAGGCAGAGCTGACGATCAGATATGGCGACCTGGAGAGTTTCTACACCCCCGCTTATGGGGTCCCGTATTTCCGCGGGGAGGATGTGCGCTATGAGATTGGCATCCTCACCGTGGGCGAGGATCAGCCGTGGCCGACCATTGAGGATATTTGGGCTCGTAAGAACGTGGCTATCCACCAGCCGATATATGCCCGTCGCCATCCTGAAATTATCGGGGCCCACTGGAGGTACGATCCACTGAAGGACACCACGAAAGATCAAGAGCTGATGATTAAGGGTGAGGGTTTCAGCGCGTATGAGCTCCCCGGTCGTGAGGGTGTCATGTACACGATTCGAGAGAAGGGCACCGGCACCCCCGTCCTGCTCATGAGCGAGATGGAGCGCTACTACGAACGTAGCGATGGCGTAATGGCGCTGTGGGGAAACGCTGTTTACCGCACCATCAAAATTCCCGCGAACACTCTGGATCCGTCTAAGCAGTACGTCCTTGAAGCATGGAGCGACTATGGCTATGTCAGCCAGACGGATAAGACTCTCATCACCCCGATTGTGGGTTTGGCGCCGGAGCACCGCGGTGTCCTTATGGGCCGTCAGGACTTGAAGTTTGAAGGTCTTGAGGAATTCACGAATGTATCTCTACCCAAGCCCAAGTATAAGCATCTCTTCTCAAAGCTTAGCGATGAGGAACAGCAGCAGCGTGCTACTCGCGGTGAGCTAGCTGCGGCACTGTACCTTCAAGCTGGCGCCCCCAAGGTGAACCTCCCTGCAGTCTCCCCGTGGCCGGATGTAAAGACAGACGACCCGAACTACGCTGCGTACATTTGGGTTCGTGAGAAGGGCATCAGCTTCGGCTGGTCTGATGGTAAGTTCCATGCGGATGCAGGTATTTCACGCGCTACTGTTGCAGCGTTCACCTACCGTGCAGCAGGTTCCCCAGCTGTTTCCGGTGTTTCTTCGTTTACGGATGTGAATCCGAGTTCCGCCTTCTACCGTGAGATTTTGTGGTCTGCTCAGCATGGTGTCATTAACCCGCAGAGGGGTATTTTTGAGGCGACCACGATGGTAAATCGTGGTGAGCTGGAGCAGATGATGTTCATTTTTCAGAACTGCACTGACTATGGTGGGCTGGTTCTAGTCTGAGTCTATAATCCCGTGTTCCTAGACAGGTTTTCTGTTTGGGTGCACGGGGTTCGGTTTTTATCGGCTGATCAACCTGTGAAATGTCTCAAAACCTTCAAGCTTCTCTTGAGTGTTCCCTGACATCGTTTGGAGGGTTTGATAGGGTGAAAATATCCCCGAAACCGACGGGGCTTCCAACCACTTTTCTCATAGGGCGCGTGCAGATTCAACGGCGAATTCCCTACCCGCCGTTGATTCCGCAGGGCCCCGCGAGAAACAACTTTTAAGGATGTGTTATGTCCTCGCTTCCGAATTCTAAGTCTTCTTTCCTCCGTGCAGCTCAGGGTTGCGGCGCGCTGGCGCTGGCTGGTGCCATGGTTCTGCCGATGGCCCCGGCACTGGCTCAGAATGCGGCCCCTACCGCTGATGCAGCCGTTGCTGCCGCTACCCCGCAGGCTGCTCACCAGGTCGCTGCGGCTACCCCAACCCTGGATGTATCCATCCCTGACGGTTACAAGTACGACGGCGTGAACCCCTTCCTCATCACGACCGAGGGCGGTACCGTTCATGTGAAGGGTTCAGGCTACACCAAGGAGTGGCGTGCTCAGCACGGCACTGTGGCGCTGTACATTGCTCCCGCGAACTACGCACCGTCTGGCTACGAGATTCCGACTTCGAAGATGCTACGCTTCGTGGAAGGTCAGGACTTCACCATTGACGATGACGGCACTTTTGAGGCTGACCTGAAGGTTGAGGCGTACGATCTTGCCGCCTACTACTTCGTTGATGATGACAACTTCCACGATCCGACCGGCGGCACCAAGTACGATGTCCGCTACGAGATTCACGTGGTGGCTGAGCAGAAGGGCCAGAAGCCTCTGACCGCTCAGGAGCTGTGGACCAGCAAGAACGTGGTGAGCACCCAGGTGCTGAGCACTCTAGGTGAGAAGCCGGCGCCGTTCGCGCCGCGCCTGAGTTACAACGCTGTGACTGATACCGCAAAGTCGCAGGATCTGAACGTTGGTGGCCAGGGGTTCAACGGCGATATCCACTCCGTTAAGGGTGTCCAGTTCGTGGTTCGTGAGAAGGGCTCGAACACACCGGTTCTGGCAACCAGCGACATTATCGAGTTTGACCACCCCACCCAGGCTTCGGCCTACCGTGACGGCAACCTGAACGGTACCGTGAATCTTCCGGCAAACACCCTGAATGCTTCGAAGAAGTACGTGATTGAGGTTTGGGCTAATGACGGTTACAGCGAGACGGGCGAGCTGCTCGCGCCGGTTGTGGGCAAGTCCACTGAGGGTCGCGGCGAGCTGCTCGCATGGCAGGACCTGGATCTGAACGGCACGAACGGTTACAGGGATGCGAACCTGCCCAACGCTCAGGACCCCAAGAAGGACGACGATCAGAAGCCTGCTCCTTCCGATGAGAAGCTGAAGACCCCCGCAACTCGCGGTGAGCTCGCAGCTGCCCTGTACATCCAGGCGGGCACCCCCGAGGTAAAGCTGCCCGAGACTTCCCCGTGGCCGGATGTGAAGACTGATGACCCGAACTTCCCCGCGTACGTGTGGGCGCGTCAGAAGGGTATTACCTTCGGCTGGTCGGACGGCAAGTTCCACGCTGATGCAGGCATTTCGAATGCTACTGTTGCGGCGTTCGCTTACCGCGCGGCTGGTTCGCCCGCAGTTAAGGGCGACTCCCCCTACAGTGATGTGGCTCCGGGTTCGGCGTTCTACCGTGAGATTCTGTGGGCTCAGCAGAACAAGGTGGTGCTGAACGCTAGCGGTGCTTTTGACGCTCAGCACATGGTGACTCAGGGTGAGCTGGAGACTCTGATTGAGGCGTTCCAGGCTCGCGCTAAGTAAGGTCATTTAGCCCCCCCTGCGCTTGGTACCCCAAGCCCTGCAGAGTATTGCTCCCGCAGAAGTAATGCCCGGTCTGCACGTTCCTGTCAGGATCCTTGATGAGAGGTTCCTGTCGGGCTCGTACAGACCGGGCTTTACTGTGCCTAAATTTTTGAAGACTGCTTCTTGGTAGCTATTCAGCAGCTATTTTCAGCGCTTACTTTTCAGCCAGGCTAGTCCATGCGGCGGCGGGTTCGGTGCTTGCCGAGTGTGCGTCCTGGCCGGTTGCCACGCCGGTGGAAACGGTGAAGTCCCACGGGTCGGTGTTCAGTGCGGACAGCTTCGTTTCGATGGTGAAGCCACGCTCAGCGAGCAGGGCACGCAGACGGTCGGCTGCCGAACGCAACCACAGCGATTCACTGGCGGCGTGGGAGTAGTCAATCAGCGCGATATTGCTGCCGGTAACGCGTGCGGTTTCGCGGAATTCGCTGGCGGGGTGGTGGCGCAGGTCGGCGGTAATGTACACCTGCGCGTCGGTGGCGCGTACCGCGTCGAAGAGGGAGTCACCGGCACCACCGCAGAGGGCGACGCGGCGGATCGGCTGGTCGGCGCGTCCCGCAATGCGCAGGCCACCGGCGGTTGCGGGCAGTGCCGCAGCGAGGCGTTCCGCGAGTTCCTTGAGGGTGATTTCTTCGGGCAGAGTGCCGAGGCGGCCGGTGCCTACCGCATGTTCCTGCCCGTCGAGTACCTGGGTTTGCGCTTCGGTGAGCGGTTCGCGGTCGATGAGGCCGATAGCGTCACAGAGTGCTTCGTTCACGCCTTCGACGGCGGCATCTGCGTTGGTGTGCGCGCCGAGCAGACCGCATCCGCCTTCGATGAGGGTGTGTAGCACGTTGCCCTTGTAGTCACTGTCGGGGATGAACTTTGCGCCGCGGAGCAGCAACGGGTGGTGGGTGATGAGTAGCTGTGCGCCTTCGGCTACGGCTTCTTCAGCGGTGGCGGTGAGGGCATCCACTGCGAAAAGGACGGTGCTCACTTTAGCGGCGGCGCGACCGGCGACGAGACCGGAGGCATCCCAACCGGCGGCGAGCTGCGGCGGGAAGAGCGTGTGGAAGGCGTCAACGACTTCTGCGAGGGTGGGGGTTTCAAGTTTTTCAGTCATACCTCTATTGTGGCAGGTGGCGCGGCGGTAACTCGGGAATATTGTGCAGCCCTGCAGTGTTCTTCAGGTAGTGTGGATTTATAGTTCGAGGAGGAATCATGACTGATGTTGTTCTTGCCGGCGGCTGCTTCTGGTGCCTGGATGCGGTGTACCGCCAGTTCCGCGGCGTTGAGGCAAGCGTCTGCGGCTATACGGGCGGCGAGACTCCCGACCCTGATTATCGTTCGGTGTGTTCGGGTACGACCGGTCACCAGGAGGCGCTGAAGCTCAGCTTTGACCCGCAGGTCATCGACCTGGATACGGTGTTGGATATTTTCTTCACGAGCCACGACCCGACTAGCTGGGATCGTCAGGGCGCGGATACCGGTTCGCAGTACCGTTCGGTGCTTTTCTACGCGGATGAGCAGCAGCGTGAGGCGTTTGAGCGTGCGGTGGCGCGTGCTCAGCAGCTGTACTCCTCCCCCATCGTTACGCAGATTAAGCCCCTGGGTGTGTTCTATGAGGCTGAGGAGTATCACCAGAACTATTACGCGTTGAATCCGGCGCAGGGTTATTGTGCGTTTGTGGTGAGCCCGAAGGTGGCGAAGGCGCGCCGTAATTTTGCGCATCTGCTCCGCTAGGTTGCACGCCCCTCCAGTTGTTTTGCCCCGCGGCTGTTGTTCTTTCTTCGAAAATATTCGGAATAACGGCCGCGGGGTTTCTTCATGTATACCCAGTTCTCCCAAGCTATTTGCTATTCACATGTGCTTTAGGGTTGCTATAAGGTGCGCCCGGTATGATGGGGGTGTCGACTCACTCCCCTCATTTGTTGACCTCTTCGAAAGACTGCTGATGACTAGCTCCTCTTCTAAGGCCATCGCTTTGAGCCGCCGCGCCGTGTTGGGTGTGGGCGGTGTTGGTCTTGCCGCCGTGGTGTCTGCGTGTGCGCGTACGGTGCATCCGCCGGCTGATGTTGCTGAGTCTGGCTCGGCGAGTGCTTCGGCGAGCCCCTCTGCTTCTTCGGCGTTGCCGCCTGCGAATAAGTCGTATCAGGGTAAGGTCACGTTCGATAACTTTGAGAAGAACGGCGAGTATGTGCCTGCCACGGCTGAGAAGAAGGCGCAGAATGTGCCCAAACCGATCATGCCGGAGAAGGTGCAGGAGCTGAGTCTTGACGGTATTTATGCGCTGATTGGCTATTGGATTTCTAGTTTTAATTATTTGGCGCTGACGGGTGATATTGAGCCGTTGAAGAAGACAGATCCGAGCAGCGATTACTATAAGGAGCTTGAGCCGATGGTTAAGCTCTATGAGACGGGGCGCGGCTGGATTTATGACACGAGTGAGCCGATGTCTGTGTATCTGTTGACGGATACTCCTACGCAGATTGAGGGTGACCGTATTCTTTATTTCTGGCGTGCTCGTTCCCTGGTGGATCAGAATGCGAAGAGGCATCTGACCGAGGGTGATAACCGTGATAAGTCCCTTGTGGGGGCTGAGGATTCTCAGGGTCAGGCGATGAGGATTGTTGTGGAGTATAAGGAGGGTGCTTGGTTTATGAGCACTCAGAAGGATAAGGATGCTGATAAGAGCTCGGATTCTGCGAGCGCTTCGGCTTCCTAGTGCACTATTCACGATTTTTGGGTTTCTTCTATTCAAAAGTATATGAATAGCAACATTTGATAGTCATTCACGTGTTTAGCGTATGATGGGGGGTGTCAACTCACTCTATTTCCTTTGTTGACCTCCTTTGAAAGGCTACCGATAATGAGCCCTTCCCCCATATCTACCCGTGTGAGCCGTCGTGCGGCGTTGGGTGCGACCGGTGCCGGTGTTCTGGCTGCGCTGACTGCGTGTGCTGGTAGTATCCGCCCGCTGGCTGATAGTTCTCCCTCCGGTGAGGCTTCGGCAAGTGCGTCCGAAAGCGCTTCAGCTAGTGCCTCACCCAGTGCCTCGGCTAGCGCTTCGGCGTCTGCTTCTTCCGGCAAGTCCTACAAGGGCTTGGTAAAGTTCGATAACTTCGAGAAGAAGGGCGAGTACGTTCCGGCGACCGCTACCCAGAAGGCACAGAATGTGCCTAAGCCCCTCGTTCCGGCGAACATGAACGAGCAGAGCATTGATGGTATTTATGCGTTCATTGGCTATTGGTTGGCGAGCTTCAACTACCTGCTGATGACTGGCGATCCTGAGCCGCTGCAGAAGGCTGAGTCTACGGACATACTGACGGAATACCAGAATTTGACGGCTGCCTATGAAAATAATCTGGGGTGGCTCTACGGTGCGGATACCCCGGTTACTCTTGAGCTGATTTCTAATTTGCCGCAGAAAATTTCCGGTAGCCGAATTCGCTATGACTGGTTGGGATATATGCGGTACAGCACCGACATCAAGGTTCATACTGAGGGCGTGAGTCCGGATGAGCCCTTTATGGAGGATAGCTCGCAGGATCTGACGAAGGTTGGCGTGGAGTACAAGGATGGTAAGTGGATTATGCTCACCGACGAGGATGGCTCTTCTGGGCCTGGTAGCGCCAGCAAGTCTTCTTCTGTCTAAGCTTCTGGGAGCTTAAGATAGACTTCTTCCCCGCCTGCGGTAATGCACCGTGGGCGGGGCTTTCTTTATGCCGAGGCTTGGTAGTGCTGTGCGGCGGTATCAGATTGCAACGGTATTAGGATGCTTTGTCGTTGGTGCTAGATGACGATCGTTGATGGGCATCTGTGTACTTGCCTGTATGATGGGGTTGTCAACTCACTCAATTTCCTTTGTTGACTTCCTATGAAAGGCTAATCATGACGAGCCCTTCCCCCACTTCTGCTGGTATGTCCCGCCGCGTGGCACTGGGTGCGACCGGCGCCGGCGTACTGGCTGCATTGACTGCGTGCGCTAGCGATATTCGCCCGACGGCTGAAGGTTCGGCGTCTAGCTCCGCTTCTGAAAGCGCCTCGGCCGCTGCTTCCGCATCTGCTTCTTCGGACAAGTCCTATAAGGGCTTTGTGAAGTTCGATAACTTCGAGAAGAACGGCGAATACGTTCCTGCCACTGCCGAGAAGAAGGCGCAGAATGTGCCCAAGCCCCTCGCCCCGGGGAACATGAACGAAGATAACGTTGATGGCATGTATGCGTTCATTGGCTACTGGCTGGCGAGCTTCAACTATGCGTTGATGACCGGTGATACTGAGCCGATGAAGAAGGCTGACCCTGCAGATGTGTATGCGAAGAGCCTGCAGGAACTTACAATCATGTACGAGAACGATCTGGGCTGGATGTACGGTACGGATGCCCCGGTTACTCTTGAGCTGATTAGTGGTTCACCGCAGAAGGCGTCCGGTAAGGGTACCCGTTACGACTGGCCGGCATACATGAACTACAGCCCTGACGCGAAGATTCACATTGATGGCAAGCCTGACCAGCCCTTTAAGACCGCTTCTAGCCCGAACGGCAAACGGATGAAGGTTGCCGTGGAGTACAAGGACGGTAAGTGGATTATGCTCACCGGCGATGAAGATTCTCCTTCGTCGGCTTCCGGTTCTTCCTCTAGCTCTTCTTCTGTCTAGGCCCCACCATAACGGTTCAGGCATAACAGCTTGAGATAGGCTTCTCCCCCGCCCGCGGTAATGCACCGTGGGCGGGGTTTCTTTTTTGTCGAAACGCCGTCGAAGCTCTGCCGAAACGCTGCCAAAACTCTACCGACCCCATACAGAAACCCAGGGAATACCCAGGAGAAAACCCGGCGGATGGTCGGGGTTGGCGGAGGGTGCCTCGGGTACGCTTAACGTATATACATTGACGTACTACATGTGGTCTTTACCTGCAGGTTGTGAGCCTCGTACTGACGGCTCTGTGGGTGATGGATCCGACAAAGGACTTCCGATGACTACTTTCTTCACTCGACGTACCGCCCTGGGTGTTGCTGTTGCGGGTGCACTTTCTGCGTTGACTGCGTGCGCTAGCGATATTCGCCCGCTGGCTGGCGGCACCGGCTCGGCTTCTCCGTCGGAGGCGGCGACCGTCTCCGAGACTGCCTCCGCCTCGGCGTCTGCGAGCGCATCTCCTTCTGCGGCTACGTCTCCTTCAGCTTCTGCGAGTGCTTCTGCAGCTTCGGGTCTTCCGTCTTCGGGTAAGTCCTATAAGGGTGCGATAAAGTTCGATAGCTACGAGAAGACCGGTGAGTATGTTCCGGCGAGCGCTACGAATCCGGCGGAGAATATGCCGAAGCCTGTTCCTCCGGCGAATATGAAGGAGCACAGCGTTGATGGTGCGTATGCTTTCTTGAGTTTCTGGCTGGCGAGCTTGAACTATTTGCTGATGACGGGCGATATGGGCCCGATAGATACTGTTTACCATAAAGGCTACGCCTGGGAGGAATATTCCAGCATATTCAAGGTGTATGCGTTGGGTGCTGGTTGGGTGTACGGTACGGAAACTCCGTATATTGTTGAGCTGCTAACGGACGCTCCTCGTGAGGTGCCAGGCAGCGACAATACTCGCTTTATTTGGGAAGGCTTTTCCTATATGGACCCCAAGATGATACGGCATTATAGGAATCAGCCTGAGAAGGCGACGAGCGCTGATGAGTCGAAGAAAAAGGTGGCGAGGTTCCGCCTGGAGTACAAGGACGGCAAGTGGGAGCTGTCGAGCGCCGCGTAGTTGCCGCTTTGCAGAGGGTTCGCTTTCGTAGTGATTTCTCATGTGACAAGACCCCGCACCTGGTAAAACGCTGGGTGTGGGGTCTTAATTTTCTGAACAATTGAGGTGGTCGCGGGGCTATGTGGTGGCTCTCGGGTAACCTTAAAAGTGTATACATTGACGTACTGATAGGTCTGTACGGGGTGCGTATGCCCGCCACGGTGTGTGGCGTGATTTGCTCTGTATTGGCTCCAACGAAGGGCTTCCGATGACTACCTTCTTCACTCGACGTGCTCTCCTGGGCGTGGGTGCGACCGGCATCCTTGCGGCGCTGACTGCGTGCGCTAGCGATATTCGCCCGCTGTCGCAGGGTTCCGGCGGTTCCTCTGGTTCAGCTTCTGATGCTGCTTCTGGTGCAGCGTCCTCTTCTGCGAGTGCTTCGGCGTCGCCTTCTCCGACTGATGATCACACTCCCGGCTCGTATGTTGGTCCGATTAAGTTCAATAACTACGAGCGGAACGGCACCTACATCCCTGCGACTGCGAATGCGCCGGCGCAGAACGTGCCGAAGCCTCTGATTCCGGAGAAGATGAAGGAGAACAATCCCGAGGGCGCCTACGCTCTGATGGGTTATTGGCTTGCCTCCCAGAATTATCTGATTCTGACCGGTGATGTTGAGCCGCTGATGAAGGCGGATCCGGCGAAGGCTTTTTTGAGCAACTCTAGGACCATGATTAAGCTCTATGAGTCGGGTCTGGGTTGGATTTACGGTTCGGATCAGCCGTACAAGATTGAGATTGCGGAGAATGAGCTTCAGCCGGTTGCTAATAAGCCGGACCGTTACGAGTGGCTTGTGACCGTCGCGTATGACGCTGCCGCTAAGTACCACATTGAGGGTGAGCCTGATGCGCCTATCGTTGAGGAGGAAAAGACGATTCCTCGCACGACGAAGTTCATCATGGAGTACAAGGAAGGCATGTGGCGCATGCTCCTGGACAACAACAGCTAAATTTCCTTATCTTCTGATACGCACTATTTAAGGATTTCTGATGACGACTTTCCTTTCTCGACGTGCCGCACTAGCTGCCGCTACCGGTGCCGGCGCGGCTGCGGCACTGACTGCTTGCGCTAGCGATATCCGCCCGCTGGCTGATAGTTCTCCGTCTGCTTCTGGTGAGGCTTCCTCTTCCGCAAATCCCAGCGCCTCTGCTAGTGCCTCTGCTAGCCCTTCTGCCTCTGCGGGTGGTTCTTCTGAGAAGTCTTACCTGGGACCGGTAAAGTTCGACAACTACGAGAAGAAGGGCGAGTACGTCCCCGCGGATGAGACGCATAAGGCGCTGAACATGCCTAGGCCGCGACCGCCAGCGAATATGCATGAGAATAGCATTGATGGTGCCTACTCTGCCTTTAGTTTTTGGCTTGCCAGCGTCAACTATCTGGTGCTCACCGGTGACGATGAGCCGTTGAAGCAGGCTGACCCCTCAGGCAGGGATGTGAAGTCTTTCCATGATTACGTGACTTTTTATGAGTCCAATGAGGGGTGGTTTTACGGTTCGGAGCATGCGCTTCAGGTTGAGATGATGACCCCGCAACCTGAGAAGGTGGAAGGCAGCGAGCCTCTCTATTACTGGCGTATCACGCTGTCCAAGGACCCTAATGCGATGATGCATGTTGAGGGTAAGGGCAACAGGCCTATGTACCAGAACACTTCCATGGAGCCTGAGCTTTCCAACCTGAAATTGTCGTATCAGGACGGCAAGTGGTTTACTTACCCCACCAAGGTACGCGGGCAAAGCACTGCAAGCCCGAGTGCTAAATCATCCGATGAGGCTAGCTCCAAGAACGCCTAGAGCATCTTTGCTCAGTTCGTCTTATGGGCGGGGATTTACCTCGCACATAGGCTCTAGGATTTAGTCTCATAACCCCACACGTTACTTAAGGATTTTTCATGGCAACTTTTCTTTCTCGACGTGCCGCACTAGCTGCTGCTACCGGTGCCGGCGCGGCTGCGGCATTGACTGCTTGCGCTAGCGATATCCGTCCGCTGGCTGATAGCTCTTCTGCTCCTTCCGGTGAGGCTTCGGCGAGCGCTAGCGCTTCTGAGTCTGCAAGCGCATCCGCCTCAGCATCTGCGTCGTCTTCCGCTAAGAAGTCGTACAAGGGTACCGTAAAGCTCGACAAGTATGAGAAGAACGGCGAGTACGTTCCTGCCACGGCTGAGAAGAAGGCGCAGAACGTGCCGAAGCCTGTTGTTCCGGAGAAGATGAACGAGGCGACCGTTGAGGGCATGTACCAGTTCCTCTGCTACTGGGTGGCAAGCTTCAACTACATGTTCATGACCGGCGATTTCGAGCCGCTCAAGAAGGCTGACCCTGAAGGCCACTATGCGAACGATCACGCCAATGCTGTTCTTATCTACTCTTCCGGTAAGGGCTGGGTGTATGACACGGATGCGCCGGTTACCATTCAGCTGCTGACTGATGCTCCCAAAAAAGTTGAGGGCGGTCCCAACCGTTACGATTGGCTCGGACGCATTATCTATGATCCCAATGCAAAGGCTCACGTTGAGGGTCATGACCCTGTTCCTCTGGTTGATGGATCGACCAAGAGCGAGGCAACCAATTTTCCGTTTGACTATAAGGATGGCGCCTGGTTCTTACTCAGTGATGAAGAAGCTGATTCCCCCTCTTCAGAGGCGAGTAGCGCTAGTGCCTAATCCGCGTTCCTAGTCATTTATAGTGATGAGGGAAGCTCTCGAATGCAGTTGAGGCTGCGTGCGGGAGCTTCCCCTTTTTGTTTGCATGGCCTGCGTACGGTCGTGTTGAACTATTCCCCCAGATGAGCAGGTGCCGGCTTTGAACATGTATCAGTTTCTTCGGGTACGCTTAAAAGCACACGAACAAACCATTGAGGGGTTCCCATGCCTACCTTCGTTACTCGACGCACCGCTCTGGGCGTTGCCGCCACCGCCGCGCTCGCTTCCTTGACTGCCTGCGCCAGCGATATCCGCCCGCTGGAGGACCCGAGCGTAGTTGACCCGATGCGCCCCTACAAGGGCGAGTTGAAGTTCAATAGCTACAAGTCCACCGGAACGTACCACCCCGCAAGCAGCACGAAGAAGGCGGAGAATCCGCCTATGCCCGTTCCTCCCGTGAATATAAAGTCAAAGACGACCTCGGGCATGTATGCGGCGCTGGGCTACTGGGTCGCAGCCCTGAACTACCTGACGGTTACTGGTGACGCTACCCCGTTCAAGGACGTGGACCTGGACGGCATCTACGTGCAGAAGATGAAGGCATACGTAGAGTTGTACGCAAAGAATGAGGGGTGGATGTACGGCACCGAGACGCCGCTCGTGGCTGACCTGACCGACGAGACCCCGCAGAAGGTTGACGATGAGCAGTACCGCTGGAAGGGTATTGCCCGTAGCCATAAGGATGCTGTTCTCCATTACGTGCCCGAGGACAGGGACATTCGTCTGGCTGAGACGAGCGGTGATTCCAGTGATGATGAGGTCACTTTTGTGTTGAAATACCGAAACGATGCGTGGATGGTCACCGTTGAGACGAAGAGTTCCTCGACGACTTCCCCCGGCTCCTCGGGTGGAAGCGATTCTGGCCTCAGCGTTTAGGATGCGGTAGCGCGGCAAAGCGGCGGCACAGGAAAGCCGCAGCATGGCAAAATGCCAGCGCAGGAAAACGGCAGCATAGGAAGATAATGGCTTTTCCCCTAGTAAACGGTACTTTTCGTTAGCTAACGTATCTTTTGTAGTATTTTCCCAGGTTTGGCACCCAATAAATCGTAAGCATACCCAAATACACTAAGGTACCCTGAAATAGATACACCGATAATCTATTGAAGGGTACCTTATGTCCACCTTCGTGACCCGACGCGCCGCTCTTGGCATCGCCGCCACCGCCGCGCTCGCTTCCTTGACTGCCTGCGCTAGCGATATTCGCCCGCTCAGCGACCCGAGTGTGCTCGACGCTCAGCGTATCTATAAGGGCGAACTGAAGTTCAACAACTACGAGTCGCAAGGAACTTACGTTCCGGCAACCCATGAGAAGAAAGCCGAGAATCCGCGCAAACCCGTACGCCCTGCAAACATGAGCAACAAGACAAAGGGCGGCATGTATGCAGCATTGGGATATTGGATGGCTTCTCAGAACTATCTCATGATTTCTGGGGATATTGAGCCTTTAAAGTCTGTAGACGCAACCGTAGACCAATACTGGGAAAAGATGAAGAAGGCGTACGTGAAAATGTATTCAGACGGCAGCGGCTGGCTATACGGCACCGAAACACCTTGTCTATACCAGTTGACAGAGGAATCTCCTCAAAAGATTGACGAAGACCGCTACCATTGGAAAGCTACGACCTACATGCACAGTAGGGCCGTAGTCCACACCACGGCACAGGGCTTGGAGATTTCGCTAGCCTACACAAATAACCCAGACGGTCCCAGCAAAATCATTTTTGAGTTGGTACACCAAAATGGTGCATGGACAGTCGGTCCTGCAGGAGGAAGCAACGCAACGAATTCACCCCAGCCTACAGCAAGCAGTTCTTCTCCGGCGTAGAAGCAACAATATTACTGCCTTAGCGAGAGCCCGTGTTTTTCGTCATCTCCCGCCGCTTTTAGGGTCATGGAGGCGCACACAACATTGGGCTGACCGCTCCCCTGCGATATTCTGGAATTAGTTCAATACCGGCACATACTTTATTCACCTCAGAAAGAGCCCCATGTCTACCATGTATACCCGCCGCACCGCCCTGACCGCACTGGGTCTGGGCACCGCCGCGCTTCTTGCCGCATGTTCCTCGAAGTCCTCCGAGTCTTCGGCGACTGCGAGCGCATCTGCTACCGAGTCTTCGACCGCGAGCGCAACCGCATCCGTCTCCCCCACCGCGGAGGCAACCACCACTGTTGAGCCTGGCCCCAGCATGAAGGGTGAGGTCGTTCTTGCCGACTACTCCTCCACCGGCACTTTTGAGCCCGGCACTAAGGAGCACAAGGCAGTGAACGTCGCGATTCCCGTGGAGCCCGCGAAGCTGCGTGAGAACAGTGTTGAGGGTCTGCACGCGTTCATTGCGTACTGGCAGGCTACCCTGAACTACCTGCTGCTGACCGGTGACGGTACCCGCTTCACGAACATTGACCACACCGGTGACTACTCGACTGTGGCTGAGTTCTTCCAGAGCATGTACGCTTCGGAGAGCGGCTGGGTTATTGGTTCGGAGCGTCCGATGGTTCTGTCGCTGACCGCTGACCGCCCGACCAAGGACACTCGCACCGGCTACTACACTTGGGCAACCGAGATGGTGATCGATGGTGCTGAGGGTGCTGGCGTGTACAGCAAGACCAACGATCGTGTGCAGCCGCTGACCGAGGTGTTCAAGTACCCGGGTAAGCCGGTGGCTGGTCAGATTGTGGCTCACTACCAGGACGGCACTTGGCGTATGGTGCGTCGTGCTCCGGGTACTGCTTCTGCTTCGCCGGTTCCGTCGCTGAGCCCGAGCGCTTCTGCTGAGGCGACTGCTGCAGGTTCGGCGGAGGCGACTACTGCTTCTGCTGAGGCGTCGGCACAGTAGATTCCGGGTCCCATATACCACTGAGAAGCCACATGTGTTTCGAGAAGCCACCATTATGGTTGCTTTTCGAAACACATGTGGCTTTTCGCTTTTATTCTTTAATCAGATAAACAAAAAAGCCTTGATTCCGAAGAATCAAGGCTTTTTCCTAGTGTGACCCCAACCGGATTTGAACCGGTGTTGCCGCCGTGAGAGGGCGGAGTACTAGGCCGCTATACGATGGGGCCG
>NZ_CAJZIE010000047.1:0-19322 GCF_916049665.1 uncultured Rothia sp. | reverse complement strand
GATCTCAAAACCCGAAAAACAAAACCCCGACAGTACGAACTGTCGGGGTTTTATGCATATCTAGAACAAGGTCTACTTCTTACCCTGATTCTTGTCCTGGCGGTGCAGAGCGCTCAGCGGCTTGGGCAGCTGAACTGGGTTCCAGGTATTGCTGACCGCTTCAAAGGAGGAGCCAGCACCGGGGTGGCGGTTCGTGGAACGGACACCACCGGTTGCCGTAACGCCGGTCGAGAGCGCCGGGTCGTTCAACGAGGCGATATCCAGAGCATCGAACTCGGAATCGTCCAGGACATCCGGCAGAGGAATCTCTTCGGGAATCGGCTGAGCAGCAGGAGCCTGATGCGCGGGAGCCTGGCGGACAGGCGAACCGTCACGCAGAGCCTGGCGAGCCACCGGCTGGGCCGGCTGAATAGCCGCCTGCTGTGCGGGAGCTGCTACCGGCTGTACAGGAGCCTGTACGGGTGCCTGAGCGGGCTGAGCGGACTGCGCAGACGGCACGGACTGAGCGCGCTGGGGCTGAACAGGCTGGGGCTGAACAGGCTGGGACTGTACGGGCTGGCTCGGAGTAACCGGAGCAACCGGAGCCTGAGCTACCTGAGGCTGTGCCGCAGTACGCGGCGCAGTGGAGGAAGCAGCAGAACCGCTCTCCTGGTCAAAGAGCACGCTACCGCGGCGAATCGGCTGGAAGCGGCTCGGACGCTGCTGGCGGCGCTCCTGACGGTGACCCGCGGGCGCCTCCGCTGGGCGGGCAGAACGGGCAGGTACGGGACGAGCTGCGTGAGAAGACTCAGCTACTACAGGTGCTTCTGCCTGAGTTGCTTCTACCTGGGGTGCCTCTTCAGAAGAGTCCACCGCGATGTGCGCACGGCTCGGGCGCGCCGCCTCACGGGTCACACCGCGCGCAGGCTTGCGGGTAGCGGTCTCACGGGTTGCGGGACGAGCCTGAGACTCAGGCTCTTCAGTAGCTTCAGAATCTGCGTCCTCAGCAGTCGAGTCCTCTACCGACTCGGAAGCGTCATCGTAAGCTTCTTCGCCGTCGGACTCTTCATACGCCTCAGCGTCAGTACCCTCGGCATCTTCTGCTTCTGCCTTGGCGCGGCGCTCATCACGGTTCGCCTTGATCTGGTTGGCAAGAGACTCCAGCAGACCAAAACGGCTTACAGCCCACGCACCGCCGGCAAGAATCAGGAAGAGAACAGCCCAACCCCACGCCAGAACACCAAAGAGAGCCAGAAGACCGGTGACCAGGGCAAGCACGCCCAGGCCAGCCGCGACCAGCAGGGCGATACCGCTCGGGCTCGAAGTATCAAAGTAGGACAGAGGCGAGGGCTTTGCGTCCTCCACGACCGGAATCTCGTCCGTGTACGGGGCAGTCGGGGAAGATTCGCGAATCTGCGAAATAGAAGCCGTATCGGGCGCAGGCTGGGCGGATTCCTCCACCGTGTGGGAGGAACGGGAAGACGCCTGCGGAAGAGCGGAAGAGGGTAGGGAGGTGCCCGGCGCCACCGCATGATCGGAGGACTGGTACGCCTCCGACTCATTCAGCAGCACACCCGCGGAGGCGAGAATATCCTCTGCAGTACGCTCAGCGCTAATCAGGGGACGCTCGGGTTCCATGGCAGGACCAGCGGGCGCGCGACGCAGGCTCCTGGGCACAAACCACAGCAGCAAAATCACGGTCAGAATTACCAACACACCGGAGGTGTTCAAAAGCGTCATATTCAGGTCGCCCTCTATCGTCCCTTTATCCCTAGACTTTAATCATACCCTTATATTCCCAATGCTTTCCATAAGCGGCAAGAATCGGGCTGGATATGCACATATACCCCTGAAGGAATATGCACACTACAACGTCGTCGCGTCCCTGCACAAGGCACACCCTGGGCCCTCGCCCAGTAGCACCCCAAGCACATAATAGACACATACGACGCAAAGGAAGGCGCCCTCCCTTGGGGCTAAAACGCCCCACCGGAAAGAACGCCTTCCTCAGCGTGGTTGGTATTTATCGGTTGCCCTCTTTAGAGAGCGGGTGCAGAGTAATTAGCAGTTCTCTGCAACAAAGTCCTTCAGCCATGCGCGCAGGTCGTCACCGAACTCGGGGCGCTCAGCAGCAAGAATAACGTTTGCCTTCAGGTAGGACAGCTTGTCACCGGTGTCGAAACGGCGGCCGGAGAAGACCACACCGTAGACACCTTCGCCTTCGCCCTCACCCTGAGCCAGAGTCTGCAGAGCGTCGGTCAGCTGAATCTCGCCGCCGCGGCCCGGAGCGGTGTTCTCCAGAACCTCGAAGACCTTCGGGCTCAGAACGTAACGGCCAATCACAGCGTAGTTCGAGGGAGCCTCATCAGCAGCGGGCTTCTCAACCAGACCGGTGATCTTGACGAAACCGTCCTCGCCTTCAACAGCCTCAATAGCAGCTGCACCGTAAGCGGAAATAGCCTCGCGGGGAACCTCCATCAGAGCAACGACGGAACCGCCGGTGCGCTCCTGGACCTCCACCATGCGAGCGAGCAGGTCTTCCTTCTCGTCAATCAGGTCATCGCCGAGCAGAACAGCGAATGCTTCGTCACCAACGTGGCGCTTTGCGCGCAGAACAGCGTGGCCCAGACCCTTGGGGTCGCCCTGACGCACGTAGTGCAGGTCGCCACCCATCTCATTGGTAGCTACCACGGATGCGAGTAGGGCGTCCTTACCCTGCTCAGCGAGCTGCTGCTCCAGAACGGGAACGCGGTCGAAGTGATCCTCGAGAGCGCGCTTGTTACGGCCGGTAATCATCAGAACGTCGTTCAGACCGGCACGGATTGCTTCCTCCACCACGTACTGAATCGCGGGGCGATCAACGACGGGGAGCATTTCCTTGGGGGTTGCCTTCGTTGCGGGCAGGAATCGGGTGCCCAGACCAGCAGCAGGAATAACTGCCTTAGTAACAGACTTAATTTCAGTAGCCATGCCACAAGAATACCCTAAGTTGTAAAGTACTTAAGGCGATTTATAGACACTATGACATGAAAAAATCTTCAACGTGACTAACTACATATCCACAGCGGCCCATTCTTCGGTGTGCAAAGAAAATGCACCCCACAGAACTCAGCACTATTTTTCTCAAACCCTATACTAAAAAGTGGAATCCACGTCCCCGCAGATATAGGTCAATTTTCACCACCCACCAGGGCAGTTTTACCCTGCGCACGGATACCTCTCAGCATAGAGTGAACGCACCTTACTTCCTACGGGACGCGCCACTCCCCAACCCTTCACACAAGACCCGCAACGACGATGGGACACACCATGCACCTCAACACAACCCCCGCCACCAGCAACTCCGACGCCGGTGCCAGCGCAGACGATATCTCCCTAGACAAAGACATTCTCCGCTCCCAAATCCGCCCGCGCCGCCTCACCGCACGCAGCCACCGCGGCGAACACGGACAGCAACATCTGACTGACCTTTTCACCCACCACATTCTCGAGGCGGTTGCGCAGCGGGTCCACTCCCCCGGTACCATTGCGGCGTATCTGCCCACCAAATCTGAGCCGCCCATTGTCCAAGCACTAAACGCTCTCCATGAGCAGGGACACCGCATCCTCGTGCCCGTCGTACGCCCCGGTCGCAAACTCGCCTGGGTGCACTGGGACCCCACCGTTGAGCATCCGCTCAGCCCCATGGGCATCCCCGAACCCGAAGGCGAAGAACAAGACACGCAAGCATTCATTGACGCCGACCTGCGTCTCATCCCCGCCCTTGCTTTTGATGCAGGCGGGCACCGCCTCGGTCAGGGAGGCGGCTACTACGACCGGATTATCCCCCTGCTCAGCGACCAGCAGCTCACCGGCCGGAGCATCGGCATTGTCTTCAGCGACGAAATCTACGAAACCATTCCCTACGACCAGTGGGACGCTATTCTACCGGTGATTCTCACCGAGCGGGGCATTTTCCTCGCTCACCAGCAGGGCTAAAAGCACCCGGCTCACCCACGCCCGATTCGCTCTTGATTGACACTCCGAATCTTTATGCAAAAGCACAAAGATATGCGGGACACACCAACAAAATCACCCAAGAAAAAGGCAAAAAGAAACAGAAATAGCTATTTGAGAAGAAAACGCAAATAGCTCCCAACCTTTCAAAAGCGGTACACTCAAACCACGTTAATAAACCATCCCAGCGAAAACGGATACAGAAGGACAAAATGCCGGTCTACGTTTACCAGTGCAAGAATTGCAACCACGTCTTTGAACAGCGCCAGTCCTTTAGCGACGATGCACTGCGCATCTGCCCGCAGTGCGGCGAAGAAACCCTGCGCAAGCGCTACAACACCGTCGGAGTGACCTTCAAGGGCTCCGGCTTCTACAGCACCGACAAGGGCAACTCCTAAACGGGGTTCCACACCAGCCAAAACAAGGGGCGGGGCAACACAGGTTGCCCCGCCCCTCGGCGTTTAAGAAGCACTCCCGGCTCGGAGGCGCTACACGATATTGTTACCCCAATGCGGAGGACGCTGCTGACTCATCCATTCCAGACGCTCACGCTCCTCCGGGGTCAGCGGCTGCGCGGAAGTAGCCGCTCTCTGAGAACCTGTCTTCGGGGAACCTGCATTCTGCGAGTTCAGGTTCTGAGCATCAGCTTTCTTCGCGGAAGCCCCCGCAGCAGACGAGGCACCCGAAGCCACCACCGGAGGCGTCGTCACACCCACCAGCAGAGGCTCAGCCCCGCTCACCGAGCCGCCGCCGCTCACACGGCGGTGACCGCGGCGAGGCTTCGGCGTCGACGAATAACTAGCCACGGACCTCAGCGCCCTCATCCATATCCAGGTAGTGCAACACGCGCGCCACCACAGCATCCGGGTCAGCGAACACCTCCAGGGTGCCCAGCGTAATGTAGTTCCAGCCCGTGCGGCTCAGACGCTCCGGCAACAGACGGGTACGCTCACGCACCGAAGCACGCGCGTAATTCTGCTCGCCATCAGAGCACGCCACCAGCGGCATAGCCGCCGGAGCACTCGGCTGCGAAGACACCACGGGAGCCACACCCAGCGCGGGCACCGGCTCAGCAGCCAGCTTCTCCGGGGCGTGCGCAATCAGAGCGATATCACCCTCACCGCGGCTCACACGCACACCGCAAGCCTGCAGGCGCGCCACCAAATCGTTCAGCAGCCAGTCACCCAAATCCGGGGTGTCTGCGTCGTCGGCAGCCAAGAATGCGTTACGCGGCAGAGTTTCCGGCACGCGCTGTGCCTTCGCTTCCACCTCTTCACGCGCCTGACGTTCCGCGTGTTCACGCAGCAGGTGGTAGAAATCTACCGCGCCATGATGCAGCTTCTGCGGGTCCAGCTCGGAGGGGTCAATACACGAGACAATGCGCAGGGCACGGCGTGCACGAGTCAACGCCACCACAAAGCCCTGGCGGCCATGCTCAGCAGACAGCTGACCCAAATCGTACGACGCCTGACCCAGTCGGGCACGGCCCACACCCAGAGAGAAAATCACGGTGTCGCGCTCGAGGGTCTCAGCGCGGGTCAGGTCGACCACGCGGAAAGACTCCTCACCAGCGGCGAAGAACGGCGCCAGTTGCGGGTACAGGCTCAGGGCGTGACGCACCGACTCAGCCACACGCTGAGCGTGCTTCGGGCTTGCCGTCACCACCGCCAGCGAACGATCCGGGGTACGGTACGCGTGCTCAAGCACCAGGTTTGTCACGCGCTCCACCTCAACACCGGGCGAATCCAGGTTCGCGTTATCGCTGACCTTACCGCGAGTATCAATGTACTCAACGGTCAGCGAACCGGCAGGCTGAGAGGAGGCGCGGCTCACCGGAGCCGCATGTAGCTGCGAACCGTAGAACTCACGGTTCAGGTAGTCCAGAATCACCGGGTCCATGCTGCGGTGTAGCATCGCCAAGGTGCGGTTGGGCAGTACGGTAGCGAGCACATCGAAGGTGCTGTCCAGCTGCTCGTCGGTCGGCTCGGGCGCACCGAAAGTCGGCGCGGACACGATGAACGGCGAGGGGTAACCCGAATGCGGGTCGCCCAGGGCAATCACCTGGTCGGCGCGGGTAATCGCCGGCAGGTTCGCCGCCAGCGGGGTCGATTCGGAGTCCAGCAACAGCACCGTATCAAAACGCATGGAGGCGGGAACCTTACGCGCCAGGGCGAAGGGGCTCGCAGTCCACAGCGGCAGCAGGGTACGTGCCATCACCGGGGCGTGAGTCAGCAGCTCCTCGAGCACGAACTCGTAGCCGCGCAGCTGGCTCTTCAGGTACGCTGCCTGATCATGCTTAGACTCAATACGCTCAGTCCACACGCGAGCAACCTTCGCCAACAGACGCGCCGGGGCGCTGGTCATGTGGGCGTAGTCGGCACGGCGGAAACGGGACTCCGTATCGCGCAGGCGGTCGCCATCCAGCAGCTTACCCTCGTGATGCTGCAGCAAGAACTCCAGGGCAGACTGCCACCAGGCAAGCTCCAGCTCAGCGGAAACAACCTCGGTCAGAACCTGGCGCGCGTACAGGTCATCGAGCAGCTCCGACAGGCCGCGCTCACGCAGCTTCTGGGTCAGGGCGTCACGCTCGGGCAGGGTCATGAGCAGCACGCGGTCCGCCATGAGGGCGTCCAGGCGCGCATCCAGAGCATCCAGGTCGGTGCGTACAAAATCGGTACCCTCAATGGTGTCAGCCAGGACAATGCCCAGACCCGCCAGCTCAGACACCAGGGAGTTCAGAGCGGCAGCCAGCTGATCCAGGTTCTCCGGAATCTGCGGGGTGCGGGGTGCCTCAATGTGGCGAATCCACTCGGCACGCTCCGCCTGAACCACCTTCAGCTGCTCGTGCAGGTCACCGATATTCACGCCGGGCAGGATGTACTCCTTAGCCGCGCGGCGCAGGCGGGAACGCTGCATACTGCTCATCTCGATGCCGTTCTCACGGCGCCACGAACCGGATGCAGTCGCAGCGATTAGGTCGGTCACCGGGCGGTCATACACGTCCGCGCGGAAACGCTTGAGCGTCTCGCGGATGCGCATCAGAATCGCCAGCTGCGACTCCCACTCAGAGATGGTGCGGCCGCGGCGCAGACCCAGCATAGCGCTGGTCTGGTTCATTGCTTCACGCAGGTTCAGCAAGGAGGACTTGAGGGTAATGACCAGGGCGTACGCCTCGGCGGCTTCCTCGTCATTGACCAGGCGGGCACGGTACCACGGGGAGGTACGCGAAGCCGCCGCAAAACCGTCAATCTCGCCCAAGCGCACCAGCTCGGCGCGCACCTGCTCACGCTCCATGAGCGAGTCGAGCATGGGGCGGTCAAAACGCACGCGGGTTGCCGGGCCGTCCTCGGAGGCGGTCAGCTCAGCCAGACGTTGTAGCGCCGAGTAGACGGAAATCTGCCAGTTAGAATCCTTGTTCAGCAGGGCACGAGTGTGGTCGAGCAGCGCGGCGCGGGTCGCCACGAGCTCTTCGTTCAGGTCCTCGGAGTTCGGCTCTTCGGCGCTCTCGTTGCGCACAATCGCGCGAATGAATTCGGCGCGCTGAGCCTCAGAATCGTGCTCGGCAAGCAGGTCGTAGCGCAGGCTCTCAATGCCGGTGCGCTTGAGCAACGCAGAGAACTCGGCAAGGGTGGAGCGCTTCTCGCCCACGACGAGCACGGACTTACCACGCCCCATCAGGGCGGAAGCAATGTTCACTGCGGTGCGCAGCGGCTCAGTGCCGGGTGCCGCAGTGATAGTGAAGGAGAAGCCGCTGACCGCGGTGTCGATAATCTCCTGGGCGTTGGCGTCAGCGTCCAGCAGGAGCATTTCCTCTGCCGGGTCGCGCTGATCCAGGGGCTGCTGCAGGTTGTGTGCGTTGAGCTCACGCGGCTTCACGCCGGGCACCTTCAACGCCGCCAGGTCACGAACCAGCGGGGTGATGGCGGTGTGCGGCAGCTCGCCCAGGCTTTCCTTTAGGTCAGCGAAGGTGGAGATGAAATACTTCGACTCGATGGTCATGCCCGGAATACGGCCGGCGGAGGCGCGCATACGCTCAATGACCGGCTCGGGGTCCAGACGGGACATGGAGTTCGCCAGCTGCGCCACGTCCATGGTGCCCAGGTCAATGCCGTATTCCTGCTTAATCTGGCGAACCATCGCCGGGTTCAGGCGCGCGGAACCGGCGAGGCGCAGCTCGAAGTCGTCATCCTTCGGGTGCGGGGTGATGCTCAGCGGCGCCATGAGAATCGGCGCGATGAAGCGCTTCTCGTAGGCGGCAGCATCCTCGCGGGTGTCGTGCGATAGCCAGGAGGCGGTACCCGCCACGAAGTAGCCGGAGTCCAGGCCGTGGTCGGTGGCGAGTTCGTAAATCTTGGTGCGCAGGGTGCGTGCGGAGCGCATGCCCGCCTCCAGCTGCGACTTGTCGCGCAGAATCGTCGAGAGGCGGGTCTTACGTCCGGCGAGCAGCTGTGCCAGGCCGGAGGGGTTCGCCTCGGACAGGTCGATGTGCACGTAGTCGACCTGGTTGAAGTCGAGCATCGCGTCGGGGCCGGTGTAGACGTCCATCTGTTCTGCCCAGCGCTCGAGCCCCGCCGAGGGGTCAAAGTCCTCGTGGGCGGGGTTCAGGTGTGCGGGCAGCTCGGCAATGTTGATTTCGTCGGCTACTTCGTGGGTTTCCTCTGCTGAGGTCGCGGCGGCTGCGGCGGGCTGAGTGTTGTCAGCCGGGGTGCCGGGTGCGTGCTGCGCGTCGGTAGGCTCGGGAATCTGGTTCACGTCGTGAGTGTCCTTGTGGGTCAGTGCGGTGTACGTTTGCGCGTACACACCGAAGATGGTGGTTCTTCCGGGGTCCTCTGCCCGGTGTGCCTCATGCTGTGCTTTAAGCGGGGCGGGTGTCAGTGCACGCCCGTATGCTCAATGCTCCTGTGTGCTTAATACGCCGGGTGCTTACTTCGACCACATTGCGATGTTGGCGACGAGCAGCACTACGGTCACCAATACGTAGAAGACCAGGGCAGGCAGAAGCGCCCAACGGTACTTGGGTGCCAGTTCGCCTTCCAGGTTGCCGAAGCGCAGGGAGCGGAAGAGGAAGAAGCTCAGAATCGCGCCGGGCAGGTTACCGATAATGACCAGCAGAATGGTCAGGTACAGGGCGTAGGCTCGTTCGGTGCGTTCATTCTCCGCGCCCGCGAACTTGAGGGTGCCGCCCAGCAGCAGGCTGAGGCAGGCGTTCAGGAACGCCACGGTGAAGAAGGGAATCTTCAGGGCTGCTTGGAAGTCCATCTGGGAGTTCGCTGCGCCCAGTGCAATCCACAGCAGCAACAGCGCAGGGATAATCATGAGGTACCAGAACAGGTACTTACGCATCTTCTCGGTGTTTTCGATGAGCGCGAAAATTGCGGTCACAGGGTGTCTCTTTCAGATGGTCTCAGGCGGATTCGGTCGGATTCAGGAGGAGTGAGTGAAGGAGCAGGTGGGCACAGTAATACCTTGTCAGGCGTCGGTTTCGTCCCCAGCGTTGAGGGCGTCGTCCACCTGGTCCTGCAGGGATTCGCGACGCTCATTTTCAACGTGTTCAATGTAGCGGCGCACGATGTAGTCCAGCAGCACCGACAGCGCCACGAAGGAGTAGTAGGGCTTGCGCTGGGTGCTGATCTGGGTGGGGGTGGTCTGGTAGTGCAGGGAGTACTCGGCGTGCGAGGACATGTAGTTCACACCAATGGCGGTCACCGCAATCATGGGGATGCGGCGTAGCGCCAGCATCTTAATGTGTTCGCGCATGTTCTCGGTCTGGCCGGAGAAGGACACAATGATGACCACGTCGTCCTGGGTCATATTGTTCATGGCGCTTTCGAACTCATTACGTGCCGGGATGACCTGGCAGAACTTACCGCATACCTGCATGGACTTGGTAAATTCCTGCACGGCATTGCGCTGAGCGTAGCCGGTACCGAAGCAGTACACAGTGCGAGCCTCATGGATGCGCTTGAGCAGTCCGCTCAGCTCCATGTGCTCGAGGTAGTCATAGGTGCGCTGAATATCTTCGCGGCCGCTCTCAATGAACCGCGGGTTGAAGGGTTCGCTGCGGTTCAGAGAGGACTTAATGAAGTACTTCAACTCAGCAAATCCGGAGAAGTTCAGCTTCTTCGTCAGGCGAATAATTGAGCTGGTCGAAGTATACGTTTTATGTGCCAAAGAGTTGATCGTTGACTCCGCAACGAACTCTTCATTTTCTAGCATGAATGCCAAAATTTCCCGTTCAGTTTCACTGAACCGGTGCTGGTTCGCATTCACGACGTCTTGTAAATCCACTCAAAGCTCCTGAATCCGATGGTGAGCAATATATAAATAGTACACGCTCTAGGGTCATCGGCCAGGGTGGGTGGGGATGGTCGTCTCTCACGTTGGGTGGGTGCCTCGTGCAGATTTGAGTCCGGGTGCTAGCCCGGGTACAGCTTCGCCGGCGGCATCGGTGTTATCCGATACCGCCGGCGAAGTCTATACCTTATGAGGCGTTATGCCGTCAGGCGGTTGAAAGCTGAGTCCTCTTAGGAGAGGGTCTTAGCTTCGTTCACCATGGTCTCGAAACGCTCGCGAACCTGGGGAACGTCCATGCCGACGATGACCTGGAATGCCTTGCCCTTGCGGACGAGGCCCAGAGCACCTGCATTCTTGAAGTCTGCATCCGAGGGGCTGACGAGGGACTCATCAGCGACGGAGACACGCAGGCGGGTTGCGCAGTTGTTCACGGTGGTGATGTTCTCTGCGCCACCGAGCAGTTCGAGGAAGCCAGCTGCGCGGGGTGCGTAGAGGTCGCCGTCAGCGGACTCAGCAGCTGCGCCGCCCTCCTTCTCAGCAGCCTTAGCTGCCTTGTACTCTGCCTTGCTGTAGAGCTTGGTCTCGCCGCCGTCTTCTTCACGACCGGGGGTCTTGAAGTCGAACTTCAGAATCATGAAGCGGAAGATCAGGAAGTACAGGACGGTGAAGCACAGGCCCACACCAATCTGCATGAGGTAGGTGCCGGAGTGGTTTGCCCACAGCGGGATCCAGTTCTGGAACAGGAAGTCGAGCAGACCGCCACCCATGTAACCAACCAGGCCCAGCTGGTACATGATTGCTGCCATGGATGCTGCCAGGATTGCGTGGACCAGGAACAGCGGGGGTGCCAGGAACAGGAAGGTGAACTCGAGGGGCTCGGTGATACCGATCAGGATCGCGGTGAGGCAGACGGGGATCATCAGAGCAAGAACTTCCTTGCGCTTCTCGGGACGAGCAGTGGTGTAGAACGCCGCTGCGATACCGATGGGTGCAAAGACCTTGGAGTTACCGTGCAGTGCGAAGCCGCCGCCGGGGAACAGTTCCTTCAGGGGCTTGTCGCTCTTTGCGAACTCGGACAGGTGGGTCGGCCAGTCCTTAGCAATACCGTTCGGGGTAACAACGTTACCGAAGACGAACGGGGAGTAGATGAAGTGGTGCAGACCGGTCGGAATCAGGAAGCGCTCGAGGAAGGTGTAAACCCACACGCCGAGTGCGCCGGATGCGATGAAGAAGCCCTGCAGGGAGGAGATGCCGTGCTGAGCGTAGGGCCACAGCCAGGAGAACAGGAATGCGACGGGCATCATCAGGAAGAAGCAGACGCCGTAGACGTACTGGGAACCCTGGAAGATACCGAGGAAGTCGGGCAGCTTCTTGTCGAACCAGCGGTTGTGTACCCACACCACGATTGCGGAGATGATGATTGCACCGAAGATACCGGTGTCCATGGTCTTGATACCGGCGATCATCTTCAGACCGGTACCTGCCGCGCTCTCAGAGATGTCGGTGGTGTAGTCCAGGTCGAAGAAACCGGTGCCGCCCTTGCCCCATACCTTGAGCATGGCGCCGACGAAGTAGTTGAAGGTCAGGTAGACCATTGCAGCTTCCATCACTGCACGTGCGTTAGCGGTCTTTGCCAGTGCAATGGGCAGACCAATCACGAAGAGCAGTTCCATCTGGTTGAAGACGGTCCATGCGCCGGACTCCCAAACGGACCAGAAGTGGTTCCACGCGCTTTCCTTGTCAGCAGCGAGGGGAATCAGGTCGCCGTTCTGTGCAATGATCGCAATACCGACCGCGAGGCCAGCGAATGCGAAGAGAAGAACGGGTGCCAGCATGGCAGAGCCGAACCTCTGTACTTTTTCCATCATGAGGCTATACGCCCTTTCGGGTTGTCGAGTGAGCGGACGCAGGGGTTGGCGATCATTGCCAGCCTGCGATGGTCACGCCGCATCTTTATACCTCCAAACGAAAGTATATGAGACGGGTGCCACATATCCTGCGTGCGCTAAATGCCGAATGTGTTTTAGACAGAAACAATAATGCCAGGTATTACCTACCCGCAGGTACCAAAACTGTGAGTTTTGAAAGAGTTTTTCAGAACCTGAAACATATCCCGGCACTGGTTAAAAATACTTGCTGCAGATGAGACTTTTTCCCTATTACCTAGCGCACAGAATCGATAGCATAAACAGTGCACCCATAGGTCAGAGTGCATAAACACTCACCACCTCAATACGCGGTGCGCATATCATTCTTCAACCTCACACATACCCCGGACTTAATACATGCGCTTCCTCACCCTCAATACGCACAGCTGGTGCGAAATCCACCAGATTGCCAAGATCCGTACCCTCGCCAAGTTCATTATTGAACAGCAGGTGGACGTCATTGCGTTGCAGGAAGTCAACCAGCTCACCTCCACCCCCGTGGTGAAGGAGCCCCTCAACTACCGCGGCGGCGCGGGTATTCCGGTCCGCGAAGACAACTACGCCCTGTTGCTCGTACAGGCGCTCAACGAAATGGGCGCCACCTACGAGTGGACCCTCACCGAAACCCACATCGGCTGGGACCGTTACGACGAATGCGTAGCTATCCTCTCGCGCCTGCCGATTCGCGGCATCAAGCCCATCGACATGTCCCCCGGCTACGGCTACCACCAGGTGCAGCGCCGCGCCGCACAGGCAGCGCTCATCGAAACTGAGACGGGCACCTTCTGGTGCGCCACCACCCACATGTCCTGGTGGGACTTCGACGGCGAACCCCTATTCGCCCAGGAATACGCCCGCCTCTCGCAGGAGCTTGCCGAGTGCGCCCGCACCGCCCCGGTACTGCTCGGCGGCGACTTCAACTCCGCAGCACACCTGAGTGATGAAGGCTACGCGCTGGTCACCTCCAGCGGCATGATTGATACCCGCTCCCTGGCTGAGCACACCGACGGCGAGAACACCGTCCACCGCGAAATCGCCGGTTGGGAAGGTAGCACGGATGCCAAGCGCATCGACTTCGTTTTCGCCGATCGCTTGCTCACGGTCAACTCGCACGCGGTAGTCTTCCGCGACAACTCCCCCGAAGCTATCTCCGACCACAGCGGCCTGCTGCTAGAGATTGACCCTGAAAGCTGGGCACCGGAGAGCATCCTCACGCCCCTCACCAGCCAGTCCTAAAGGGGCATCAGACGTTAGCCGCCCGCAGAGCGGCACCACACAACACTCATCCATACCAAGGGAAGGAAGAACAATGACGACCCAGACCCAGTGGTGGCAGGAACCCGTTGTTTACCAGATTTACCCCCGTTCCTTCAACGACTCCAACGGCGACGGCATCGGCGACCTGCCCGGCATCACCGAGAAGATTCCGTACCTCGCCAACCTGGGTATTCAGGTGCTGTGGCTCTCCCCCATCTACGCGTCCCCGAACGACGACAACGGCTACGACATCTCCGACTACCGTGCGATCATGACCGAGTTCGGCACCATGGAAGACTTCGATGAGCTGCTCGAAACCGCGCACAAGCACGGCATCAAGCTCATGATGGACCTGGTCGTCAACCACACTTCCGACGAGCACGAATGGTTCAAGCAGGCACGCTCTTCCAAGGACAACCCCTACCGCGACTACTACATCTGGCGCGACCCGAAGGGCTTCGACGAGGACGGCAAGCCGATTCCTCCGAACAACTGGATTTCCTGCTTCAGCCCCTCCGTATGGGAATGGGACGAGGCAACCGGCCAGTTCTACCTGCACTACTTCTCCATCAAGCAGCCCGACCTGAACTGGGAGAACCCGAAGGTCCGCGAAGAGGTCTACGACATCATGCGCTTCTGGCTGGACAAGGGCGTGGACGGCTTCCGCATGGACGTCATCAACCTGATTTCCAAGGACCTCTCCTTCCCCGAGGATCCCGCAGTTCTGGCTGGCGGCCTCGACAACTCCCTGGCTGTCGCAGCCAACGGCCCGCGCGTGCACGAATTCCTGCAGGAAATGAACCGCGAGGTGCTCAGCAAGTACCCGGTCATGACCGTGGGCGAAACCCCCTGCGTGACCGTGGACGACGCCGCGCTCTACACCGGTTTCGACCGCAACGAGCTGCAGATGGTGTTCCAGTTCGAGCACATGGATGTGGACGCCTCCGAGGGCGGCGTGACCGGCAAGTGGTCCGACCGCCGCTTCGACCTGGTGGACCTCAAGAAGGTCCTGACCCACTGGCAGGAGGGCCTGCACGGCCGCGGCTGGAACTCGCTGTACTGGAACAACCACGACCAGCCCCGCACCGTCTCGCGCTTCGGTAACGACTCCCCCGAGTACCGCACCGTCAGCGCCAAGATGCTGGGCACCGTGCTACACCTGATGCAGGGCACCCCCTACATCTACCAGGGTGAAGAGCTGGGCATGACCAACGTCTTCTTCGACGATGTGAAGGACTACAACGACCTGGAGATTCACGACTCCTGGCGCAAGTACGTTGAAGAGTCGGGCCGCGTCTCCGCCGAGGACATGCTGCGTTACATCAGCGCCTCCGGCCGCGACAACGCACGCACCCCCATGCAGTGGACCGCCGGCGAGAACGCAGGCTTCACCACCGGCACCCCGTGGCTGAAGCTGAACCCGCGCTACACCGAAATCAACGCAGAAGCAGAGCTCGCTAACCCGGATTCCGTGTTCTACCACTACCGCGACCTGATTAGCCTGCGCCGCGAGCACCCGATCGTCCTGACCGGTGAGTACCGCCTCCTGGATGAAGAGGACGAGCAGGTCTACGCCTACCTGCGCGTGAACTCCGACGAGGACGCAGCCGCAACCGGCGAGCGCGCCCTGCTGGTGGTCGCTAACTTCACCGATGACACCGTTCAGCTGAACTACGCGGGCGGCAACCTGGATTCGGTGGTGTTGACCAACTCGCAGGCTCTCTCCCCGACCGAGCTGAAGGCTATCGAGAACACCCCGAAGCTGATTAGCTCGAACTACCGCGATGAGAACCGCGAGTTCACCGACGAGGGCACCCTGCTACGTCCCTACGAGGCGAAGGTTTACCTCTTCGGAAACGCTAAGTAGGCACGCCCAAAAAATGTAATGCGCGAGGGGGATTCGGCACAGACATTCCGGTCCCCCTCGCCCTATACTTCAATCACAGACACCTTTTTCCTCTTCGGCGTAACCCGCCGGTACAGAAAGGCAATTATGAGCAACTCCGAGGCATACGAGGTTCCCTCCTACGAGGGCCGCCAGTGGTGGAAGGAAGCCGTGGTGTACCAGGTGTACCCCCGCTCCTTCAACGATGCAAACGGCGACGGCATCGGTGACCTGAAGGGTATCACCGAGAAGCTGCCCTACCTGGCTAAGCTGGGCATCAACGTCATCTGGCTCTCCCCCGTGTTCGATTCGCCGAACGTGGATAACGGCTACGACATCTCTGACTACTTCGCCATCATGAGTGACTTCGGCACCATGGAAGACTTCGACGAGATGCTTGAGACCGCCCACAAGCACGGCATCAAGATCCTCATGGACCTGGTCGCAAACCACACCTCCGACCAGCACCCCTGGTTCAAGGAGTCCCGTTCCTCCAAGGACAACCCCTACCGCGACTACTACATTTGGAAGGATCCGAAGGGCTTCGACGAGGACGGCAAGCCGATTCCTCCGAACAACTGGGCGTCCGAGTTCGGTGGCCCGGCGTGGGAGTGGGACGAGGCGACCGGCCAGTTCTACCTGCACATCTTCTTCAAGGAACAGCCCGACCTGAACTGGGAGAACGAGAAGGTTCGCGAGGACCTGTACTCCATGGTTCGCTGGTGGTTGGACAAGGGCGTTGACGGCTTCCGCCTGGACGCTATCAACATCATCTCCAAGCCCGAGGGCTTCCCGGATGACCCCTCCACCGACTTTGAGAAGCACACCTCCTCGATTCCGTTCGTCATCTCCAACGGCACCATGGTGCACCCGTGGATGAAGGAGCTCACCCGCGAGACCTTCAGCCGCTACGACGTGATGACCGTGGGCGAGACCAGCGCAACCAGCCCCGAGGACGCTAAGCTGTGGGCTGGCTACCACACCGGTGAGCTGAACATGATCTTCCACTTCGATCACATGGGCGTGGATAACGACCCGAACGGCTCTCTGGGCGGTAAGTGGTCCTACGCGCCGTACAAGCTGACCGAGCTCAAGAGCATCCTGAACGACTGGCAGACCACCCTGGAGGGCAACGCCTGGGGTTCGCTGTACTGGAACAACCACGACCAGCCGCGCGTGGTTTCCCGTTTCGGTAACGATTCGGATGAGTTCCGCACCCTGTCCGCTAAGCAGCTGGCGACCACCCTGCATTTCATGCAGGGCACCCCGTACATCTACCAGGGTGAAGAAATCGGCATGACCAACGTGAAGTTCGATTCGATTGAGGATTACCGCGATGGTGACTCAATTCGTTTCTACGAGGACATGCACGTTGACCACAAGCGTCTGAGCCACGAAGAGGCGATGCAGGCTATCTACATCAAGGGCCGCGACAACGCTCGTACCCCGGTTCAGTGGGATGCTTCCGCTAACGGTGGTTTCAGCCCCGAGGGTGTGACCCCGTGGATTGCTGTGAACCCGAATTACCCGGCGATTAACGCTGAGGCTGTTCTGGCCGATGAGGACTCGGTCTTCTACCACTACCAGCAGCTGGTGGCTCTGCGCCGCGGTGAGCTGAAGGATCTGATGGTTTACGCGTCCTTCGCTCCGGTGGATTCGGTTCAGGTTCCGCACAACGAGGACGAGGCCGTGTACGCGTACACCCGTACCGGTGGCGCTGACGGTTCCCCCGCGAACGAGTCCCTGCTGGTTGTTTCGAACTTCACCGCCGAGGAGCAGGAGCGTGACTTCGCTGTACTTGCTGAGGCTCGTGAGGCGGGCGCTCGTGTTGAGCTGGTGAGCTCGAACTACAAGGACGATGCGGGTTCGACCCTGCGCCCCTACGAGGCAAAGGTGTACCACATCGTACGCTAAGCGCTGTAGCTCGTTGAGTGCTACCGCGTGCCGATAAGGTGAATAGACAGTAGAAGGAGGGTGAGGCTTATGCCCCGCCCTCCTTTTGCTGTCTTCTTGGTTGTCTCAGCGTGCTTTCTTGGCTCTAATTAGCTGGCGAACACGAGCTGCAGAACCGGCACGGCAAGCGCAATCATTCCCACGCTGACGACCGCCCCGGCGGCAATGACGGGGGCGGCGGTGCCTTCGTGCCGGTAGTGGGTTTCCAGGATGACGATGTTCGCGGCTGGCGGCAGAACCGCAAGGATGAAGAGCACCTGCGGATGCGCCAGCAGCTGGTCGAAGTGCACTCCCGCCGCATCGTGCGCCCAGCGGGCAAGCGCCAGCACGCCGACGCTGTAGACGCTCACGAGTACGGCGCGTAGGAGTGCCCATCCGGCGGCGCGGGCCAGGTCTGCGCGGTGCAGTTTGGCGGCGCCGAGCCACATGCCCAGCACGATCATTCCGATAAAGCTGAAAACCCAGGTCAGTACCCGGTAGAAGCCCGCCCCGTGCTGGCTCAGAAAGGGCCCGGCGGGCAGGCAGAGCAGTCCCACCACCACGGCGATGACGGGCGGGCTCGTGCGCAGCCCCTGCAATACTCTACGGACGGTTGCGAGGTGGCTCGCGGCGGTTGCCGTACGGGGCGATGAATTCTCCCCGCTATCGCCCCTAGCATCACCGCGTAGCAGCGAGGTTCCCAGGATATTGCCCATGATGGAGTTACCAATATACGCGCCAATGTACACGCACACGGCTTCTTCACCCCAGAATCCGGCAACCACGGGGATACCGAAGAGCCCCGCGTTCAGGTAGACGAAGGCGAGCTTCTGCACGGGGTCGCCGGTGATGCGCCCGGCGCAGAGCACGCCGAGAACCATCAATACCATGGTGGAGGCGGCGACAAAGAACAGTTCGGGGCGGCTGGTGGCGACGGTGTAGATGATGACGGCGGGGATAATCCAGCGGGTCAGCAGGGTTGAGGCGCCTTCTTTGAGGCGGGTGCTCCAGCGTTCGGGTAGCAATAGCGCGAGCCCCAGACCTATGCCTAGGTAGATGAGTGGGAGGATAATTCCCATGCTCGTTCCTTTCGCTGTAGCTCTGCTGTTTTTCGCCGCGATGGGGTGTGTCTAATAACCCTACCCTGAACCTTCAGGTTGAGGTTGACTATTTTTTCTCTGTGGTTTTCGGTTTTTTCGCGTCATATTGCATCATATTCCGCTAAACCCTCGTTTTTTATGCGGTTCGCTTCTAGTCTTGAAATATAGAAAGAATATGTCCTCACCGTATTCTTTCAATCTATCGCCGACACTCATTTTCTCGCATCATTAGACGCGCTGTTGTTTCTTCTCATGCGAGGTTTATACGCTCAGGAGCCCGCAATGCAGCAACCGTATCTTTCTTCTCCTCCCGAATCTGGAGGCGTCCCCCACCATTCTGTGAAGGCCCCCGCGAAGACGCAGGGTCAGCACGCCGGTGTGCATATTCCGTGGCGTTCTTCTGTGGCTTCCTCAGCCCCTAATACTTCGAGTATGGTGGTTGAGGCTACCGCGGCTTCTGCTGCGCCCGTAGCGCCTGTGAGCGGTCCTGAGCGTACGTTTAGGGTCCCGCACCCGGTGCTGAGTGCTATCTCATGGCTGATTGCGGCCGCGAGCGCTGCATGGCTTGTGATTCTGGGCGTCTCGTTGGCGTTGAATGTCGCTTCGGGTGTGAGTCACGATTCTGAGTTTATGATGCTGACCTACGGCGTGTACATGGCGTGCGCATTTGGGTTCTGCTGTTTTGGCACGTTTTTTGCTCTGCATTTTGGCCTGGGCTCGAGCGCGCATTGGCGTGATTCGATTCGTCACCCGCATCACCCGCACTAAAAAGGTTTATTTCTTGGTGTAGTTTTTTAGGGCATTTATTTGGAGTGCGTTTTTATTTAGACTCGCAGTTTAAATAAATAGACGATTTTTTATAAATTCAAAAAAATATCCGCTCAGAATTTTCTACATAGTCTCATACAAGAAGCCGCCCGGCGCATCCACAACAGGATGCACCGGGCGGCT
>NZ_CAJZIE010000046.1:0-19433 GCF_916049665.1 uncultured Rothia sp. | reverse complement strand
CGAGATAGCTTCAGGTGACTGGAGTTCAGACGTGTGCTCTTCCGATCTCTATCGAAGGACCCCCGCCCTCCCCCATAAACGGCGAGAAGCCACATGTGTTTCGAGAAGCCACGAAAGAAGTGGCTTTTCGAAACACATGTGGCTTCTGGGTGGATTACCTCTGGGCGAATACCCGCCGGTTACAGCACGTCACCGCGGGTTATTCTCCGCCAAGGAACGGCATGAAGCGGACGATGTGCTTCTCCAGCTTCTGCTTCACACGCTTCGCCTTGGTCGCGGCGTCCTCGGTCTTCGCGCCGCCGAGCTTACCGCCGAAGAGCGGAATCTTGCGCTTGGTCAGGCGGCTAATCTTGTTGGGGATGGTACGGCGGTTTTCCTTGAGTGCACGGTTGACGACGCGCTGGGTCTCTGCGGAGTCCAACTCTTCGTCCTGCACGATGGTGTCTTCCTCGCGGGCACGGCGGTTGGTCACGTAGTGGTGGAAGTGTTCCTGCACGTCGTGGTCTTCGGGCTCGTTCAGGTATGCATCGAAGTAGTCCTCAATGATGTCGCTGCTTTCTCGCAGGTCGGTGTCGTTACGTACAGCGCGGCGCACGCGGTCGCGGAACTTCTCCAGGTCATCTGCGGTACCTTCGGCGGTGGTGTTCTCCCCTGCCGCCTTCCCATGGCGTGCCTTGCGGGCTTCGGCGACTAGGTCGAGAATGTAGCGGACACCGACTTCCTGCTGCTTGAGGAATTCCGTCTCGAAAAGAAGCTGACCGAGTACGTGGCTTGCTTCGTCTTCGGGTTCGTAGCCATCTTCTTCTTGGGCGCGCTGCAGTTCGCGGGCTTCTTCGCGGATGTCGTTGTAGACACCCGTGTAGCCCTGCATGTCGTAGTCGCTGATGAGTTCGTTGCCGCCATCGCGGATGAACTCGTCGTGTACACGCAGTTCCTGCTGCAGCTCGAACACATCATTCATACACTTGACGTATTCGGCCTTCTCCTCGAGAGTATCAACAGCAATCGAACCGCCCTCGTCCATGGGGAACTTCTCGCGCAGCTCGTTAACTGCCTTGCTGTATTCTTCGAAGACTTCCTTGTAGGGGCGGGTGAAGGCAACAGTCAGAGCTGACTCACTGCCGCTGTTTTCTGTGTCACCGAAGAGGGCAAATGCGTCCTTGGTGGCCTGTTCGAGGTCGCGGAAGCACACGATGTTGCCGGAGGGCTTACGTGAGTTGAGGATTCGGTTGGTGCGGCTGTACGCCTGCACCAGGCCGTGCATCTTCAGGTTCTTGTCTACCCAGAGGGTGTTGACGGTCTTGGAGTCGAAGCCGGTCAGGAACATGTTCACCACGATGAGCAGGTCCAGTTCGCGTACCTTCATGCGGCGGGAGACGTCCTTGTAGTAGTTGTCGAAGGAGTCGCCGTCGGTGCTGAAGTTGGTGCCGAACATGGTGTTGTAGTCTTCGAGGAAGCCGTCCATGCGGTTGCCGGTGTCTTCGGTGGCAAAGGTGAAGTTTTCTTCTTCGCCGAAGGTGTCGATGAGCTGTCCACCGTTGCCCTGTGAGTAGATGATGGCGACCTTGAGCTTCTGTTCAGGGCGCAGGGTGCCATCTGCGATGCGTTCTTCTTGCAGGGTGTTGAGGGCGTCGTAGTAGGTGCAGGCGGCGTCAATGGAGGAGGTTGCCAGGATCGAGTTGAAGCCGCGCACGCGCTCTACGTAGTGTTCGGTGACGCCGTTGATGGTGCGGGTCTTCTTGATGTCGTAGCTGGTTCCTGCGCTCTGGTTGGTTTTGCGGTCGTAGTTGTCCAGGATATAGGTTGCGATGGCTTCGATACGTTCGGGGCTCTCGAGCACCTCCTTACTCTTTGCGAGCTTTTCAAGTTCCTTCGTGTCGGGGGTCTCGGCACGTTCAGCCGCAATTTCCTCGGCGTAGGCGCTTTCTTCGAGCTCCGCAAAGGTGGGGCTGGTGTTGGTGTATTCCAGGTGGAATTTCAGCACGTTCTTGTCGCGGATGGCGTCGACAACGGTGTAGGAGTGCAGGCAGTCACCGAAGACTTCGGCGGTGGTGGTGCCGGGGCCACCTGCGGAGTTCTTGTCGAAGATGGGGGTGCCGGTGAAGCCGAACATGCTGTAGTTCCTGAAGCGTTCCTTGATGGAGCGGTTCATACGGCCGAACTGGGAGCGGTGGCATTCGTCAAAGATGATGGCTACGCGCTGGTCGTAGACGGAGTGCTTACGTTCAGAGGTAATGAGGTTAGAGAGCTTGTGGATGGTGGTGACTACGATGTTGGTTCCACGGTCGGCGAGGCGGTTGCTGAGTTCGCGGGTGCTGCCGGTGGAGCTGACGGAGTCTGCCTGGAAGTTGTTGTATTCGAGCATGGTCTGGTAGTCGAGGTCCTTGCGGTCCACGACGAAGAGAACCTTGTCGACGAGCCCGGTTTCTGCCAGGCGGCGTGCGGTTTTGAAGCTGGTGAGGGTTTTGCCGCTGCCGGTGGTGTGCCAGATGTAGCCGCCAGATTCTTTGGTACCCAGGAGCTTAGAGTTGTTGTTGGCGATTTCGACGCGCTTAATGATTTTCTCGGTTGCCGCAATCTGGTAGGGGCGCATGACGAGCAGGTCCTGGCCTACGGTGAAGATGCAGTAGCGGGTCAGGATGTTCGCCAGGGTGTGGCGGGTGAGGAAGGTACGCGCGAAAAGCGTCAGGTCGTCGATACGGTTGTTCTTGGTATCTGCCCAGTAGCTGGTGAATTCGAAGCTCTTACCTGCGGAGCCGCCGGAGGCTTCCTTGCGGCTAGCCTTCTGCTGGTCTTCGACGTGCTTGTGGCGCACGGTGTTGGAGTAGTACTTGGTTTCGAAGCCGTTGCTGATGACGAAGATCTGGGCGTATTCGAAGAGGCGGTGCTGGTCCTGCTGGAAGCCTTCGCTCTGGTAGCGTTCAATCTGCTGAAAGGCAGGGTGGATTCCGACGTCACGCTTCTTGAGTTCGATGTGCACGAGGGGCAGACCGTTGACGAGGATGGTCACGTCGTAGCGATTGAGTACCTTGCCATTGGGGGCGGGTACGCGGTACTGGTTGATGACCTGCATGCGGTTGCGGGCGGGGTAGGCGGCGTCGATGAGCATGATGTTGCGCAGGGTGCCGTCTTCGAGGCGGAAGTCGATGAAGCGTTCTTCCTGGATGAGCTTGGCCTTCTCGAGGATGCCGTCGTTGGAGCGGGCGATGTGTTCGGTGAGCAGGCGGTTGAATTCTTCGTCGGTGAAGTGGAAGCCGCTGTTGGGGCCGTATGCACCTTCTTCGGGGCGGGTGTTGAGGCGTTCGAGCTGTTCGCGCAGGTTGCGGATGAGTGCGGCTTCGTCGGTGAGGCGCGGCAGGTAGTCGTAGCCCTGGGTTTTGAGGGTTTCGATGAGTTCGGCTTCGAGCTGCGCTTCGCTCTGGTAGTCTTCCTTCTGCTTGCGCTGGGCTTCCCATTCGTTATAGCCCTTCGCTTTAGCGATCTCGGCGATGACGGTGAAGTCTTCTGAGCTGAGGATGCTTTCGGTGCGTCCTTCGGCGGGGCGGGGGTGGTTGGGTACGGTTTCCACGGGGTGCTCCTTTGCGTAGGGGGTTGAGTGTGTGGATGGTTGGGCTCAGAGTTAGCGGGCTCTGGGTTGGTGGGCCCGGCTAGTTGAGTGTTGGTTGTTGAGTGTGGTTGAGGTGTGGGGCCCGTGCAGGGGTGGCGGGTGCCGCCCCTGCACGGGGTTCACGCATGATGCGCAGTTTGATACGCAAGTGTCTACTGGTTTTCGCCCTTGCGGGGGAAAGAAAGTAGCTGGTCGCGGTAGTACTCGTATTGGCTGCGACGCGCCGCGAGCTCTGCGGGTAGACCCTCGGAGAGGCTGGCGGTTAGGGCGTCGAAGCGGTCGAGAATATCGACAATGCGCTGCTGCTCTTCCAAGCTGGGGAGAGGAATAGACACATTAGCCAGCTTCTTCTTGGAGACGTTGAACCTCGTAACTCCTTGAGCAGTTCGAATAATCTGTTTACGAGCTAGACGGCTCCTAAAAAGATATTTAGAAAACTCGGGGTTAAGAATGCTCGGATCGTTGAGGCGATAGCAGATTGAGAAACTGTTCAAATATGCTTTCTCCCCAGGTTCCTTCGTAACGACAGATGAAAGACCTGATTCTTCCATATTTTCAGATGATCCAGTCAGAAGAATGTCACCCTTCATTAGGGAAAGCTGATTCTCTCCTTCTTTTACCTGCACGAAGTCAGGCCAGGTGAAATCGACTGAAATGTTTTCATATACATTCTTATAGGAAATGTAGCGCGCACCAGAAGAGCCGAAATCATTCTTGGTCTTTCCCTTAAGTCCGCCGTAGAACTTACCTAGTTCGCCCAGGGTAGCGCGAGGGCAGTCAAGGGCTTCGAAGAGCGAGTCACGGTAGTACTCGTATTGCAGAGTACGCGCTTCCAGCTCCGCTTCCAGCTCCGCTTCCAGGTTCGTGAATTTGTCGAGAATTTCAACAATCGCTTCCTGAATCTCCAGCGGTGGAACAGGGACCTCGAGTGAATCCGTATCTTTCACAGCAAGCTGGGGAAGCTTCACTGATTTACTCCGGGCAAGTTCCTGCAGGTAATACGCTTGGGTCAGAAGGTAATAGTAAATAAACTTCTGATTAACGATATTGCTATCTAAGGTATAAGACCACATTTCATTTTTGTGAGTAAACGACTTCTCATAATACTCGAAGCCGATATAACCTCTAGATTTAACAATAATCGCCGGGCCATGCAGAATATCCTTTGCCGGAATATTTGAAGAATCAGTATCAACAAATGTAGATCCAGCAGCAAAGATTCTCAGGTCTTTATTGCCAGGCTCAAGAGACCGCATCTTAGAGGCCGTAATCGCAGTCCCCTTATTACGCTTTCCCAGAGATTCCAGCGGGCGGTATTCCACCCCGTCCGGGCAGAGCTCAGCCACCAGGCGGTCAATATAGTTCGTCACCTCGGCCACGATTACTCGCCGCCTTCCAGACGCGCCACAATAGCGTCAATCTCCACGCGCAACTGAGCCTGACGAGCCACAATACCCTCAATACGAGAATTCAGCTCAACAATATCCACACGCTCACGGGTATCCTCCGGCTCAACCCAGCTCGACACCGCCAGGTTTGCCTCCTGCTCCAGCAGCTTCTCCACCGGAACCAGCGCCGAGAAATGCTCACGCTCCTCACGAGCCGTCAGCACCTCCAGAATCTTCTCACGGTGCGCCTTACCCAGAATATTCTGGTTCGTGCCCTTATCAAACAGCTGCGAAGCATCCACGAACAGCACCGAATGGTCCTTACGGCGGCCCTTCTTCAACACCAAAATACAGGTCGCAATGCTCGTACCGTAGAACAGGTTGGCGGGCAGCTGAATCACGGCATCCACCACGTTCTGCTTCAGCAGATACTCGCGAATCTTACGCTCCGCACCGCCGCGGTACAGCACACCGGGAAACTCAACAATCGCAGCCGTACCAGCCTCATCCAGCGACGCCAGCATGTGCATCGTAAACGCCAGGTCAGCCTTCGACTTAGGCGCCAAAACCGCCGCCGGGGCGTAACGGTCATCGTGAATCAGGGTCGGGTCATCATCACCCTTCCACTTCGTCGAATACGGAGGGTTAGACACAATCGCACCAAACGGCTCCTCAAAATCGCCGCCCGCACCACCACGGTGCTTCGGGTCAATCAGAGTATCACCGTGCGCAATGCTGAAATCATCCACCGGCACACCGTGCAGCATCATGTTCATGCGGCACAGGTTATAGGTCGTCAGGTTAATCTCCTGACCCACAAAACGCAGGCCGTCCGAGTTCTTACCCAACTCACGCTTAAACTTCAACAGCAGCGAGCCCGAACCACACGCCGGGTCATACACGGTACGAATCTGCTCGGCGTCACGGCCATCCATAGCAATCTTCGCCAGCAGCTCCGAAACCTCCTGCGGAGTGTAGTACTCGCCGCCGCTCTTACCCGCGTTCGCCGCGTACATACCCATCAAGTACTCATAGGCGTCGCCGAAAGCGTCATTCTCGCTATCCTCATAGCTATCACTGAGGTTCATGTCTGCCACGGCGTCCATGAGCTTGAGCAGGTTCTCGTGACGAGCCGCCGGGCTCACACCCAGCTTGTTCGAATCCAGTACGAAGTCGTCGAAGAGGCCCTTCACGTTATTCTCAGACTCGGTACCGCGCGCCGACTCCTCAAACGCCTTGAACACGTTCGCCAGGGTCTCATTCAGGTTCTGGTCCTGACGAGCCTTCGCGTGCACCACAGAGAACAGCTGCGAAGGCAGCAGCAGGAAGCCGCGCTCCTCCACCAGCATGCGGCGGGTATCATCATCAAAAGCCTCATCAGGAATCTGCTCAAACGCCTGATCCAGACCGTACTTCTTCTCCACAAAGCGCACCTGGCTCTCAGAGAGGTAACGGTAGAAAAGCATGCCCAGCACGTACTGCTTAAAGTCCCAGCCATCTACCGAACCACGCAGGTCATTCGCAATACGCCAAATCGTAGAGTGCAGCTGCGCACGCTCAGCGTTGCGGTTACGGTGCTCGTCAGTAGTAGCGGAAGAATCCGTAGACTGCGTCGTCATAGGGGCGGTCAACCTCTCATTAGTTATCGTTTCTACAGTCGAAGAAACGTCAAATATTCGGGACCCGTGCGGTCCCGGTAGTACACATGCGCCAGTGCCGGTCTAGACGCCTTACTCGGTGGGGGCGTTTGCAGCTTCCACAAGCCAATTCATACCCGGCGGCGCGAACCCTTTCAGTATACGGGTTCCCCCGACCCCGTACGCGCCCGTTCGTCATCGCTGGGCCTCCACCACCCTCCCGCTCCCCTGCCGCGTGGAAAATTCGGTCATAGGTTACGGACTTCTGCCATGGTTTTTAACTACGACAGAAGTCGCTAACCTATGACCGAAATCAGCGCCGATGCAGATTACCCGACGGGTTAGCGGCTTTTCGATAGGTTAGTGTCTTCGCCGTGGGTCTTTAACCCGCAGTGAAGACACTAACCTATCGAAGGGTCCCCGCCCTGCAGAAAGCCCCGCGGAGGTTGGCGCGTTTTGCATCTGCGTGGCGCAAATTGTCGTGACGCTGGCGTTTTATGCCGCGTACAGTAGTAACCACAAGGGCACAACAGCCCACACAAACCACCCCTTCCACACAAGGAGAAACCCCATGGCACTCGCACTCATCACCGGTTCTTACGGCGGCCTCGGCACCGAATTCGTCAAGATCCACGCCTCCAAGGGCGGCGACCTGATCCTCGTCGGCCGCAGCCAGGCAAAGCTCGACGAGCAGAAGGCGCAGGTCGAGGCAGAATACAAGGTCACCGCATACACCATCGCCGCCGACCTTTCCGCCGAAGAGTCCGCACAGTTCATCTACGACGAATGTAAGAAGCTCGGCCTGCTGCCCGACTACTTCATCAACAACGCAGGCTTCGGCGGCCAGGGCGACTTCGCCCGCGAGCGCACCATGGAGCAGGACCTGTCCATGATTAAGGTGAACATTGAGGCCCCCACCCGCCTGCTGAAGCTGTTCCTGCCTGACATGATTGAGCGCGGCTCCGGTAAGGTCCTGAATGTTTCCTCCACTGCGGCGACCATGCCTGGCCCTCTGCAGGCCGTCTACTACGCTACTAAGGCGTACGTGACCAGCTGGTCCAACGCCCTGTGGCGTGAGCTTCAGGGTACCGGCGTGACCGTCTCCTGCCTGATGCCCGGCGCTATGGCAACCGGTTTCGTGGCTGCCGGCGGCCTGGATGACACTAAGCTGTTCGCTAACGCGGTCTCCCCGGACAAGGTTGCTGAGGAAGGCTACGAGGGCATGCTGAAGGGTGAACTCAACGTGGTGTCCGGTCTGGTGGCGTGGCAGAAGCCCATGGTTTCTATGGCGCCGGTGATGCCGCGTAAGGCGATGCTGGACTTCGTGTACAACCAGCAGGTTTCCGGTAGCGCCAAGAAGTAAGCAGCATGAAAAACTACCTGCTGGATACGCAGCTCCCCCAGCTCCTCACCACCACCGGTATTGATGCTGGCGAGGCACTCCGCCTGGCGCAGCTACCCGAGGACCTCTTGAGCCGCGCCGAGCCTGTGCTCACCGGCGTAGAATATCTGCGGCTCCTGGACGCCGTCGGCGAGCTGGCTCCCGCGGAGGGTTTTGCTGTCACCCTCGCCACCGCCGACGGTATTGAGCAGTTCAGCCCGCCCATCTTCGCGGCGTACTGCTCTCCCAACGGCGCGGCATGCATCGAGCGGCTCGCCAAGCTCAAGCCCCTCATCGGGCCGGTCCGCTACCGCCTCGAAACCCTGGGGCCGGAGGCGACCCTCCACATCGAGGGTGAAGAGCCCGGCACTCAGCTGCCCGCCTTCGTGGCGGAGGGGGAAATCGCGTTCATCCTGCACGTGATGCGTTCGGCGACCAAGCGGCACATCACTCCCCTACAGGTGGAGGCGGCGCACCCCGTCAGCGATGCCCTCACCGAGCTCGTTGGTGTACCGGTGGCGGTGACCGGCATCAACGCGGTCACGTTCACTGCCGAGGACCTGCAGGCGCCTTTTATTAGCCATAACGAGGCCATGTGGTCCTACTTTGAGCCGGAGCTACGCCGCCGCCTCTCCCAGCTGGAGGTCGACGACTCCGTTTCGGCCCGTGTGCGTGCCGCCCTCGTGGAGCTGCTCCCCGCCGGGGAGAACACCATCGAAGACGTGGCGCGCAAACTCGCGACCAGCAGCCGCACGCTGCAGCGTCAGCTCTCTGAGGAGGGAACCACCTTCCGCAAGCAGCTGAACCACGTGCGTCAGCTCCTCGCCCATCAGTACCTGACCACCAGCGACATGGACATGGACACCATCGCGTTCATGCTCGGCTATGCCGAAGCCGGCAGCTTCGTGCGCGCTTTTACGCTCTGGACCGGGACCAGCCCCGCAGCGTACCGGGCACAGCACAAGGGCTAATATACAGGTCAATAAACGGCGAAAAGCCACATGTGTTTCGAAAAGCCACCAAAGAAGTGGCTTTTCGAAACACATGTGGCTTCTCGGCGTATGAAAAACTACGCTTCCGAGGGCTTCGCGCCGGTCAGGCGGTACGCCTTGTACACGCCCGTCACGTTACGGACCACGTTCAGCACGTGCTCCAGCATGAAGCGGTCACCCAGCTCCAGGGCGAAGCGGTCCACCACGGTACGATCCTCCGAAGTGTGCACGCGCGCATCCAGAATGTTCACACCCGACTCAGAAATCGCACGGATCAGGTCGCTCAGCAGGCCCTTACGGTCCAGCGCCTCCACCTGAATCTGCACACGGTACGTAGCGGTCGGCGAAGATGCCCACTCGACCGTAGTCACGCGCGGCTCCTCGTCAGCGTTACGCATGTTCGGGCAGTCACGGCGGTGCACCGAAATACCGTTGTAGCGGGTCACAATGCCGATAATGTCATCCGGCGGGACCGGGGTGCAGCAGCGCGCAATCTTCGTCAGCACACCCTCAGCACCGGGCACAATCACGCCGTTATCGCCAATCGCCTTGCGGGTCGACTTCAGCAGCGTCTCGTCAAAGTCGCTGACCTCAACCTCGGGTGCCGGCTCGTCGCCGCGGTGCACCTCAACGAGGGTGTCAATGACCTGCTTCGGCGCGATCTCGTGCTCACCAATCGCACGGTACAGCGACGCCACATCATTCTTGTGCAGCAGCTGAGCCACCTGAGTCATGATCTCCGGGCTCATCATCTTCTGCAGCGGCAGCTCACTGTTACGCATGCTCTTGGTGAGCATTTCGCGGCCGGCGAGTAGCGCCTCCAGGCGGCGTTCCTTCGCGAAGTACTGGCGGATCTTCGTGCGAGCGCGTGAGGAGCGAACGAACTTCAGCCAGTCCTCGCTGGGTCCGGCGTCTTCGTTCTTCGTGGTCATAATTTCCACGGTGGCGCCGGTGGGCAGGACCGTGTGCAGCGGCACGAGGCGGCCGTTGACCTTCGCACCGACCGTGCGGTCGCCGACCTCACTGTGGATGGCGTAGGCGAAGTCCACGGGGGTGGAACCGTTGGGCAGGGCGATTGCCTCACCGTTGGGGGTGAGGACCACGATTTCGTCGGTGTCGAGGGTGTCAGCGAGCGACTCGTAGAACTTCTCCGACTCCGGGTTGGAGTTCGAAATCTCGGCAATAGACTGCAGGATGCCAACGTTCATCATCGCCGAAGTCTGGGTGCCCGGCTCCTTCGGGTCCTTCGCGGGCGCGCCGCCACGAGCCGCGACCTTCTCGCCGCGCGATGCCGCCTTGTAGCGCCAGTGCGCCGCCACGCCATACTCAGCCTCTTCGTGCATCTTGTAGGTGCGGATCTGAATCTCAAGCGGCAGGTTGCCCGGACCGTACACGGTCAGGTGCAGCGACTGGTAGTTGTTGTTCTTCGGGTTCTTAATGTAGTCCTTGAAACGGCCAGTCATCGACGGCCACAGAGACAGCACGTGGCCGAGCACGGTGTAGCATTCCGCCTCTTCCTCAACCATGATGCGCACGGCGAGGATGTCATTAATCTCGTCGAAGCTGCGGCCCTTCGTCTTCATCTTCTGATGAATCGAATAGTAGTGCTTCGGGCGGCCCGTCACGGTCGCGTCGATGCCCACCTCTTTCAGGCGGTCCGTAATCTTGGTGCGCGCCTCGTTCAGGAACTTTTCGAGCGCGGGGGTGCGTTCGCCGACCATGCGCACCATCTCGGCGTAAATCTCCGGGCTCATGGCGGCGAAGGACAGGTCCTCCAGCTCCCACTTGATCGTGTTCAGGCCCAGGCGGTGCGCGAGCGGCGCGTAAATCTTCAGGGTCTCTTCTGCCTTCTTCGCGGCAGAAGCCTGCGGCACAAAACGCCAGGTGCGGGCGTTGTGCAGGCGGTCGGCAAGCTTGATGAGCAGCACGCGGATGTCCTTGCTCATGGACAGCACGAGCTTGCGGATCGTCTCAATGGAGGCGTTCTCGCCGTAGGTCATCTTGTCCAGCTTGGTCACGCCGTCAACCAGGTAAGCGACCTCCTCACCGAACTCTTCGGTGAGCTGCTCCATCGTGTAGTCGGTGTCTTCCACCGTGTCGTGCAGCAGACCGGCGGCGAGCACGGGACCGGTCGCACCCATCTCCGCAAGAATCGCGGTCACAGCGACAGGGTGGGTGATGTACGGGTCGCCACTCTTACGCTTCTGACCCTCGTGGCAGCGGTTCGCCACCTCGTAGGCGCGCTGCAGCACCTGGATGTCCTCATCCGGGTGGTAGCGGCGCACGGCACGTACGACCGGCGCGATCATCGGGGAGAAACGGATGGTGCCGCCGTGCGAATCGGAGGCCTCCATCTTGCTGCTGCGGCTACCGAAGACCAGGCGGTTCGGCACACGTCCGCCAGCAGCCATGACACGGTGCGAGCCGCGCTTCTTCTTCGCATCAGACGAATCAGTTTCAGGCAGAGGAATCGGGCCAGCGGGCCGAACCGCAGGCTTCTCGGCGGTCCCTGCAGGGTTCTCAGCGTTGGTGTTCACGGCAGGTTCTGCACTCATTCCAGGCTCCTTCGGACTCAAGATAATCAGCCGCACACTCAGGTTCCTCATCGTTGAGGGCTATACCGGCCAAACCAGCCATCAGCAGGCTCAAACGCGAGCGCACAGTATCTTCACTTCTTATCCTACCCAGCGGTCTGGAACGCGCCAAACTATGCGACGTTTTAACACGCCCGAGCGCGTTGTGCGGGAAATATTTTGGGCACGCTAAAGGTTCAGGCACACTAAAGGGGAGCCGACACCTTTCGGTATCGACTCCCCTATCGTTAGCAACGCCAATAGCGCTGGCGGAACGCTGGCTAACCGTTCAGGTTCACGCGGTGAATCTCAATGGTTGCACGTGCAGGCTTCTTAGCGGGCTTCTCGGTTGCCTTCTCGTCCTCGGTCGCCTTGTCAGCAGATTCCTCAGCCTTCTCAGCCTCGGCGGGCTCCTCCGAAGAATCACCCTCAGCATCGTCAGCATCCTCAGCGTCCTTGAAGCTGCCGCTCTCCACCTTCGCGGTGTGCTCACGAATCTGGGGCTCGCCCAAACGCAGCGAAGCATACAGCGGCGCAGACACGAACAGCGTACCGAACATGCCCACCAGAATACCCACGAATAGCGACAGGGACAGGTCCTGCAGAGTACCCGCACCCAGGATGAACGCACCAATGAACAGGATCGCGCCCACCGGCAGAACACCCACAATAGCGGTGTTAATCGAACGGACCAGGGTCTGGTTCACCGCCAGGTTAATCTGCTCGGCAAAGGTCGTGTCGCGGCGTTCCAGCACATCCTCGGTGTTCTCACGGATCTTATCGAACACCACCACCGAGTCATACAGCGAGTAGCTCAGAATCGTCAAGAAACCAATAATTGCACTCGGGGTAATCTCGAAGCCGAACGCGGCGTACAGGCCAACCGTCACCACCACGGTGAAGAACAGGCCCGCAATAGACGCCAGCGACATCTTCCAGGTACGGAAATAGAACGCCATACCAATCAGCGCCAGCACCACAAACGCGACCAGACCCCAGAACGCCTGACGGGTCACATCCGCGCCCCAGGTCGGGCCCACGAACGAGGAGGTCACATCATTCTCAGAGACGCCGTACGCCTCCTGCAGAGCCGCCTTCACCTGCAGAGTCTCATCATCGCTGAGCTTACTCATCTGGGCACGAATCGTACCCGGCGCAATATTGGTCACGCGAACATCCGAAGCGTCCTTCGCCTTCTCGTGAATAATGCGCTCACCCGTAGCAGTATCAACGTGCGCAGTCTTCGAGACCACGAACTCCGAACCGCCACGGAAATCAATACCCAGGTTGAAGCCGCCACCAACAGCCGGAATCAGAACCGAAACCGCCATCAGCACAGCCGCAAGCAGCAGCCACAGGCGGCGCTTACCCACGAAGGGGTACGAGCGGGCACCCGAATGCAGGTCATTACCGAAGCGGGCAAAAGCATTAGGTTTCACATCGGTAGCCATGCTTAGCTCTCCTTCTTCTCATCAGAAGCAGACTCGTCAGCCTCAGCGGCAGCACGCTCTGCACGGCGACGCTCAGCAATGCTCAGCTGCTTCTCCTCCGGGCTGCGGAGGCGACCGGCACCACGGTACAGCGGCGTAGCGCCCAGCGACTCAGGCGACAAGCCCGAGTGGCGGTGACCCTCACCGAAGTAGCGGGTATTCGCCAGCAGAGTCAGCATCGGGTGGGTGAACAGGTACACGACCACAAGGTCAGCAATCGCAGTCAAACCAAGGGTGAACGCGAAGCCCTTCACCGAACCGACCGACACCACGTACAGCACCACAGCAGCCAGCAGGTTCACAGCCTTCGACGCCAGGATAGTGCGGGATGCACGCTGCCAACCGTGGTTCACCGCCGACGGGATCGTGCGGCCCGCACGGATTTCATCACGGATACGCTCGAAGTAGACGATGAACGAGTCAGCCGTAGCACCAATCGCCACAATCAGACCCGCCACACCAGCCAGGGACAGGCGGTAGTTCAACGCCCAACCCAGCAGCACAATCGCCTCATACGAGATGATGCCAGCCACAACCAGCGACATCATCGTGACAAAGCCCAACAGACGGTACTGGAACAGCGAGTACACGAACACCAGCAGCAGACCAATCAGGCCGGTCAGCAGACCCACACGCAGCTGCTCCGAACCCAGGGTCGCAGAAATCTGCTGCTCCGACTGGATTGTGAAGCTAATCGGCAGGGCACCGTACTTGAGCTGATCGGCGAGAGCCTTCGCCTCCTGCTCGGTGAAGTTACCGGTAATCTGCGGCTTACCGTCAGAAATCACAGCCTGCGACACCGGGGAAGACAGCACCTTGCCGTCCAGCAGAATCGCGAAGCGGGCACGCGGATCATTTGCGTTCTGTGCACGAATCGCGTTCAGGCGAGAAGTAATGTTCTGGAACTTCTCACGAGCCTCATCGTTGAACTGAATGTTCACAGCCCAACGGCCCGTAGTCACGCCCTGACCGGTCGTCTCCTGCGAGTGGCTTGCGGTAGAAATATCGCTACCGTTCAGCTCAACCGGGCCCAGAATGTACTTCTCATGACCGTCAGTGGAACACGCCACCATCGGCTTAGTCGGGTCGGCGCTATCCGCATCCTCGTTACGTGCCGCGGTGCAGTCCTTCGCCTCGTACTGCTTGTACAGGTCCGCAGTAATCCAGTTGCGGTCCGAACCATCAGTCGGCTCCGCAGACGGCTTCGGTAGCTTATCGTCCGCAGTGCGGGCATCCTCAGCCACCGCAGTACCGGCCCCAGAGACCAGCACCGGGCGGAACGTCATATTTGCAGACGCCTGAATCAGCTGACGAGTCTCAGCGCTAATCGTTCCGGGAACCGAAACAACCACGTTATTACCCGAGCCGAAGGAGGTGGTAACCTCCGCCTCCGACACGCCGGCACCATCAACGCGCTGACGAATAATCTCAACCGCCTGGTTCAACTGCTCCTGGGTGACGTTCTCATCCGAAGAGCCATTAACCTTCGGAGAAAGAATCATCTGAGTACCACCCGAAAGGTCCAGGGCGAGCTTCGGTGCCCACGAACCACCCGAGTAGGTGCTACCGAAAATACCGGCAGCCATAACAACCATGAGCAGGACCATCGAGAGGAGCGCCCCTCGCGCGGCTGCAAGCGGTGAACGCTTAGCCATAATGTTCCTTCTTCGTGTGAATAGTATTGAGTGTTCTACAGATTCCGTAACGCGAAAACCCGACGCCGCTCACTGGGCGCCGGGCTCATACGCTCTGAATTACTTAGCAGTATCAGAAGAGGTCTCGGAAGCGGGAGCTTCGGATGCGGGAGCCTCGTACACGTCCTCGGTCAGGGGTGCTGCGGGGGCTTCCTCCTCAATAATGGCCATAATCGCGTTCAGTGCCAGGGTGATAACAACACCGTCCGCAATCTGAAGCTGCAGCTTGTTGTTATCGAGGTCGGTGCTGACGACGGTGCCGTAGATACCCGAACCGGTCATCACCTGGGTGCCGGGGACGAGAGACTGCTGCATTGCGCGCAGTTCCTCCATCTGCTTACGCTGACGCTTCTGGGCGGAGAACATCATCCAAGCCAGCAGCGCCATCATGGCAATCATAATCAGGAGGTTAAAATCCATGGTCTCACTTTCACATCCGCACCCGTGCCGCTCACCGCGAGGGTTGAGCGTACCAGAAGGTGTGGAATCGTAGATACAGTACGTATCCATCCTACGCGAGAGCATGGGCTTTAGCGCCCCGAACCAGCGTTTTTGTGAGGTTAACCTGAGTTTTGGACTCTCTCGGCGTAATTTTATGTCGCTGATGAAGCGCGGCAGAGCCCGTTGGAACCCGCAAAAGAGCTGCCGCGCCTGCAGAAAAGCCACAGGGAAGCGCAGAGAGCAACACAAAAGCCCGCGGGAGGCGAATACCTCCCACGGGCTACTTACTGTATGTCTTAACCGGATGCGTTGGCCGGATGCGTTGTCTTATTCACGCACCCTACCCGGATGCTTTGACCGGATGCGTCGTCAGCCGGACTCTCTGACCGGCACGGTCTAGCACGGGTCTAGAGCTGAATTTCCGGCGCCTCCAGGCCGAGGTGCTCCCACGCCGCGGGCAGAGCCACACGACCGCGCGGAGTACGACCAATCAGGCCCTCACGCACCAGGTACGGCTCAGCCACCGTCTCCACGGTCTCCGTCTCTTCACCCACCGCAATGGCGAGGGTGGACAGACCCACCGGGCCGCCGCCGAACTTGTGAATCAGTGCCTCCAGCACGGCACGGTCCAGGCGGTCCAGGCCGCGCGAATCCACCTCGTACATGTCCAGGGCGGTTGCGGCGTCGGTCGCGTTGATACGGTCCACGCCGTTCACCAGCGCCCAGTCACGCACACGGCGCAGCAGACGGTTCGCAATACGGGGCGTGCCGCGGGAACGACCGGCAATCTCGGTGAAACCCTCGGAGGTAATCTGCATATCCATCAGACCCGCACTACGGCGAAGCACCAGCTCCAGCTCCTCCACCGAGTAGAACTCCAGGTGGCCGGTAAAACCAAAACGGTCACGCAGAGGACCCGGTAGCAGGCCCGCACGGGTCGTCGCACCCACCAGGGTGAACTGCGGCAGCTCCAGCGGAATGGAGGTCGCACCCGCACCCTTACCGACCACAATGTCCACACGGAAATCTTCCATCGCCATGTAGAGCATTTCCTCAGCCGGGCGGCTCATGCGGTGAATCTCATCCAGGAACAGCACCTCACCGGGAGTCAGCGAAGACAGAATCGCCGCCAAATCACCCGAATGCTGAATCGCAGGGCCCGAGGTGATGCGCAGCGGCGCCTCCATCTCAGCCGCAATAATCATCGCGAGAGTGGTCTTACCCAGACCGGGAGGGCCCGAGAGCAGCACATGGTCGGCGCTACGGCCACGCATCTTCGAAGCCTCCAACACCAGGGACAGCTGCTGACGCACACGGCGCTGACCCACAAAGTCGTCCAGGGACTTAGGGCGTAGTGCCGCCTCAATCATCTTCTCTTCGGGCTCTTCTTCCATCGCCACCAGGCGCTGGGCGGGAGCTGAAGACGCCTGAGTGCCGGGCACCTGACCGGGAAAATACCCGCCAGAGAGCTGCGGCTCATAGGGATTCTGGCTCATAGAATTCTTCTTTCACAAAAGTTTGAGTGGGATACGTCTGACAGGGGCGCGCCGTCTAGTGGCGGCCCACCGTGTTCTGAGTACCCAAGGAGGCGAGCACACCGCGCAGAGCCACACCCACCGGCTCGGTCTCTGCGGCAGGGTTGTGCTTCACGTAGGCATCAATGGCGGCGGAAGCGTCCTTCTCACTCCAGCCCAGGGAGGTGAGGGCGTCAAGCACCTGCGGCTTCCAGACAATACCCTGGCTCAGCGGCAGCTCATCGGTCTGGCCATCGCTGAGAATCAGCTTGCCGGCAAGCTCCAGCACAATACGGCGGGCACCCTTCGGGCCAATACCGGGGACCTTCGTGAACGCCTTATCGTCACCGGTCGCCACGGCGCGCTCCACCTCAGCGGCAGTGTGAACACTCAACACCGCCAGCGCAATACGCGGACCAATACCGGAAACCGAGAGCATCATGTCAAACACTTCACGCTCGGCAGGCTCCGAAAAACCGTAGAGAGTCATCGACTCTTCACGCACAATCATGGTAGTCAGCACGGTAGCTTCCTCACCGGTGCGCAGCTTAGAGAGAGTACGCGCGGTCGCGTACACGAGCATGCCGAAACCGTTCACGTTAATCACCGCGTGATCAAGGCCCACCTGAGCCACACGACCGGTCAGGGATGCAATCATTTCTCTCCACCTTTCAACACCGCGCCCAGGATTAGGGCTCGCGGCAGTGTGAGGGCACCGGGCACTCCGGCACCCACAGAACGCACTCCCCCAGTTCGACGGGGAGACACTACAAGTATATTAGAATATTTCTTCTGAAATCAAGCATATATTCGAACTTCTTAGCGAATACCTGCGAGCGCTCAGAAGACTCACACACGCCCCACCCGTTAGCGGCGAGCGCGCGCCTCCGCCTCCATCCAGGCACGCTGCGCCGGAGTCAACGACCCGCCGCGACGAGCCTGCGCCGGGCGTGAACCCTGGTGAGTCTGCGTCTGAGCCGCCATATTGATACCCGAACCGATGCCGCCGCCACGCCAACCGTGACAGATTGCAATCGCCAAGGCATCGGCAGCATCGGCGGGCTTCGGCATGGAATCCAGACCCAAAATACGGGTCACCATACGACCCACCGAAGCCTTATCCGCGCGACCGCTACCGGTTACCGCCGCCTTCACCTCCGACGGGGTATGAAAGAACACCGGCACGCCGCGCATTGCCGCCGCAGAAATCACCGCGCCCGAAGCGTGCGCCGTACCAATCACCGTGTTCACCTGCTCCTGCGCGAAGATGCGCTCAATCGCCAGGGCATCCGGCTTGTAGGTGTCGAGCCAGTGGGAGGCGGCGTTGAAAATCCAGAGAATACGCTGGTCCAGGGATTCCGCCGGGATCGTACCGGCAACACCCACGTTCACGAAGTGCGCCTTACGATCAGCGGTCATATCGAGCATGGAGAAGCCACAACGGGTCAGGCCCGGGTCAACACCCATGATGCGGGTGGCACCCGGCACGCGCTCCACAGCGGCGGCGGTACGGTTCTCACGCATGCTATCGCGTGCGGCAGGTTGAGCGGCAGCCATCATCTCCCCTTTCGACAAATTCCCTAGAGAATCTCTAGATTCCAGCCCTCCAGAATCCTAGCACCCGGCACCGGGGCACGCCACGAGTGCGGTCACCGCAAGCACGGCCACCGCACCCGCTCTCAAACACAACAGCCCCAGACGCTAAGAAGCCACTCCCCCAACCAGCCACCCTACGGCGGCTCGGTCAAAGGAGCGGCTTCTTCAAGCATCAGATACCAGAATCCGAGTGATTACTCAGCTGTGATTACTCAGCTTCCAGCTCTGCCATAACCTCAGCAGAAACGTTAGCGTTCGAGTAGACGTTCTGAACGTCGTCGAGCTCTTCAATAGCGTCTGCCAGCTTCAGGAACTTCTTAGCGCCGTCAGCGTCCAGGTCAACCTGCATGGTCGGGCGGAAGACCGGGTCATCGTTGTTGTACTGCAGACCTGCCTCGTCCAGAGCCTTACGGATCTCGGGCAGGTCGGTTGCTGCGGAGACAACGGTGAACACGTCGCCCTCGTCCAGAACCTCTTCAGCGCCTGCATCCAGGACAGCCATCAGAACGTCGTCCTCGGTCAGACCGTCAGTCTTGGTAACCTCTGCAACGCCCTTACGCTCGAACAGGAACGCAACCGAACCCTGGTCAGCCATGGTGCCGCCGTTACGGGTCACAGCCAGGCGAACCTCAGACGCTGCACGGTTACGGTTATCGGTCAGACACTCAATGTACAGAGCGGTACCCTGCGGGCCGCGTGCTTCGTACATGATTTCGGTGTAGTCAATGGTCTCACCGGTCAGGCCAGCGCCACGCTTGATTGCGCGGTCAATGTTGTCGTTAGGAACGGAGTTCTTCTTCGCCTTCGACACAGCAAGGTCAAGAGCGGGGTTACCAGCAATATCAGCGCCGCCCATACGTGCTGCAACTTCAATTGCCTTAATGAACTTCGCGAAAGCCTTCGCGCGCTTAGCGTCGATAGCGGCCTTCTTGTGCTTAGTAGTCGCCCATTTAGAGTGACCCGACATTCGTATCTCCCTTAGTCAAAACCTCTGCACGGACACGGCGAAACGCCCCGCGCACTGTACTATAACTCAATCAACTATACCGTAGCGGAGGCGCACACCACCTCAAAAAGTGCACGCCACCGCCCGGAATAGGGTGCTAGCGGGGGCGAGACG
>NZ_CAJZIE010000045.1:0-19872 GCF_916049665.1 uncultured Rothia sp. | reverse complement strand
AGAAAGCTTCCACGAAGAAGACAGCTACTAAGAAAGCTACTACTCAGAAAGCTGCGGCTGAGAAGCCCACTGCAGCCTCCGCCTCAGCCGCCGCGGAGGCTAAGAGCCGTGCCCTGGCGCGTTACGCCTCCGAAGACCGCATCGAAAATGCGCCGCTCAAAAAGTACCTGCCCGCGCCCAGCGCCAAAGCAATCTCCACGCACCTGGGCCTGCATACCGTCGGGGAGATGCTCGAGTACTTCCCGCGCAAGTACCTGCCGCGCGGTGAGCTCAGCTCCTTTGCCGAGCTCGTCGAAGGTCAGGACGTCACCATCATTGCCCGCGTGGTGCACGTGAGTACCCGAACCATGGCGGCGCGCCGCGGCAAAATCACGGAAGTGACCATCACCGACCGGCTCTCCGACGCAACCGGGCAGGATGCACCCGCCGGTTTTGGTGCCGCTGGCTTCGGGGCTGGCGGTCCCGTATCCGTGGTGCCAGGGCGCGCTAACCACCCCGGCGCATCCGGCGTACCCGCGCAGACCTGGCAGGCAACCGGGATGCACAACCCGCGCATCAACGCGCTCGCTAACGCCACTCAGAACCCCGCCGCCCCGAACCCCGCCGCGCAGATTCCCACCCAGGGCTGGGGAGCCCAGCCCGCCTCCTATAGCGGCTACGCAGACAGCTACGGCCAGGATTCGTTCAGCCAGGATAGCTTCGCACAGGATAGCTTCGTGCAGGGAGGTCTCTTTGGCGTGCCCGCACCCAGCCCCGGCACGTCAGTCGGCGCGTCAGCCGGTGCGCTTATCGGCTCGCAGATGAAGCTCTCCTTCTTCAACGCCTGGACCGCCGCCCGCGAAATCCACGAGGGCGAAACCATGATGTTCTCCGGCAGGGTCGGCATCTACCGCGGCGAATACACCCTCACCAACCCGCACTACGCCCTGCTCTCGAAGGACGCCTCCGGTGCGGATGTCACTGACGCCGCCACCGCCCCCGTGCCCGTCTACCGTGCCCCCGTGAAGCTGCCCACCGACCGCATTAGCGGCTACATGGCGCAGCTACTCGAAAAGGTTCCGCTCAAAGAGCTCGAAGACCCGGTGCCGTACACGATTCGTCGCGCCCGCAAGGTGCCGTCGCTGGAGTGGACGTACCGCGCCCTGCACACCCCCGACTCGGAGGACACGTGGCGTGCCGCGCAGGCGCAGATGCGTTACCGCGAGGCGTTCGTGTTGCAGAGCGCGCTCGCCCGCCTGCATTCGGTGCGTGCCGCGCACCTGACCCAGCCGCGCCCCGCCGTGGAGGGCGGACTCGCCGATCAGCTGCTTCAGGTTCTGCCCTACGAGCTGACCGAGGGGCAGCAGAAGGTGGGTGCTGAGATTGCCGCCGACCTGTCGAGCGAATCGCCCATGAACCGCCTGCTGCAGGGCGATGTGGGTTCCGGTAAGACCGTGGTGGCTTTGCGCGCCATGCTGCAGGTTGCCGATGCGGGCGGCCAGTCCGCAATGCTCGCCCCGACCGAGGTGCTTGCCGAGCAGCATTTGCGTTCGGTGCTGGACATCCTGGGGGACATGGCCGCGCCCGAAGATACTGACGGTTCTGCCGAGGGAACTCCCGAGGAGGGCGGGGAAGAATCCGGTCGCGTGCGCGTGCGCTTGCTGACCGCCTCCATGGGTACCCGCGCTAAGCGCAAGGTACTGCAGGAGCTTGCCGACGGCACCGCCCAGATCGTGATTGGTACCCACGCCCTGCTCTCTGACGATGTGCGCTTCCACGACCTGGGCCTGGTCGTCGTGGATGAGCAGCACCGCTTCGGCGTGGAGCAACGCGACGGTCTGCGCGGTACCGACGGCGCCCTGCCGCACCGCCTGGTCATGACCGCAACGCCCATTCCGCGTACCGTCGCCATGACCGTGTTTGGCGACCTGGACGTGTCTGTGCTTGACACCCTGCCCGCGGGTCGACAGAAAATCTCGACCCACGTGGTGCCCCTCGCTGAGAAGCCCGCCTGGGCGTCCCGCCTGTGGAGGCGTGCCCGCGAAGAAATCGACGCGGGCCACCAGGTGTATGTTGTCGTACCCAAAATTGGGGAGGACGGCGACAGCCTGGAGGAAGGCGCGGCGTTCTTTGGCGCATCCAGCCTGAGCGGTGCCGGTGCGGGCAGTACTGCCCAGGGCTATTTCGGTCAGGGCGGTAGCGCCAGCAGCGACGGCAAGGTTCAGCTGACCTCCGTGGCCTCCATGTACGCCTACCTGAGCGCAGAGGACGCCCTCGTCGGCGTGCGCATCGGCACCCTGCACGGCCGCATGGACCCGGCAGAGAAGACCGCCGTCATGACCGCTTTTGAGCGCGGCGAAATTGACCTGCTCATCAGCACCACCGTCATTGAGGTGGGCGTGAACGTCCCGAACGCCACCCTCATGATCATCATGGATGCCGACCGCTTCGGCATCTCGGGCCTGCACCAGCTGCGCGGTCGTGTGGGCCGCGGCGGTTACGCGGGCACCTGCCTGCTCGTCACCCGCCAGGAGGAGGGCGGCGTGTCCCGCGAGCGCCTGGATGCGGTCGCCTCCACCACGGACGGCTTTGAGCTCTCCCGCATTGACCTGGCACAGCGCCGTGAGGGTGATATTCTGGGTGCTGCACAATCGGGCTCGAAGAGTACCCTGCGGTTCCTGCGGGCGCTCGCCGATGCCGACATTATTGAGCGTGCCCGCGAGGACGCCCGCTCGGTGGTTGAGAAGGACCCGACGCTGGCAAAGCATCCGTCGCTGGCGCGCACGATTGACCGCGCCCTGGACGCTGACCGTGAGGCGTTCCTCGGTAGGGGATAGGCGCCCGATAGGGGAGAACGCCCGCCTCTCGAACTGCCCGCGCATAAACGCGTATAAATAACAACTGCAACACACCACCTAGCTGTTTACTACTTCAGAGGAGAGACCCTATGAGCCGTATTATTTCCGGTGCCGCCGGAGGCGTTCGCCTTGCCTCGGTTCCGGGGGATAATACTCGCCCCACCACCGACCGGGTGAAGGAATCCCTCTTCTCCAAGCTGGAGAGCTACGACATTATTCGCGGCGCCCGCGTGCTGGACGCTTTCGGCGGCTCGGGTGCGCTCGGGTGCGAGGCGCTCTCCCGCGGTGCCGCCTCCGTGACTCTGCTGGATACCTACCCGAAGGCTGTTGCGGTGATTCGCAAGAACGTTGCCGCCGTGGAGAAAGCGATGGGTCGCACCGGCTCTAGCTCTACGCGCGTGCAGCAGTCGCAGGCGCTGACCTACGTGAAGTCCGCCTCCGGCCCGTGGGACCTGGTGTTTGTTGACCCGCCCTACGCCATGCCGAACGAGCAGGTCAGCGAGCTGATGGAGGCGCTGACCCCCAAGCTTGCCGAGGGCGCCGTGGTCGTGGTGGAGCGTTCTTCGCGCGACCCCGAGCCGGTGTGGGGCGAGGGCCTGTACTGTTTTTCGACGCGCCAGCACGGCGAGACGGTGCTCTACTATGTGGAGCCTGACGAAGCGGAGGAACAGGCGGGCGACGAGCCCGGCGCGAACCTTGAGCCCGGCGAGGACGCTGAAGAGCTCGCAGCCTAAGCCCGAGCTCGCGTAACCCTGCGCTCGCGTAACCCCCGCGAACTCAACCCCTCTAACCCTCCCGCATCTAGTCATTCCAACGTCCGATATTTATTCGTGAAGGGACCGCCATGATTGCCCTCTGCCCCGGATCTTTTGACCCCGTGCACCACGGCCACCTGGAGATTATTGCCCGCGCCGCTCAGCTCTTTGACGAGGTGATTGTGGGCGTGGCGCACAATAGCGCCAAGAAGTACCGCTTCTCGCTGGATGAGCGCGTGCAGCTGGTGCGTGAGTCCCTGCAGGAGCTCGGCATTGAGGGTGTGAGCGTAGAGCCGATTCCGCCGGGCGTGCTGCTTGCCGAGTACGCGGCGGAGCGTGGCGCGAAGGTGCTGGTGAAGGGTCTGCGTTCGGCGACGGACTACAGCTATGAGGCGCCAATGGCGAGCATGAACCGCCACCTGGCGCAGGTTGAGACGGTGTTTTTGGCGGGTGAGGACCGCTACGGTGCGGTGTCGTCCACGATTATTCGTGAGGTGGCTTCGCTGGGTGGTGACGTGACTCCCTTCGTGCCGGAGGCGGTCGCCCGCGCTCTGAAAAACGCCTAGTTAAGCCGGGTCTTGGGGCGTTAGAGAGCCTGCCCGCCCGGTGCACCCGCACCGCCGACAGGGAGCTTACCGCCCCTGTAGTAGCCCCGACCGGCTGTTAAGTGCCGCGCGGCGCCTCCTTAAGGGGATATTTAAGAGGTGAGCGCCACTTAACGAGATTTAAACGGTGCTTAATCTTGATTAACGGTGCGAATGACCCCTAAAATGGGACTTTGGTTTATACATTTCGTAAGGAGAAACGCCATTTCACGTACAGACGCATCGCCGCTGGTGGTATCGGTCACTAACCTGATTCACCGCCCCGGCACCATGGAAACTCTCACCGAGGTTCTGCCCGCACCGGCAGACCTGGGTAACACGCTCATCGGCGTGGAAGAGGGTTCGGATATTGACCTCGATATTCGTATGGAGTCTGTTGTTGATGGTATCCTAGTTACCGGCTCCGTCGTTGTGGATGTACACGGCGAGTGTAGCCTCTGCTTGGATCCGATTGATTACGAGATGTCGGCCAATATTCAAGAGCTTTTCGTCTTTGAGAAGGCCCCGGCTGGCGGCCCCGAAGATGAAGTAGATGAGCAGTACGCCGTTGAGGATGATTCGATCGACCTTGAACCGGCTCTGCGGGACGCAGTAATCCTTCAACTGCCGTTCCAGCCTGTTTGTAGGGACACCTGCCAGGGTCTGTGCGCCGATTGCGGTGCGCGCCTGGAGGATGACCCCGGGCATCATCACGAGGTGTTGGATCCGCGCTGGTCGGCCCTGCAGGGCCTGCTCGGCGCAGATACCGAAAACTAAATTGTTGTTACTAGAGATTGTGAGATAGCTGTGGCTGTTCCCAAGCGCAAGATGTCCCGCGCTAACACCCGCGCACGCCGTTCCCAGTGGAAGGCATCCGTGCCCCAGCTGGTTAAGACCGTTGAGAACGGTCGCGTGACCTACAGCCTGCCCCACCAGGCAAAGGTTGTAACCGACGCTGCAGGCAACGCCCTGTTCCTGGAGTACAAGGGCCGTAAGGTTGCAGACGCCTAAGAAGCGGTGAATCCTTATGACTGAATTTCCTAGTGTTGATACTAGGGAGTTGCGTAAACGTCTCGGGGTCGATATCGACGCCGAGACGTTTTTGCTATCCCTAACCCACCGTTCCTACGCCTTCGAGAACCCCGGAGTGGAGCATAACGAGCGCCTGGAGTTCCTGGGCGATTCGGTGCTTTCCCTGGCGATTGCTGAAGAAGTGTACCGACGCTACCCCGAGCTGCCCGAGGGTGAGCTCGTGAAGCTGCACCACGTGGTGGTGTCGACGGTGGCGTTGGCGAAGGTGGCACGCGACCTGGACCTGGGCAAGTACATCCTGCTCGGTAAGGGCGAGATTCACACCGGCGGCGCCGATAAGGACTCGATCCTTGCCGACACCATGGAGGCGATTTTCGGCCTGACCTACCTGGAGTGCGGTCGCGAGGCGGCTCGTGACCTGGTGCTACGCCTGATTGCGCCGCTGCTCGATGATGAGAAGGTCCTGAACTCTGGACGCGACTGGAAGACCGAGCTGCTGAACCTCGCCACCGCCCGCGGTTGGGGAGACGTGCGCTACGAGGTTACCGGCGAGGGCCCCGATCACGCGCGCGTGTACACTGCGGTCGCTATTGTGGCGAACCAGCAGACCGGTACCGGTGTGGGCCCGAGCAAGAAGGAGGCGGAGCGTCTTGCCGCTGAGCAGGCGTACCGCGTTCTGGTTTAGGCCCGCCGCATTACCCGCGGGCCGTTGAAGGGAGAGAACCCATGCCCGAACTGCCCGAAGTAGAAACCGTCCGTGCGGGTATTGCCGACCATTCGCTGAGCCGCCCCGTGCGGTCGGTGCGCGTGGTCGATGCCCGTTCGCTACGCAGGCACCTGCCCGGTCCCGCCCACTTCGAGGCGGCACTCACCGGCAGGGTGCTGCGCGGTGCCTACCGTCGCGGCAAGTATCTGTGGCTGACCCTAAGCGAGCCGGACGGCACGCTTGCCGATGAGGCACTCGTGGTGCATCTGGGCATGAGCGGTCAGCTGCTCGTGCGCGATGAGCCGGGTGAAGCTTCGGAGAGCGATTCGGCCAGCGAGGCGGAGGCTCGCGCGGCGTTTGATGCGGAGCCACGGCACCTACGCGTGGCGCTGGAACTGGGACCATCAGGAGCTACCAGCGGCGCGGCGGGTGCAGGTCAGCGGTTGCTCTTCGTGGATCAGCGCATTTTCGGCGGCATGTTCCTCAGCCCGCTTGTACCGGACGTACCCGCGGCGGCGGGTGAAGCATCGCTGGGCGAAGTACCCGAGCGCTTTCTGGTACCCGAGGCGGTCAAGCACATTGCCCGCGACCCGCTGGATGAGTTCTTCGACCCCGCGGCGGTGCGCCGCAAGTTCCTGCGCACCTCCAGCGGCATTAAGAAGGTGCTGCTGGATCAGTCGGTAATCTCCGGGGTGGGTAATATTTACGCTGACGAGGCGCTATGGCGTGCGCGGTTGCACTACGCGAAGCCCGCGCGCACCCTGAGCGCCGCGCAGACCCGCGAACTGCTGGAGGCGGTGACGGATGTGCTGCGCGAGTCCCTGGCGGCGGGTGGCACGAGCTTCGACGCCCTGTATGTGAACGTGCTGGGCGAATCGGGCTATTTCGAGCGCTCGCTGAACGCCTACGGGCGAGCGGGGGAGCCCTGCCACCGGTGCGCGGAGGCGGGCTGCACCTCCCTGATCGTGCGCGAGCCGTTCCAGAACCGTTCCTCCTACCGCTGCCCGCACTGCCAGCGGGCGCCGCGCTCTCGATAGGTATAGGCGCAGGCTAGATAAAAACTCCGTAAAGCATCACGCTAGATAGACGATCCGGCGCAAAAATGACGGCGTAGCTACGTTCCTCCCATACGGGGGATGTAGCTACGCCGTCATTCGTTTAAAGCTGGGATAGGAAAGGGCTGGGGGAGCCGGTCCGAAAAGAAGCAGCTAGCGGCTGTACCTATCGCCTGTACTTATCGCCGTAGAACAGGCCCAGGCGCTCGTAGCCTTCCTCAATCGACACGGAGGGCTCCCACTGCAGAAGCTCGCGAGTGCGGCGCTGATCAAACCAGTGCGCGGTCGACAGCTGCTCGGCGAGGAACTCCGTCATCGGCGGCTCATCACCGGCGGTTACGTTCTTCGGCAGACGCTCCCAGACGCGCTCAATGACCTTACCCGCCAGAGCCGCAACCTTCGCCGGAACCGAGAAACGCGGGGCGGGAACGCCCACCGCCTCACAGAAACCACCCAGTAGTTCAGCGATAGTGCGCGGCTGACCGTTCGTCACCACCAGCGCCCGGCCCGCAAAAGCGTCGAGGCGCTGATAGCCGCGCACCACGGCATCCGCGGCGTTATCAATGTAGAGCGTGTCAATCAGGCCCGTACCGCCAGAGAGCAGCGGCAGACGGCCCGCGGCGGAACGCTCCAGAATACGCTCGACCAGCTGGGTATCGCCCGGACCCCACATCAGGTGAGGACGCAACGCACCCACGCGCAAAACCCCGCCACCGGGCAGGGCAGTGCCGTTCGCCTCCAGGGCAAGGAGCTCGGCGGCGGCCTTCGAACGGGCGTAGTTGCCGCGCGCATGCTCCGGGGACGCCACGCCGGCACCGTCACCCACAATCGCCGCACCGGCATGAGCCACCGACGGCGAGGAAATGTACAGGAACGAACCCACCGAGTGATTCAGCGCCGCCTGCAGCAGAGTGCGGGTGCCCTTAATATTGATGCGCTCATAATCAGCCCACTCGCCGCTGACCGAAACCTTCGCCGCGGCATGCACCACGCCGTTCACGCCGGTCATCGCCAAATCAACAGCCTGCGCGTTCGTAATATCGCCGCGCACCTGCTCAAAACGCGGGCGCACCGAATCCGGCAGCAGAGCCGCAATACCCGAATCGCCACGCTGAAAAACGCGCACATCATAGCCCGCACGCAGCAACGCCAGCACGCTCTCACGACCGAGCAGACCGCTCGCACCGGTAAAGAGGATGCGCTCGCCAATACGCGGCGCGAAATCGGGCTCCTCAATCGGGCGCAGCGAACGCGGGGCGGGGTCGGTGTAGCGCGCTGCCAGCGGCTGCGCAGGCTTGCGGAACCGAGCCGTCGGGGAGGTCACCGCATGCGCAGTCGACAGACGGGACGCGGGCAGACGGGATGCATGCTCGTGGGAAGAGGACTCACGCGAAGAATGAGGGGACATCATACTCCTTAGACTTAGAGATCCGGCAGGCGCTTACGCACCCGCAAGGACCTTCGACGCCCACTCACCCAGGGCGGGGCGGTCAATCTTCGAATTGTGGCGAATATCGGTCGGATGCTCGTGCACCACCAGCACGGCGGCAAGCTCCACGCCGGTATCATCGGCAACCTTCTGACGCACCAGCTGGGACAGCTCGAAGGGAGCCACACCCTCCGCAATGGGGAAGCGGCCGGGCACGCGATCGAGCAGGGCACGCTTGAACGCGGATGCTGACTGGCGCGCCTCCAAAGCGGCGGTGTTCGCGGCGGCCTCGATGACCAGCACCGGGGCGGCGGTACCGGCAGGACCCACCGCGACCAGGGCGGCGCGGCGCACCTCGGGCAGCGACTCGGCGGACTGCTCGGCAGCCACCGGAGTCAGCACGCCCTGCGAAGTCAGCAGCACGTGGGCGAGGCGACCCTCAACCCACAGGCGACCCGAAGCATCCAGGTGCCCGACGTCACCGGTATGATGCCAACCCGGAGTGCTAATGGACTGCTCCTCGGTGACCCACAGGGTGTCGTAGCGGTCCTTCACATGCGGTGCCGACACCAGAATCTCGCCGGTCACACCCGGCTCATGGGTCAGCTCATCCGCCACCGAACCGTCCTGCAGTAGCGGCGCAATAGCCACCGCCGCGCCGTACACCGCGAAACCAACGCACACGCCGTCGCGGGCGAAGGGGTCAAGCACCTCACCGGCAGCATTCGGGGTGCCCTCGGCAATCGCCTGGCGAATCATCTCGAAGGACACATCGGTCACCGGCAGGCCCTCGGTCATGCCGTACGGGGTATGCAGGGAGGCGTTCGGCACCAGGGCAGAGAGCGCCTCCAGCAGGGGAACGGGAATCGGTGCGCCAGCGCTCAGAACCGTCTGAACCTTAGCCAACGCCGCACGCTGCTCGCCGCTCAGTTCGTCGGCGGTCGCTACCACATTCACCAGGGCGGCGGGGGACGCGAACACGACCGAGGCATCAATAGCCGCCGCAGCCGAGGCCAAAGCAGAAGCCGTCAGGGTCTTCGGGCGGGTCACATCCATCGTCGGGGTCACGCTGGTAGCACCCAGCGCCGGACCCAACAGGGCAAACGGCGCAAAGCCAGCAACCAGACCGCTACCGGGCGCAAAACCGTACGTATTCGCAATGGCATCACGCATACCCGCCAGCTGGCGCTGCGTGTACACCACGCCCTTCGCCGGGCCGGTCGAACCGGAAGTGTACAGCACCGCCGCATCGGCATCCGGCACGGGGGAGGGGAATTCCACCACGGTCGGGGTGGGCACCGGCGCACCCGGAGTGCCATCGGCGGCGGTCGCGGTAAACACCGAACCGGCAACGCCCAGCAGCTTCTCCTGCACCGAACCCAGCGGCTCCACAGAAATACGCACGCCAGGCCACAGCAGGGTACGGGCGGCACTGAGTGCGGCGGGAATACCCACCAGGAAGCTCGGGTTAGCGCCCTTCAGCGCGCGAGTCAGACCCGGCAGGCCCAGACCGGTATCAGCCACCACAATGACCGCGCCCAGCTTCATGCACGCGTAAATCAGGGTGGTCAGGCGGGCACCCGGAGGCACCATCAGGTTCACACGGTCGCCCGGGCGCACGCCCAGGGCGTGCAGGCGGGTCGCGGCGGCGTTGACCTGCTGGTTCAGCTCAGCCCAGGTCAGGGTCACGGACACGGAGGTGCCGTCACCCTTGGGGTCCATGTCCACCACGGCTACGGAGGTGTCGTTGGCGCGTTCGGTAAGGGCTACGAGCATGGGGCGGAATGCCGCGGGAACGGTACCCTCAGCGGCGGTGCCCTCAGCGCCCTCAGCAGCGGCACTCTCGCCTGTAACCAGACCGTGGCGGCGCGCGCGGGCGGCACGATGCTCCGCCTCAGCGTTGTGCGGGGGCACCAGAGCGCCATCCTCCCTTGTGCCGAAGGTCTGCGCAAGCCACGAAATCATGGGGGTGGCAATGTCGTAATCCTCAATGACCAGGTGCGACGCCTTCTCGTAGCGGTGCACCTTTGCCTGCGGCATGCGCTCCATCAGGTCGAACAGGTAGCGGCGCTGGAACACCGGATCCTTCGTACCCCACTGGAAGAACGCGGGCACATCCAGGCCGCGAATCTGCTCGGCAATACGCTGCATGGGCGCATAGGAGGGAACATCGGCACCGGTGGGAATATCACCCACAAAATTACGCACACCCTCACGCCACGCCGAATGAGCGTACGGCGCACGGTAGGTGCGGTAAATCGCCTCGTTCAGCGGGCTCGGGTACAGGCGCTTGGGCTGCTTGCCCACCGGCTGCGGCAGGGCACCATCAAGCGCGCCAGCACCGGCAGAACCCGGTGCGGGCAGGCGACCCTCGTTCTGAGCCAGGCCCAGGGTTACATCAATAAACGCGGTCGAATCGTGAGTACCCCACTCGTGCACACCCAACGCCAGGCGCAGGGCGGCGGGGATATTCTCAATGCCGTCATGGTAGACCGCGGTGTTCGTCAGCATCACGCCCGAAAGAATCTCGCGGTGCTCCAGCGCCCAACCGAAGGACACCAAGCCACCCCAGTCGTGGGCGAGGGTCACGAGCGGCTTGTCGGTCTCATCCAGACCGAGCGCCTTCGTGAAGTCCCCCAGGTCAGCGATGCGGTCCTCCAAGCTACGGCGCTCGCCCTCCAAATCCAGGTGGGTGCGCTCCGAATAGCCCATATCAATCTGATCAACCGCCACCACACGCCACGGGGCGCGCTCATTCACGCCCGCATCCAGCACGGTACGCCACAGGTACGACCAGGTCGGGTTACCGTGCACGCACAGAATCGTGCCAATCGGCTCCAAACCCTGCTCGACCAGCACCGGAAGGTTATCCAGGTAGTGCCAGCGGCGCGCGCCAGCCTGCTGCGCCCGCAACTCAATGGGGGCGGTGGTGGGCACCTCCAGAAGGTGGGAGTAGCGCGGGTTCACGCCCGCCCATTCCTCCGGGTTATACGGCGGCTGGGTCTTAGGGAAGTTCAAATGGCGCATGCTGGGGGAATCCTTCCGGATCGAATCGGTGAATGTCTACCGCAAAAGCTAACGGGTTACCTGCTAAAGGTTGCTGGCTACCGGGTTACCACTGAATCTCAAGCAGGGCAGTGTTCAGGCCAGAACCCACACCCATGCACAGAATGCGGTCGCCGCTCTTATAGGTCGGCGCGCACTCGGCGAGAGTCATCGGCAGAGCCGCCGCAGCCACATTGCCCCACTTCGGGAAGGTCATGGGGATGCGCTCACGCTCAATACCGACCGCCTCAATAATGGCGTTCGTGTGGGCGTTAGAAATCTGGTGGGTCACGTAGGAAGTCATGTTGTTCCACTCCCAGCCGTCCTGATGCGCCTGCTCCCACGCCTGCGCCACCAGCTCCAGGCCGTGCTTGAGCAGACCCTCGGCGTCAGTGTTCATACCCTGGTCAGCCTCGCCACCAATGCAGAGGTTACGGTGCTCGGTACCCGCGCGGGACACCGAACCGACGATGCGGTGACCCTCCGGGTGGCGGTCAGCACGACCAATCACGGCCGCCGCCGCACCCGAACCGAGGGTCAGGGTCGCGAACTGAGCCAGCACGTCCTCGCGGGTCGAGTCGGGGCTGTTCAGAATACGCACCGCGGTACGGTGCCACGGGGAGGGGTCCTCACCGGCGACGATGAGGGCGTAGTCGATAGCGCCCGCATCAATCATGGTGGAGGCGACGGTCATCGCGTTCACGAAGCCCAGGCAGGCGTTCGTAATGTCAAAGTTCAGGGCGTGACGCGGCAGATCCAGGCGGTCGTGCACACCCACAGACACGGCGGGCTCAAAGTTATCGCGAGTCACCGAAGCGTTAATCAGCAGGCCAATCTGGGAACGGTCAATACCCGCCTGCTCGATAGCCTTCTCAGCTGCGGCAACCACGCCGTCCTCGAAGGTCTGGCCCTCAGCCCAACCGCGGCGAGTGCTAATACCGGCGAGACGCTCCAGCAGGCCCTTCGGCATGCGCAGACGCTTATAGGTTTGGGCCAGCTGCTCATCAAAGTAGTCGCTGGTGACGACCTCCGGAGGCAGCTCATGGGTGATGGACAGCAGAGCTGCATTAGCGTGGCGAATGTCAGAGTTCGTGCCGACCTTATCGGCGGGTGCATTCAACAATGGTGTGGCCCTTGAAAATAGAAGTCAGTGGGATACATAGAAAAACCGCGGGGATGCGAACAGCGGCCCCGCAGAATTCGTGATGCTCATTCCAATCTACCGCACCGGTCGGATGAATCCGTATCCATAGACCCAATATGAACGCCCCCGTTCACCCCGCGCGTAAGATGATGCACAATGAGGAACTTTGAACCCCCTTCACTCCGTGCACGTTCACGCCGCCCGCCCGCCGCACCGCGTACACTAGAGGGATGCCGCCACGCACCACAGAACGTGCCCGGCACACACCAGTTCTTCTGCAGAAAGGCCCCTTGTGCACCTGATGTCGCTGACCCTGCGCGGGTTCAAGTCTTTCGCCTCCGCAACTACTTTCGAGTTCACCCCCGGCATTAACGCCGTGGTCGGCCCCAACGGCTCCGGCAAGTCCAATGTGCTGGATGCGCTCGCGTGGGTTATGGGCGAGCAGGGCGCGAAGAGTCTGCGCGGCGGCAGCATGAAGGACGTCATCTTCGCGGGCTCCGGCGAGGCTGGTTCGGGCGACAGCGCCCAGCGTGCGCCCCTGGGTCGCGCCAAGGTCACTCTGACTTTCGATAATTCTGACGGCACCCTCAGCATTCCCGCTGATCGGGTGCAGATTTCGCGCACCATGTTCCGCTCCGGCGGCAGCGAGTACGAGATTAACGGCTCCCCAGCGCGCCTATCCGATATTCAAGACCTGCTCTCTGAGGCGGGCCTGGGTCAGCAGATGCACGTGCTCGTCGGCCAGGGTCAACTGGACGCGGTCCTGCACGCCACCGCGCAGCAGCGCCGCGACATGATTGAGCAGGCGGCGGGCGTGGTCAAGTATCGTCGCCGCCAGGAGAAGACCAGCCGCAAGCTCGAGTCTGTGGCGTCGAATCTGACGCGCCTGAGCGACCTGGTTGCCGAGCTGGATTCGCAGCTGCAGCCGCTGAGCGAGCAGGCAGAATCCGCCGCGACCGCGGGCCAGCTGCAGGCGCGCATCCGCCAGTTGGAGGCGGTACTTTTGGCTCGTCAGCTGGGTGTTCTGCAGGCGGAGCAGGCGCAGGCGCTCGCCTCCGAGGCGGAGGGTACCCGACGCGCCGAAACCCTGAAAGAACAGCTGGAGTCGGCCCGTGCCGCATCCGCTAAGCATCAGCAGGAGCAGAACCGCCTGAATGCCGAGGTCACCGCCTGCCAGAAGGCCGTGTCGATCCTGCGCGAGTCCGCCGCGCGCGTGCGCACCGTGCAGTCCATCGCCGCCGAGCGTGTGCGCACCTACCGCGTGGAACTGACCGAGGCGACCGCCGCCGCCCGCGCCGGCTACGAACGCGCCCTGGAACTGCTGGAGGAGCGCCGCGAAGAGGCAGAGCGCGCGGTGGAAAGCTACGCCAGCTTTGAGGAGCGCTACGATGCGGCGCTGAAGAACGTTGAGAAGGCGGCAGGCGAGGTCGCGCAGACCGAGCGCGCTTCGGGTGAGGCTGCGCAGTCTCGTGCCCGCGCGCAGGCCCGGCTGGATGCCGCCCGCGCCGCGGCGGTGGAGGCGACCCGCGCCTACGCGGCGGCGGCTGAGCGTGCCGCAACCCTGCGTGAGGCGCTGGGACAGAGCCTGGGGGAGGCGCCCGCCGAGCCCGGTGCTGATCCTGCGGAGGCGGTTTTCGACCCCGAAACCGGCGAGCTCGTGGAGGCTCCCTCCGAGGCAGAGGGCACGAGCCTGTTGCGCGTGCTGGATGCCGTGCAGATTGACCCCGAGTACGCCCGTGCCGCATCTGCGGCGCTGACCTCGCTGGCGACCGCTGCGTTGAGTGTGCCGGTTGAGGACGCCGAGGTGTCGCAGCTGCGCGGTGGTAAGGGGGATGAAAGCGGCGAATCTGCCGCGAAGGAACTTTCAACAGAACTGCCTGAAACCACCCTGCCCGAATCCTGCGCCACTGAACTGCGCGAGCTGGGTATCCGCCCCGCAACCGAGATCATTGAACCGCTCAGCGAGGACGCCGCCGCGCTCGCCGGTATTGACGAGCACGCCCTGGCGCGCGTCACCGCGGCGCTGGGTGAGCGTCTGGCGGGCGTGCTGTTCGCGCCGGATGCCGCCTCCGCAGAGGCTGCCCTGCGCCTGCTCACCGACCACAAAACCGCAGGTCAGAACACTATCTGGCGTATTTTTGACCCCGCGGGCACCGAGCACACCCGCTACAGCCTGCTCTACCCGGCTGAGGGCGCCAGCCCCCTGGAACTCGCCGCCGCCTACCGTGCCGCATCCCAGGTCGTGACCCGCACCCGCGCCGAACTGGACGAAGCCGAGCATGCGGTTCAGCAGGCGCAGACCGCGGCAGAGGCGGCAGTCGAGGCCGAACGCGAGGCAGCGAAGGCGGCGGGCGTGGCGAGCGCCGAGCATGCCCGCGCCCGCGCCCAGGCGGAGTCCCTGGAAGCATCTGCGCAGAACATCCAGGCTGAGCGCGCCCGCCTGAACGAGCGCCTCACCGCCGCGGAGGAATCCGTGGCGCAGGCGCGCGTCGCCTACGAATCGGCGCGCACCCGCGAGGATTCCTACCTGGCGGGCACGGGGGAGCAGGCACCGGCGGCAAAGATTGAGCGCCGCGCCCAGCGTCTGGGTGAGGTTCTTGCCGAGCAGGTGAGCGAGCGCGAGCAGCAGTTGCACGAGCTGAGCACCGCCCTGAAGAACGCCCAGGAGGGCCTGACCAGCACGAACGATGAGGTGCAGGATCTGCAGGCGGCGCACGCGGCGGCACTGACCCTGCTGGCACGCACCCAGACGGAGGCGGCGCGCGTGCAGGAGCGCGTGCAGGCGCTGGCTGAGCGCGCCCGCCTGGTGACCGGTTTGACCCTGGAGCAGCTGGAGGAGGAGTACTCCGAGCAGCTGCCGGTTGACGTGCCCGCAGACGAGGCTTCCGAAAACGCCGCCTCCGAAAACGACGCTTCCGAAAACACTGCTACCGAAACGGCATCAGAGACCGCCGAAGCCTCCACCGAGAACGTCCGCGCTCGCCTCAAGGCGACCCGCGCCGAACTGGAGGCGCTGGGCGCCATTAACCCGCTGGCGCTGGAGGAGTACGAGGCGCTGTCCGAACGCCACGCCTACCTGAACCAGCAGATTGAGGATTTGAAGGCGACCCGCCGCGACCTGAACACGGTCATGGACGAGGTCAGCAGCCACATTGCGGAGGTGTTCACCGCCGCAATGGAGGACATCAACACCCACTACCGCCGCATCTTTGAAACCCTGTTCCCGGGAGGCGAGGGCCACCTTGAGCTGGACGACCCGTCCGATCCGCTGAATTCGGGTGTGGAGATTCACGCGCGCCCGGCGGGTAAGAAGGTTAAGCGCCTGTCGTTGCTGTCTGGCGGTGAGCGTTCGCTCGCTTCGCTGGCGCTGTTGATTGCGATTTATATGTCTCGCCCGTCGCCGTTCTACGCCCTGGATGAGGTTGAGGCGGCGCTGGATGACCGCAACCTCTCTCGCCTGCTGCAGGTGATTGGTGAGCTGGGGGAGCGTTCGCAGCTGATTGTGGTGACGCATCAGAAGCGCACGATGCAGATTGCGGAGACCCTGTACGGGGTGTCGATGCGCGGTGGCGTGTCGACGGTGCTTTCTCAGCAGATGGAGGAGCTGCGCGAGCTGCTGTAGCTCGCCGCGCCCGCATCCTGGAACCGCCTCGCTCGTGTGCCCCCGCCTCGCCGCGCCTTCACAGCATCTAAACCTTCCTAAGCGAGCCCCCTATACCGCGAGCGCCCGCATCCTGGCGAACGTCACATGTCCTAGGAATGGTCATGCGCACCTCAAGGTATTGTTCACTGCCCGCGCCCGGGTACTATAGGGGGATATGCGTGAACACCTCCCGCCCTATCCGCGGTTGGCGTGGTGTTTCGTTGTGATCAGGCCTGATGCCCCGCCCTACCCGCGGTGCGCGTCCGGCGGCAACCATCCAGGGAAGGAATAGTGATGAGCGAGAACCTGGCAGAAGCTTTCCTCAACGGTGAGTCGTTGAAGAATGCCCCCGGCCCCTATTTTGGTGAGTACGGCGGGCGGTGGATGCCCGAGTCGCTGATTGCCGCCATGGATGAGCTGGAGGCGACCTTCAACGAGGCGAAGAACGACCCCGAGTTCATTGCCGAGTTCCAGCGTCTTTCCGCTGAGTATTCGAACCGTCCGTCGCTGTTGACTGAGGTTCCGAAGTTCTCTGAGCATGCTGGTGCGCGTGTGTTCCTTAAGCGTGAGGACCTGAACCACACCGGTAGCCACAAGATTAATAACGTGCTGGGTCAGGCTCTGCTGGCTAAGCGCATGGGTAAGACCCGTCTGATTGCTGAGACTGGTGCGGGTCAGCACGGTGTTGCGACTGCGACTGCTGCAGCCCTGTTCGGCATGGAGTGCGTGGTCTACATGGGCGAGGAAGACACTGAGCGTCAGTCGCTGAACGTGGCTCGTATGCAGCTGCTGGGCGCGAAGGTGATTGCGGTTCAGAACGGTTCCCGCACCCTGAAGGACGCCATTAATGAGGCGCTACGCGATTGGGTTGCGAACGTTGAGAACACCCACTACCTGCTGGGTACTGCCGCCGGTGCGCACCCGTTCCCGGCGATGGTGCGTTTCTTCCACGACGCTATCGGTGCGGAGGCACGCGAGCAGATTCTGGCTGAGACCGGCCGCCTGCCCGACGGTATTGCTGCCTGCGTGGGTGGCGGTTCGAACGCGATTGGTCTGTTCCACGCGTTCTTGGACGATTCTTCGGTTGAGATTTACGGTTTTGAGGCTGGCGGCGACGGTGTGGATACCGGTCGTCACGCGGCAACCATTACTCTGGGCCGCCCGGGCATGCTGCACGGCGCGATGACCTACCTGATGCAGGATGAGGACGGCCAGACCATTGAGTCCCACTCGATTTCTGCTGGTCTGGATTACCCGGGCGTGGGTCCGGAGCACTCCTACCTGTCTGATATTGGTCGCGTGACCTACGAGCCGGTGACCGATACCGAGGCGATGGACGCGCTGAGCCTGCTCTGCCGTACCGAGGGCATTATCCCGGCGATTGAGTCCTCGCACGCCTTGGCGGGTGCGCTGCGCGTGTGCCAGCGTTGGGCTGCTGAGGATCCGGAGGCGGCACGCGAGAAGACCATGATTGTGTGCCTGTCGGGTCGTGGCGATAAGGACATGGAGACCGCTCTGAAGTGGTTCGGCCTGGGTAAGGCGATTCCGTCCTCGACCCTGATGACCGGTAATAAGGAAGCTACCGCATCCGCTGCTGCAGAGAACGCACAGGCTGAAAGTGAGGCTAAGTAATGAGCTACCAGGACGCTATTTCTCAGGCGGCACCGTTTGAGGTGCTGGATGGCACTTTCCCGGCTGCTAACCCCGATTCGCCGCTGGCGGCTCGTCTGGCTGAGTGCGAGAAGCAGGGCCGTGCGGCGCTGATTGGCTACCTGCCGGTGGGCTTCCCGACCCTGGACGAGTCGATTGACGCGGCGATTGCCCTGGGCAATAACGGCGCGGACATTATCGAGCTGGGCGTTCCCTATTCTGATCCGGTCATGGACGGCCCTGTGATTCAGAAGGCGACCGGCGTGGCGCTGGAGAACGGCTTTAAGCTGTCTCAGCTGTTTGAGGCGGTTCGCCGCATCACCGAGGCTACCGATGCGGTGGTCGTCGTGATGACTTACTGGAACCCGGTGCTGGCGTACGGCGTGAAGAACTTTGCGCGTGACCTGGCGGCTGCCGGTGGCGCGGGCATGATTACCCCGGACCTGGTGCCCGACGAGGCATCGGCATGGTTTGAGGCGTCGAACGAGTACGGTCTGGATCGTATTTTCCTTGCCGCGCTGTCTTCGTCGCCGGAGCGCCTGGCGACCATTGCGAAGGCGTCGAGCGGTTTCGTGTACGCCGTGTCGGTCATGGGCGTGACCGGTGCCCGCACCTCCGTGTCGGAGGCGGCACGCACCCTGGTTGCGGACATTAAGGCTGCCGGTGCGCCTCGTGCCTGCGTGGGCCTGGGGGTTTCGACTCGTGCCCACGTTGAGGAGATCGGCGAGTACGCGGACGGCGTGATTGTCGGTACCGCACTGGTGAAGGCTTTGGCTTCTGGCGGTGTTGAGGCGGTGGCTAAGCTGACCCGTGAGCTGGCGGGGCGTGAAGGCTAATGTCTGTTCTGCTGTCGCTGGCGAGCACGCCGGTAGCTAACGTGCTGGCTTCGATTCCCTCTCCGAGCGTTTCGTATCTGCAGCTGGGCCCGTTCCGCGTGCATTTCTATGCCCTGTGTATTTTGGCGGGTATGGCGGTGTGCTTGTGGTTGGGTTCTCGCCGTTGGAAGGCGGCGGGCGGTACCCCTGAGCGCGTGTTTGACGTGGCGATGTGGGCTATCCCGGCGGGCATTGTTGGTGCCCGCGCCTACCACGTGCTGATTACCGACCCGGGTAGCTATTTCGGCCCGAATGTTGCCGATCCGTGGGCTTTCCTGAAGATTTGGGAGGGCGGCATCGGCATCATGGGTGCCGTGTCGGTTGGTGCGTTGGGTGCCTGGTATGGTTGCCGCCGCTACGGCATGAATTTCCCGGCATTCGCGGATGCGGTAGCGCCCGGTATTCTGCTGGCTCAGGCGTTTGGCCGCTGGGGTAACTGGTTCAACCAGGAGCTGTTCGGCAAGCCGACGACTCTGCCGTGGGGCCTGGAGATTAGCACTTCGAGCGGTAATTTCCCGTCGCAGTATCCGGCGGGTACGCTGTTCCATCCGACGTTCCTGTACGAGTCGCTGTGGAACCTGCTGGGTGTGGCGCTACTGCTGTGGCTGGGCAAGAAGGGCGTGCTGAAGCTGGGCCAGACCCTGTGGCTGTACGTGTTCTACTACGGTGTGGGTCGCCTCTTCATTGAGATGTTCCTGCGTATCGACACCTCGGAGATGCTCTGGGGCGTTCGTATTCACGTGTGGACGGCGCTGATTTTGGTTCTGCTGGGTGCCGCTGGTTTTGTGGTGGCTGGTCGTCGCGCTGCGGCGAAGGCTGCCGCGGGTATTGAGCCGGCTCCTGCAGAGTTCGCTCCGAAGACTGCCGCAGCTGAGACTGCAGAGGACGCTGACGAGAAGGCATCCGAGAAGGCTGAATCTTCTGAAGACTCTGATTCTTCCGAAGCTGAGTCTTCAACTAAGAGCTCCTAGCTCAACCTCAATTTGATAGAAAAACCGCCGGATGGGGAGCGCCCCGTCCGGTGGTTTTTTGTGCCCGCTATTTGTGCTCGCTGTCTGTTTCTTGCTGGTGGATGTTCTCATGGTGGCATGTGCCGGGACCCTGCGTGGATTTGGGC
>NZ_CAJZIE010000044.1:0-20167 GCF_916049665.1 uncultured Rothia sp. | reverse complement strand
CCGGATCACTCCTGGCAGCAACGGAGAAAAACTCCAGGAAGTGTTTCCCAGCGGTTTTCTGTATGTCTAAATACCCTTGCGCGGGCGGGCGGTCGCTTACTTGCGGCTACCGAAGATGATGTCGTCCCATGCCGGAACGCTTACGCGCTGCTTCTTCGAGGAGGAGGGCTTGGGCTTCTCCTCGGCGGGTGCCTCAGCAGTCTCTGCGGCGGGTGCGTGTTCGCTGTAGTCTTCCGGTGCCGGATGCGCCGCGGGGGTGTGTGCGGCGGGTGCGCCGGTCAGCGGGCCTCGAGCAACTGCAGACTCGGCGGGAGCCTCAGCGGCGGGTGCTGCGGGGGTTGCAGGTTCTGCAACGGGTGCTGCGGGAGCCTCGGGCGCCTCAGCCGCAGGAGCTTCCGCGGGAGCCTCAGCCTTCGGAGCCTCTGCAGGCGCAGCCGGTGCTACAGGCTCAGCGGGCTGTGCGGACTCGCGGTGCACGAACACCTCGGGCTCCTCAACCTGTGCGGGGCGCACGGAGCGGGCACGCTCCAGGAGCTCCTTGAGCTTACGCTCATCAGCGCTCTCAGAGGAAGTAATGGGTGCCGGTGCGGGCTCGGGTGCCTTCGGCAGGCGGGCGGGAGGAACCTCCACGGGAGCCTTCTTCGCAGCGGCGGCAACAGCGTCCTCACTATTGCCCATCAGGAAGTACGCCGCCTCATTCGAAGCGTACAGGCCCTGGTTCGCGGGGTTGTACACCCAGCGTGCGGGGAAGACGACCTGCGCGGGCAGGTTCTGACGCACCGAATCCTTCAGCGCAATATCAACCTCAACGCGCCACTGGCCGTTCTCCTGCTGGCGGGTGGTCCAGTCCTGGGTTGCGTCCTCAAAACCGTAACGCTCGGAAACTTCCTCAATGCGGGCGCTCAGGGTCACCGGAATCTGTGCGGTACCCGAAGCGGAGCTGCGGCGACCAATCTTCACACTCTGAGCGGCACGAATAATGTGGGCACGCTCGGCAACGATCGGCCACTCGTAGCGGCGCACGCGTTCCGGTTCCCAACCGGACTCTTCAGCGATTTCCTCAACGGAGGCACCCTGACGGAAACGGGTCTGAATATCGCGCGGGCCGTAGGTGCCCTTAGCGCCCAGACCGCGGGCGGGCTGAATACGGCGAGCCTTGGTGATGCTCGTGCGCAGGTTCGCGTCAATCGGCAGCAAGAAGCGGGTGCCGTCAGCAGACTCAAGCACCAGATTTTCGCCGTCATCGTGAACGCCAATCAGACGCAGTTCAAGCATGAGAACCTCCATAGGTGAACCGGACGCGTTCGTGAATGTGTTGCACGGAACGCAAACTACCTTCCAGGGTACCGTGAAAGCGCGGTAAATCAGTAGCGGAGGCGGGATTTTCCCCAAAAAAAGATGTACTTTTCGCACCGAAAAAGCTAGAATGTGACGCCAAAACAGTCCAAAGCCTACCCAGGATTAGACAAATAGGGTGCCAATGGTGAACAATACCTGGCATGCCGTCGGGGTTAAATCCCCACCAGCGGCACCTAGAGCACTCATTAAACCAGCGTGGCCCAGTTCAACACACAGCCACAGAACCAACGGAGCGTGAAAGTTTGGCAACTGATTACGATGCACCTCGCAAGCAGGACGAAGAGCAGAACGAAGAGTCCTACGAGGAGCTGAACGCCCGCCGTTCCGAGATGCAGTCCGGTGCGGTGGACGAAGACGAGAACAGCGCAGCTGAGAGCTTCGAGCTGCCGGGTGCTGACCTGTCTAACGAAGAGCTGAACGTTGTTGTTCTGCCCGCTCAGGACGACGAGTTCACCTGCGCATCTTGCTTCCTGGTGCGTCACCGCTCGCAGATCGCACGCGAAGAGGGCGGCCTGTCCTACTGCATCGAGTGCGAGGGCTAAAACTTTAGGGAAGGGCTAACACCCACCCGACATACTCCTCATGACGGGGCGAGTGCCGAGTGCACCCGCCCCGTTGAGTATGTGAAAGCCTCGCACACACAAACGGCGCCGCGTTTGCCCCCCGGCTATCCCTCGGCACAGCAACCCGCGGCACGCGCTGACCGCGAACACGCACCCCAAACACCCCGCAGTAGAGCCTCAACACAGCGCGAGGTGCCTCAACACAGCGCGAGGTAATGGCACAGACACCCGCGAAAGGTTAGAGTATTGACCATGATGACCCCCGTAAACGTCCACATTAAGCTGCTCGACCCCGAGCTGCCCGCACCCGCCTACGCAAAGCCCGGCGACGCCGGCGCTGACCTGCGCTCCCGCATCGACTTCGAGCTGGAGCCGGGCGAACGCGCCCTCGTCCCCACCGGCGTGGCAATCGCCCTGCCCGAAGGTTACGTTGGTCTGGTGCACCCGCGCTCCGGCCTGGCGACCAAGAACGGCATCACCATTGTGAACGCGCCCGGCACCGTTGATTCCGGCTACCGCGGCGAGCTGATGGTCACCCTGCTCAACACTGACAAGACCAAGTCCTTCCATGTGCAGCGCGGCGACCGCATCGCCCAGCTGATCATTCAGAAGTACGAGCACGCAACCTTTACCGTGGTGGATGAACTGGATCAGACCGAACGCGGCTCCAGCGGCTTCGGTTCCAGCGGAATCCACTAGTCTGCTCTCACCGCGAAAACCGCACGAGAGAAGAGAAGAAACCCCCGCACCTTGCGTGCGGTGAAAGTAGGAATACCATGTTCGGATTTGGTAAGAAGAAGCGCGCCGAGGAGGCTGAAAAGGCCGCCATCGACAAGGCTGTCGCCGAAGAGGTCGAAGAGACCAACGTCGAGGTTGAGGAGCTGAAGGAAGAGGAGAACTCTCCCGAGGTCATTAAGTACGACCGCGTCAACGGCCCGCACGACATTGAAGAAGTCACCGCCGAAGACCTCGAGGACTACGTCGACCTGGGTGCGCTGCGCATCAAGCTGCTCGACGGCATGAACCTGCGCCTCGAGACCGACGACGCAACCGGTGCCGTCATCGCCGCAACCATCACCCGCGACGGCGCAACCCTGCAGGTGCAGGCATTCGCCGCACCGCGTACCACCGGCATCTGGGACGATATCCGTCACGACCTGACCGAGTCCGTCGCTTCCCAGGGCGGCAACGTCGAAATCTACGCCGGCGTGTTCGGTGCCGAGATGCTGACCCGCCTGCCCGCCTTCACCCCGGACGGTCAGCCCGGCGAGCGCATCGCCCGTTTCGTGGGTGTGGACGGCCCCCGCTGGTTCCTGCGCGGCGTGATTTCCGGTGCGGCTGTGCTCGGTGACGACAAGGCAGCCGCCTCGGTGGAGGAAGTTTTCCGCACCGTTGTGGTGGACCGTGGCGACGACCCGCGCCCGCCGCGCGAACTGCTGCCCATGACTCTGCCCGCCGACCTGGTTGTGGCTGAGGAAGAGCCCGCCGTGGAAGAAGAGACCGAGAACGAGCACAGCAAGCTGCGCCCGATGCCTCGCCGCGGCCCTGAGATTACCGAGATTGGCTAATGCCTGAGTTCTCGAACTACCCGAGTGCGCTCGCGGTGCCGGAGGAGCAGATTCTTGCTCCCGGGTACCCCGAGCGCTTTCGCGTACGCCTTGCCGGACGCGTGGAGCAGGTGTGGCTGCCTGCGCTGCAGGATAAGCCGATGTACCGTGCCGAGCTGGTGGTGGCGAAGTCGAAGCCTCTGCAGTGGTCGAGCCCGTTGGCGCTGATTGGCATGCCGATTGTGGAGCCGCCCGGTGAGGATTTCGAGGAGGAGTCCGAGGAGTCCGAGAAGCAGCACCACCTGAACACGGCATCTTTGGCGACCGTGGCGGTGCAGGATTCGCATGAGGTGTCGTTCCCGCCGTACGCGCCGTTCAACCCGGGGGACCGGATTCTGCTGAAGTGGCAGGGGCAGCGGATGGTACCGGGCGTGCTTGCCGGTGCGCTGTTGCGCTGTTCCGGTGTGGTGTCGGTGAGGGCGCATCAGCCGGTGATTTACAACCCGCGCTATGAGATTGTGCCGCAATTCTTTGCTGAGAAGGGAAAATATGAGCGCTGAGCAGTCTTCGACCCAGCCCGACCCGAACGCTAACCCCGCAGCTGATTCTGCGCGGGAAGGGAACCAGTTCGCGCAGAGCCTGAGCGCCTCCATGGGTGCGAATATGCGCCGCACCGCCAACGGCGATGTGGATATTCTGCACGCTATCGGCGGCTGGCGCGGCCTGGTGGAATCCTCCCTGCCCGCTGTGGCGTTCCTGGTGTTGTTCACCGTGACGAAGGAACTGAACCTGTCCCTGATTGCTGCGCTGGCTGCGGCGGGCGTGTTCACGCTGGTCCGTCTGGTGCAGGGCTCTAAGCTAGTGAGTGCGCTGACCGGTCTGGTGGGCGTGGCGATTTGTGCCTTTGCGGCGTACCGTACCGGTAACGCGAGCGACTACTTTGTGGTCGGTTTCTGGACGAACGGCGTGTACATTCTGGCGTATCTGCTGTCGATGCTGGTGCGTTGGCCGCTGATGGGTCTGATTTTCGCGGTGATTCGTGGCGAGGCGCTGAGCTGGCGTCAGAACCCGGTGCGTCTGCGCCAGTACATGCTGGCGACCTGGATTATTACCGTGCTGATGATGCTGCGCCTCGCCGTGCAGGTGCCCCTGTACTTTGCGAATAATGTGGAGGCGCTGGGCGCCACCCGCCTGGTGATGGGCCTGCCGCTGTACGCTTTGGGCGTGTGGCTGGCGTGGCGTGTGTCGGCTCCGGAGGAGGCGCTGGTGAGTGAGGATTCTGAAGATGCTGAAGCTACCGAATCCGCTGAAGGCGCTGATAGCGCTGAGGGTTCTGAGAACCGCTAAGGCGCAGCCCACAACTTCATAAAGGCCTTCTAGAAGGTAGACGAAAGCCCCGGTACCCGTAACCGGGGCTTTCGCCTACCCAAAAACTTACATATAAACGCTTACGCGAACAGCGCGCGAATCTGATCCTCACCGGCAATGGTCGTGATGAAGAACAGCTCGTCGCCGCCCTCGATCGCCACGTCGGCGCTGGGCGGAATCGGGGCGCCGTCACGCAGAATGGCGGTGAGCACCGTATCGACGGGCCACTGCACGTGGTCCACGCGGTAACCGATGACGGGGTGGTCGTCGGGCACGGTGTATTCGGCGAGGGTCGCGCCGCCTGCCTGCAGGGTCAGTAGGCGCACCACGTCGCCGACTTCCACGGCTTCCTCAACGAGGGCGGTCATCAGACGCGGGGTGGACACGGCAACGTCCACGCCCCAGGAGTCGTCGAAGAGCCATTCGTTACGCGGGTTGTTCACGCGTGCCACGGTGCGCGGCACACCGAATTCGCTGCGCACCAGCAGGGAGACCATCAGGTTTGCCTTGTCGTCACCGGTTGCGGCAACGACCACGTCCGCCTTGTTCGGGTGCACCTGGCGCAGTACGGACAGCTCGCAGGCGTCACCAATATGCCAGCGCACGCCGGGCAGGTCGGCGCGCTTTTTGGCTTCGGGCTTGGAGTCGATGATGGTCACGTCGTGGCCGTTCATCATGAGTTCTTTAGCGATGGAGGCACCCACGGAGCCGGCACCAACAATGAGGACCTTCACTTACTTCTCACCTTTCGAGGAGTCACGATGGCGGCCGATGAGTTCGAGGGGGTCGGGCAGCTCCGGGGGAGTGTCGCCGAGGTGGAATTCGTGCTCGACAACGGGGGTTTCGTTGTGCTCCTGCTTGGGGGTGATTGTCACGCCGGATTCGGCGGGCTTCTTCGGAGCGTGGGGGTGCTTGCGGTGACCGGTTGCGGGGGCGTAGTCCGCTTCCATTTCTTCGTCGTCGACGCGCGGCGGGCGGGAGAGAATGCGGGTTACGTCCGCAACGTCGTCGGTGCGCATCATCACGTGCACGCTATCGCCCTGCTGGTAGGCGGAATCGGGGCGGGGGAGCATGCCCTCACCAAAGCGGGTGATGTAGGCGATGCGCACCCCGGCGGCACGTTCGATGCTGGTCAGTGCGTGGCCTGCCCAGCCGTCGTCGAGCGGAATTTCGGTGAGCATGAGGCGACCCGAGGGTTCACGGAAGTCGCCCTTGAGCGCCTGCTCGGGCAGCAGGCGGCGTAGCACCTGGTCGGTGGACCAGCGCACCGACGCCACCGTGGGAATACCCATGCGCTGGAAGAACTCGGCACGGTTCGGGTCGTACACACGCGCCACAACGTTTTTGACCTTGAACATTTCGCGGGCGACGCGGGCGGCAATAATGTTCGAGTTATCGCCCGACGAGACGGCGGCAAAAGCGTACGCCTCGGTAATGCCGGCACGCTTGAGGGTGTCCTCATCGAAGCCAACACCGGTGACCAGGCGGCCCTCAAAGCCCTTACGTAGTGGCTGGAAAGCGCGTTCGTCCTGGTCAATGACGGCGACCGTATGCCCTGAAGCTTCCAGAGTGCGCGCCAGCATGACGCCCACGCGTCCGGCACCCATAATGACGAAGTGAGGCATACATCCCTCCGAGTGTTGATGTTTTATGGCGATAAGGCATGACCGCCTACCTCTACCAGTGTAATGGGCGGGTGAGCCTCCGCGCCGATGCCCCGTGATATTCCGCTCGCAATGCCCACTATTCGGCTGAATAAAATTGAGCTTTGAAGCCGCGACCGATAGCCTTAACAGCGTGAGGAATCGTTGGGATAGGATGCGCATCGCCCTGACCGGTCAGCCGGTCAGCACGCGAAATCTTTCGGCAGTCGCGCTGCCGAAGCGCTACGCCCTGCCTCTTTTCGGTGCCGACGGCATCTCTTCGGTTGCCTACGCCGCCGACCAGATGATTTTGACCCTTGCCGCCGCGGGTGCGTCTGCGCTCGCTTTTTCGCCCTGGATTGGTTTGGGCGTGGCGATGGTGGGTCTGCTGGTCATTGGTACGTACCGCTACAACATTAATCAGATTGCTTCTGAGGGCGATATTCAGCTGGTGCACCGCAAACTGGGTGCGCTGCCGTCGATTGTGATGGGTGCTTCGTCGCTGATGGACTATACGCTCACGGTGGCGGTGTCGATGTCTTCGGCGTCCTCGTTTTTGGTGGCGTTGTATCCGCAGATTCAGGATTGGCGCACGCACATTGCGGTGTTGCTCATTGTTGCGCTGACGTTGTTTGCGTTGCGTGGCGTGCAGCTGCTGGGCAAGATTGCGTACTGGCCGCTGTATGTTTTCTTGGCGCTGTTGGGAGCGACCCTCATTGTGGGTTGGATTCGTGCCGCGACGGGTACCTTGCCGTTGGCTGAATCGGCGACCTACGTGATTGCCCCCGAGCTCGAGACCCACTCGCTGGAGGGTCTGGCGCTGATGCTGCTTCTGGCGCGTTCTTTCTCCGCCGGCTTGGTGGCGTTCTCGGGTGTTTCTACGATTTCTAATTCGGTGAAGTATTTCCGCCGCCCGAAGAAATATAACGCGGCGGTCACCATGATGCTGATGGGCCTGATTACCTCGGTCCTGCTGGTGAGCCTGCTCGGTTTTGCGGCGGCAACCCGCGTTCACATGGTGCACGATACGACCCGTTTCTTGTTCATTGACGGGCACACGCCGGGGGAGTATTTCCACCAGAAGCCTGCGCTGTACCAGGTGGCGTTGGCGATTTATCAGGGTGTGCCGTTCTTTGCGCAGCTGCTGGTGTTTGCCACGGTGGGCGTGCTGATTATTGCCTCGCTGACCGCGTTTACGGGCTTCCCGGTGATTGCTTCGTCGCTGGCTGATTACCAGTATCTGCCGGTGTTCTTCCGCAGCGTGGATTCGCGCGGCCTGTACGCGAACGGTGTGCTGGCACTGTCTGCGATTTCGATTTTCCTCACCACCGTTTTCAACTCGGACGTGTATTCGCTGATTCAGCTGTACATCGTGGGCATGTGCCTGTCCATGGTGCTGGTGCAGCTGGCGGTGGTGCGCTACCGCATGCGCCTGCTGCGCATCACCCTGGCGCAGATGCCGCGCCGCGCCCTGCTGCGCGATATTGCGGTCTCTGCGGTGGGCGTGATGGTGACCGCCGCGGTGCTGGTCATCGTCGTGGTGACGAAGTTCGCCGCCGGCGCGTGGCTCTCCCTTGGAATGATTGCCCTGATGGTTGGAGGTATGGTTGTGACTCGCCGCCACTACGATGCGGTGGATGCCGCCCTGGACATCCCCCTGAACGCTGAATCCGTTGCGGATGTGGCGGCCCTGCCTTCGCGTGTGCACGCCATCGTGTATGTGGAGCGTGTGCGCCGCCCGGCGGTTCGCGCTCTATCCTATGCGCGTGCCGGTCGCCCCTCCACGATTGAGGCGCTGACGGTCAACAACGACCGCGCCGCCCTGGAAGTCGTGAAGAAGCGCTGGTATGCCCTCGGTATTCCGGTGCCTCTGTCTGTGATTGATTCGCCGTACCGTGACACCGTGGAGGCGGTCGTCTCGTATATTCGCCGCCGCCGCAAGAAGTCGCCCCGCGATATTTTGGTGGTGTACCTGCCCGAGTTTGTGGTGGAGCACTGGTGGCAGCGTCTTCTGCACCGCCGCACGGTGCGCCGCCTCAAGCAGGCGCTGTTGCACGAACCGGGCGTGATGACCGCGACCGTGCCCTGGGCGATGCACGAGGACGAAGTGTACGACGAAATCTTTGACCAGCGCCTGCAAGGTAAAGAAACTGCCAACGATTCGACCGCTGAGTCTGCGGCTGATACCGAGGGATATACGGCGGCAGTCGCCCCGAACGTAACCCGTTCAGCCGGTGGCGGCCGCGAACTGATTCAGAGCAACCGCCATGCCGTGTACCGCGGTCGCCTGCACGAGGCGGATGCCGTGGCGCGTGAGAAGAAGCGCTAGCGACTGACCTAACGGCCGACCTAGTGGTTGACCGGTACCTGAACCCTCGTACAGCCCGTACAACCCCTCGAATAGCGCCTGGACTTTGCCCTTTATGCCCTATTCGGTGCCCCCTGCGGGGCGTCGGAATCGGAGTAAAGGTACAAACCGGTATAAAATAATTCACATTAAGTGATTCTTTAGGAGACAATGCTGTGACTCACCCTGCTACCACGCCTGCCGCCTCCAACAACGTAGACGGATACAGCGTCGGGCAGACCCTCACCGTCACCTGTGAGGCACCCGCGCACGGCGGCGCTTTCGTAGCGCGCACCGAACAGGGCGTCATCTTTGTGCGTCACGGCATCGTCGGCGAACAGGCTGAAGTGCGCATCACCGCAATCGGCCCCAAGCGCCGCTTCTACTTCGCGGATGTTATCTCCGTACCCGTACCCTCCCTGGCGCGCCGCCCTCACCCCTGGATTCAGGCGGATGCGCTCGCCACCGAAGAGGAACGCGCGGCAGCCACCGGCGTACCCGAACTGCTCGGCGGCATGGAGTACGGCCACATCAACCTGGATGAGCAGCGACGCTACAAGACCGATATTGTTCGCACCCAAATCAACCGCCTGGGCGGCCTGCCCCTCGAATCGCCGCTGCTGACCAACCTCATGGTTGAAGAGCTGCCCCTGCGCGATAACAACGAGGGCCTGTCTTGGCGTACCCGCGTGCGTTACACCGTGACCAAGGTCCGCGCGCACGATAGCGAAGAGAAGAACAGCGAGCAGAAGAACGGCGGGCAGAACGGCGGCAAGAAGAGCCCCGCCGTCACCTGGCGCGTCGGCATGCACCCGTACCGTGCCTCCCAGCCCGTACCGGTCGTCGACTTTCCCCTTGTCGCACCCGAACTGCGCAACCTGCAGCTCGAGGAGCTGAACCTGCGCGGCGTGCGTGAGGTTGAGGCGACCGTCTCCTCCCGCGGCAGGGTCCTACTGCAGTTCATCGTCGACCCGCGCTTCTCCATCGAAGAGGTCGCCAAGGACATCGAACAGCAGGCAGCCGACGCCTGGGGACTGCTCGCTAAGCGCAAGATCTCGCTGTTCTTCACCCCGCAGTCCACCTCCAACGGCAAGCCCAAGCGCCGCCGCCCCGGCTCCTCCCATAGCCCCTACCGCCGCGTACCCGAAGGCGACCAGCTGCTCGGCGCAGGCCTGCGCTCCGTCACCGAAGAAGTTACCTTCGGCTCCCGCCGCTTCAGCTACCAGGTGTCCGCCGGCGGCTTCTGGCAGATTCACCGCGCCGCCCCCTCTACCATGGTCGGCACCATGCTCACCATGCTCCGCCCGCAGGAAGGCGAATGCACCCTCGACCTGTACGCCGGCGCGGGCCTGTTCACCGCCGCGCTCGCGGACGCCGTGGGCGCAACGGGTACCGTGGTCAGCATTGAGGGCTCCCCGGTGACCCATAAGGATGCCCGTTCGAACTTCGCGCCGGATGGTTGCTCCCGCACCGAGAACTCGGCGAACACCCGCATTGAGGTGATTCGCGGCGACGTGGCGCGCCACCTGGTCGATTTGAAGACCGCCCTTGAGTTTGGTGAAATCCCCGCCATTGATGCGGTGGTCCTTGACCCGTCCCGTGAGGGCGCAAACCGAACCACCCTGGAACGCCTGGATGCGCTGGACCCCAAGCGTATTCTGTACGTGGCTTGCGACCCAGCATCCCTGGGTCGTGACACCGGTATTTTGCGTGAGCTGGGTTGGGATATGGTGCAGCTTCGGGCGTTTGATATGTACCCGAATACGCATCACGTGGAGTCTGTGGCGCTGTTTGAGCGTGCCCCGGCGAAGCCTCGTCCGCGCCGCCGCCGCACCAAGTAGCGCAGCACTAGCCGTACGTAGATAACCACCGTGTTGGGCGGGTTGGGCTGTTCACCAGCTAGCCCACTAGGGGTTATTTCAGACCGTTTTCGCTCAACCCGGTGCGTCTTGCTCTGCGGGCGTATAAATCTGCTTTTTGGCACCGTAAACGGTAGAATCATTGAAGAACCAACGCACGGAATGAGCCGTGCCCCGACCTTGAGGAGTGTGGGTGTATGTCCGCTGAAAACGCATTGCCGCAGGAGGAGACCCCGAATAGCGTCGCCGGTGGCGCACCCACCGCAGACTACAGCATTGGCGACGGTGCCACTGCCAAGTTGCTCCCCGGCATTCAGTCCCCGTCGGATCTGCAGAACCTCAGCTACGAGCAGCTGGAGGAGCTCTCTAAGGAAATCCGCCAGTTCATCGTGACGAATGTGTCGGCGACCGGCGGTCACCTGGGCCCGAACCTGGGCGTTGTGGAGCTGACCCTCGGCATTCACCGTGTTTTTGAATCTCCCAAGGACAACATTCTTTTCGATACCGGCCACCAGTCGTATGTGCATAAGCTGGTGACCGGCCGTCATGCGTTTAAGACTCTGCGTCAGAAGGGTGGCCTGTCGGGTTACCCGGATCGCGGCGAGTCTGAGCATGACATTATTGCCTCGTCGCATGCTTCCAGCTCGATTTCGTGGGCTGACGGTATTTCGCGTGCGCACAAGCTCAACGGTGAAGATGACCGCTACACCGTGGTCCTCATTGGTGACGGCGCGCTGACCGGTGGCATGGCGTGGGAGGCTGTGAACAATATTGCTGCCGACCGCACCCGCAAGGTCGTGATTGTGGTCAACGATAACGGCCGCTCCTACGCGCCGACTATTGGCGGTTTCGCGAACCAGCTTTCTGAGCTGAAGCACGGTGTGCAGCAGCAGGTGGATCGCGTGCGCCTCGACCACCGCTATGACCACGCCCTGGATGCGGTGCGCATCGGTCTGCAGCGCGGCGGCCCGGTTGGTCAGATGGTGTACCGCGGCCTGCACGGCATGAAGGCGGGCATTAAGGACGTCGTCGTACCCAAGGGCATTTTTGAAGACCTGGGCATGAAGTACGTGGGCCCCATTGACGGCCACGACCAGCAGGCTGTGGAGAACGCACTGACCGCGGCGAAGAACTACGCCGGCCCGGTGATTGTGCACGCCATTACCGAGAAGGGCCACGGCTACGCACCCGCCCGCGCGAACGAAGACGACCAGTTCCACGCGGTGGGCCAGATTGACCCGCTGACCGGTGAGGACGTTTCGACCAGCACCTCCGAGTCATGGACCGGCGTCTTTGGTAGCGAAATTGCGGATATTGCCGACGAGCAGGAGAACGTCGTCGGCATTACCGGCGCGATGCTCATTCCCGTGGGTCTGCGCGAATTCCAGAAGCGCCACCCCGAGCGCGTTATTGACGTGGGTATCGCTGAGCAGCACGCCGTGGCAATGAGCGCCGGCCTGGCGTACGGCGGCATGCACCCGGTGGTTGCCCTCTACGCAACCTTCCTGAACCGCGGCTTTGACCAGCTGCTTATGGATGTTGCCCTGCACAAGGCGGGCGTGACCGTGGTGCTGGACCGCTCCGGTATTACCGGCCCGGACGGTGCGAGCCACCACGGCATGTGGGATTTGGCGATGCTGCAGTTCATTCCCGGTCTGCACCTGGCGGCCCCGCGTGATGGTGCGACCCTGCGCGAAGAACTGCGTGAGGCTGTAGCTATTAACGATGCACCGACCGTGATTCGTTACCCGAAGGGTTCTGTGGGCGAGGATATTCCCGCCCTGGAGCGCCGCAGCGACGGCGTGGATGTGCTCGCCCGCACCGGTGAGCCTCACCCGGAGACCGGCCAGCGTGACGTGCTGTTCGTTGCCGTGGGCGCTATGGCTCGCGTGGCGCTGGAAGCCTCCAAGGTGCTTGCCGCCGAGGGTATCCAGTCGACCGTGGTTGACCCGCGCTGGGTGATGCCGGTGCCGCCTTCGGTCGTGGAACTGGCGCGTGACCACCGCATTGTGGTGACCATTGAGGACGGCGTGCGTTCCGGCGGTGTGGGTTCGCGCATCCGCCAGGAAATGCGTGCGGCAGGCGTAGATACCGCGCTGAGCGAGCTGGGTCTTCCTGCGGAGTTCATTCCCCACGCTTCTCGTGAAGAGATCCTGGAAGAGGTCGGCCTGACCGCGGAAACCATTATCGCGGATCTGCGTGCGCAGCTGGCTGGCGATAAGGTTCCGTTCGCTCGTGAAGAGGGCCAGAAACCGCGCCACACCCGCTAGCGGTCGTACCTGATACGTGCCCGCTAGAGCTTGCCTCAGTAGCGGTTATAGACAGCAAGAAGCCCCGCCCATCGATTCGGATGGGCGGAGCTTTGCTGTACGTAGATTCTGCTGTATGGAGGTCTTGCTGTAGGTAGCTTCTGAGCCGCCGGTTTTAGGAGTTACCGGTGCCGCTAACGAAAATCTTGCCGCCCTTCACCTGCACCGGGTAGCTGGTCAGCGCCTCCTCCGCGGGGCCGTGCACGACCGAACCGTCAGCTACGGCGTACTCGGAGCCGTGGCAGGGGCACACGATGCGGTTGGAGTCCTGCACCTGCACCTGGCAGCCCTGGTGGGTGCAGACGGTGCTGAACGCCTTGTACTCGCCCGAAGAGGGCTGAGAGACGATAATGGTCGTGGAGCCGTGGGTCAGCTTAGCCGCCTTGCCAACGCCCACAGCGGAGGCGGAACCCACCTCGACGGTGCCTTCGGGTGCGGTGACAGCGCCGTCACCTTCGGCGCAGGAAGCGAGCAACGCACCGGATGCTACGGCGCCGGTGATAAGGGTTGCGCGGCGGGAGAAGACGCGTGCAGAAGATTCAGTTTCTGCGGTATCGACTGCGGTGTTAACGGCGGCGTCGACTGCAGCGGATTCAGTAGCGGGGGAGGCGCACGCCTCCTGAGAACGGCTGCATCCGTTGGGTGCGGGCATGGTGGGTCCTTTCGTGTACTCTCTCCACCCTATGCCCGTTTGGGATAAAAATCGAATGAGAGCAGGCTAAGCTTTGTTCCCGCCTGACCCCGCGAATAGAACAAAATGCCGGTTGGGCGGTCGCATCAGCAACACACCCAACCGGCACACACATCTATTCAGCGTTAGAGAAACCTACCCCAGGTGGCTGGCAAAAATCGGCGCAATCACCGGGGCAACCAGACCCGTCTGCCAGGGGCGCGCACCGTACTCGGCGAGCGCATCCCGCAGGGTCTGCTCGTCGAAACGAGCCGGCGGCTCCCAGCAGAGGCGGCGAACATAATCGGTCGTGATCAGGTTCTGCGCCGGAATGGTCAGCTTCTCCGAGAGCTCATCAATTGCCTGACGAACCTCGGTGAACAGCGCCAGATTCTCGGGGCGCTTAGACTCCCACGCCTTCAACGGCGGCGGGGCAGTCGACGGCAACGTGAACGGTACAGCGTTCTCACCGCGTGCCGCCGCGGCAATAGCACGCACCCAGCGCGGACCCTCACGACGCAGGCCACGCGTCTGAAAACCGGGAATCGCCATGATAGCGGGCACGTTACGCGGCATGGTGCGTGCCGCCTCCACAATCGCAGAATCGGGCAGCAGACGCTTCGCGTCAACGTCCTTCTTACGCGCCAGCGAATCACGCTCAAGCCACAGGTTACGCAACGCCGTCAGCTGCTTGACCGAACGCAGCATCGTGCGGCCCTTCGTCTTACGCCAACGCTCCGGCTGATCCGTAGGATCCTTCACCGGGGACTTGCACAGGTACTCGAACTCCTCCAGGGCGTACTGCAGCTTACCCTGCTTGCGGAGCAGCTCCTCCAGCGCGTCACGCAAATCAATGAGCACGTCAACGTCCAGCAGAGCATAGTTCAGCCAGGACTCCGGCAGGGGGCGGCGCGACCAGTCTTCCTTCGAGTGCTTCTTCGCCAGCTTGTAGCCGAGCAGCTCCTCAACGGTCGCACCCAGATTCACGCGTTCCAGACCGGCAAGACGCGCACCCAGCTCCGTATCAAACAGACGGTTTGGGCGCATACCGAGCATATCCAAGCTCGGGAAATCCTGAATCGCGGCGTGAATAACCCACTCAGCATCCGCCAGAGCATCGTTAATAATGCGCAAATCCTTGAACGCCTCAGGGTCAATCAGGTACAGCTGTTCCTCACGCTTGAGCTGCACCAAAAAAGCACGCGAACCGTAGCGGATGCCCTGCGCGCGCTCCGTATCAACAGCCACCGGGCCGGACGCCGCCGCCAATTGCTCAGCAGCACGACGCAGACCGCTCTCCGTATTGATAAGGGTCGGAATCGGTGCGGAAGGGGTCTCCAGAGGAACAACGTCCGGAACTTCGATACCGTTAAGGGTCAGCTGAGGGGTGCCTGCGGCATTCTGTTCAGCTGCGGTACTCATGCACTCAATCCTTTTCCTCTGTCTGATTCGACGCGCCCATACGATGCGTCAGATGCCCGGGCAGGCGTACGCCCGAACAAACACAAGCCCGGGCGGGGTGGCGTGCCCGCGAAGGCACTACGCCATTCTACCCGCCCGAGCTTAAAGCCTCGAATTTAGAGAGACTCACAATAAGGGGTTCACCGGCGTGCCCGCGAGGGGTCTTGCCGGGGTTTGTTCGGCGGCTTACGCCTTGTCAGCCGGGGCATCACCAGGCTGTGCTTTATCAGCCGCGGCTTCACTAGCCGGGGTCAGCGTCAGACACACCGAATTAATGCAATACCGCAAATCCGTGGGAGTCGGGTAGCCCTCACCCTCAAACACGTGACCCAGGTGCGAATCGCAGGCGGCGCAACGCACCTCCACACGGCGCATACCGAACGTCGTGTCCTCCAAGTAACGCACACGGTCCTCAGCCAGCGGCGCGAAAAACGACGGCCAACCACAATGCGAATCGAACTTCTGATCGGAACGGAACAGCTCCGTACCGCAGGCACGGCAAGAATACACACCCTCCGTGTGGGTGTTCCAGTACTCGCCCGTGAACGCGCGCTCGGTGCCGCCCTCACGCAGAACAGCGTACTCTTCAGGCTTGAGCACTTCACGCCAGTTCTTGGCGATAGCACCCACGCCGGGTAGCGAATTGCCCATCATGACTCCTTCAGTTTGCTCTCATGCCCAGGCTCTTACGACATATGTAACGCCGCGGCCGGGCGGATTATTCCCACTGAGCGCGGACTAAGCGCGGATGTCAGCGTACTTGCCGTTGGTGAGCTTCAGCAGGTCGTCCGGAGCGAGTTCAACATCCAGGCCGCGCTTACCGCCAGAAACCATGATCGTGTCAAAAAGCTGCGCAGACTCATCGAGCAGAGTGGGGGAGGGAGTCTTCTGACCCAGCGGGGAGATGCCGCCGACCACGTAGCCGGTGCGGCGTTCGGCGACCTTCGGGTCGCACATGGAGGCGTTCTTCCAGCCGAGGGCAGCGGCGGCAGCCTTAATGTTCAGCTTGCCAGAGACCGGCACGATTGCGACGGCGAAATCCTTCTCGTGCACGATCAGCAGGGTCTTGAACACCTGCTCCTCGGAGGCGCCGAGGTTCTTCGCGGCCTCTTCACCGAAGGAAGTGACGCCCTCAACGTGCTCGTATTCACGCATCTGGAAGGGGGTGTTCGTCTCGGTCAGCAGTGCTACGGCGGCGGTTGCTGCGCCGCTCTTCTTACCTTTAGTTTTCTTAGCCATAGACACCATTTTACGGAAGACGCCATGCGCCGATACCTATGCGCCGAGAAGCCACATGTGTTTCGAAAAGCCACAACAATGGTGGCTTCTCGAAACACATGTGGCTTTTCAACGGTTATGGGACTATTTCATGAAATAGATTCGCCGGCTTAGACGTAATTGATGATTTCCCACTTTTCGCTGTTGTGCTTCATCTCGAAAGTGAAGGTGTCATCGGGTTTATCGTTATTGGTCCAGGCTTCCCAAATCCCTGTATTTTCAACGTGAACTACTCGGGTCCATTCACGATATATTCTCCAGAAATATGTTTCTCCGTCATCTGACCAGGGGTCGCCCTCAGGTAGCCACTGATCAATACCGTCAATAACCCAGCCGCCGCTTCGGTAAAGATTTTCAGTATCCTCATATTCGGAAAGTTCACGTTCGAAGTTCGGCGAAATGAATTCTCGTGCCTTTGAATAATCCCCAGTTTGGATACCGTAGTTTCCCCACTGAGCCCATGCATCAAGTGTTTTACGCATGCCTTCTACAGATTTTTCGTTGTAGCCTTCTTCGGGGAGGCTGGGCTTCGGTACGTTTTGTGCGTTGCCGTATTTGTCGGCTTTGCGGTATTCGCCGTCGGGGGCTTTGGACCTGCCGGAGTATCCGCGGATAGTAGACGGAGTGGCACTCGCCGAGGGTGACTCAGCTGCTGTAGTAGATGCCGAGGCGGTTTCGCTCGGCGCTGCGGTCGAGGATGCTGAAGCGCCCGCTTCGTTAGTAGCTTGCTGACCGCAGGCTACGAGCAGGGCACCAAGACCCATGAGCGTACCGCCGTTCAGCATTGCGCGGCGGGTCAAAATAACGGAAGTCATGGAATTCTAATCCTAGTATCGGTGTGGTGTGTGAATAGGGGGCTGGTTAGAAACCGGAAATTAGCCAGCAGTAAATCTTCTGATGTTATACCTCGAAGTCGCTGCCAGAAATTTTCCAATATCCTTCAGAGTACGTATACAACAAGTAGAAAGAGTCATTGGTGGTATCTGTATTGGCCTCCATTTCAAGATGGCCGTCAGGATTTACATACGTAACAGTCGACCATAGAATGCTGAACTTCATTCGATAATTCTTTTTCTGGTCATCGTAAATCAGAGAGCTTTCAGCCTGGTAAGACTCCAAACCTCCGATAATCCATCCTCCACGTTCGTAGAGCGATTCCGTATAGTTGTATGAATTATATTCATCGGTATCTTTCATGACATATTTGAAAGCATACGAACAATCGCCAGTCTGAATTCCATAATTGTGTGCAACCAGCCAGTCCTGCATCATCTTCATGAGTCCTTCTTCGGTCTCAGGGTACTGAGCGGGCTCATTGCGAGGCTTGGGGACGTTCTGTGCAGGGCCGTAGCCATCTGCCTTGCGGTACTCGCCATCGGGGGCTTTGGAATTGCCTGAATATCCGCGAGTTACGACAGGCTTCGGGGTGGTTGAGGCTGAAGCGGATGCAGACTCAGACGCTACAGCCGAAGCCGACTCGCTCGGCGCGGCAGTTGCGGTGGCTGCCGCCTCATTATTTGCCTGCTGGCCGCATGCCGCAAGCAGGGTGCTGAAACCCAGAAGAGCGCCGCTGCTCAGCATTGCGCGGCGGGTCAAAATAACGGAAGTCATGGAAGTGTATTCCTCGTATTGGTGTGGTGTGTGAATTGAAGAAAAAGGCTATTTCTCGTTTTGCAATTCTTCTTCCGTCTTACTGCCGGCAATCTTCCAATAGCCGTCAGAGTATGTAAAAAGGAAATAGAAAGTATCGTCACTGGTGTCAGTATTAGCCTGCATATCAAGGTGACCATTAGACTCCACGTACATGACAGTGCTCCAGAACCGGCGATGCAGCATACGGTACTTTTTCTTGTCCTCATCGTAGAGGAGTGGACCTTCTGGCTGGTAGCTGTCTAGACCGTCAACGGTCCACCCGCCGTTCTGGTAAAGATCCTCAATGAACTGATAGAACCCGTATTCTTCAGACTCTTCCGTGACGTATTTGAACGCATAAGAGCAGTCGCCTGTCTGAATGGCGTAGTTATGGGAGACAAGCCAATCCTTCATCATGCGGTAGAGGCCCTGCGTAGTTTCGGGGTACTGCTGTGGCTCTGCTTTCGGAAGAGGAACATTCTGTGCCGGCCCGTAGCCGTCTGCCTTTCGGTACTCACCATCCGGGGCTTTGGAATTTCCCGAATATCCGCGAGTTACGACAGGCTTCGGGGTGGTTGAGGCCGAAGCGGACGCAGAATCAGATGCTACGGCCGAGGCGGTTTCGCTCGGCGCGGCGGATGCGGTGGTTGCCGCCTCGTTATTTGCCTGCTGGCCGCATGCCGCAAGCAGGGCACTAAGACCCATGAGTGTGCCGCCGCTTAACAGTGCGCGGCGGGTCAAAAGAGTGGAAGTCATGGAAACGTATTCCTCGTATCGGTGTGAAGTGTGAATAGGTGGCTGGCTATAAACCGGAAGACTAACCAGCCGAAGGGAAGAACCCGATAGCCGAGAAGCCACATGTGTTTCGAAAAGCCATAAACAAAGTGGCTTCTCGGCGAACATGTGGCTTCTCAGCGTAAGACCCACGGCGGGGGAGCAGCCCTACATGTCGGGCCAGTCGCGGTGCAACGAATACTCAGTATCCCCGTCACCGTTATCATTCAGATGCCAGCGCTGGCCGGTACGAATATCAGCCTTGCGCAGGCGCGGGTTCGGGTTATCCTTCTTACCCATCGTGGGATCATTCTTGCAGCCCCAACGAGTGTCGTCATAGCTGCAGTCACCGGCTACGCGGCCCACATCAACCCACCACACACGAATCAGCAGCGGGTCAACAGTATCCTTCGTCAGTACGACGTCCAGTGCATGCCAGGCGCCACCGTTCACACGGAAACGGCCAGAATATGACACCGTTGCGTAGGCGTGGAAGTTGCCTGACCGCTGATAAGCGTAGCTAGTCGCGGTCTTGCGTGATTCTTCGCCACGTGCCCTGCTGACCGGCTTGCCCATGGTGTAGAAGCTGCCCTCGTCACCGTTGCCATACTGAATGGTCATCTGCGTGGGGTAGGACTCCATCTCCACATGTCCAATCATGAGGTCGCCTTCCCAACGTGCAGTCGGTGCGTCGACGTAGAAGTTAACGGCCTGGTTCTTATAGACGTTGGGGTTGTCGTTACCCTGGCCGGTGCCAAGGTTGTAGGACTGCTTCAACACAGGAGCCTGGATATCGGTTTTAGCGAACTGGTCCTCAACTTCTTGGAGCATTTCTTCAATGGTGGGACCCTTAGGTTGTGCAGGATCGTTGGAGGTGAGGGTTTTAGCGTCATTAGGTTTACAGAACTTTGACAGTTCAACCCCGCCCCCTCTTTTTAACGTCTGCACAGCCATTCCATCTTCTAGTGCATATTCCGTGTATTCTTGTTTTCCAGGACGATAATCTTCCGTATAGCATGTATTATTTCCGTCAAGCGGCGCATAGTAATTAACACCACCACTGTCTTTGTTGACCTTGTGGGTTTGACGTATTTCATCAATCCAGTCTTGGTATGAGCCTGCAGCTACTTCTGCATGCTGATCAGTATTTGACTCTGCTTTGTTTTGACCTTTTTGATCACCTGTACCAGAGTTGCCTCGACGAGATGAAGCTTTTCCAGGCACCTTTACACAATGGCCATTTGAATTTTCAATTGTGCAGTTGACTTATATCGTTATTCTCGTAGACGTTATGAAAGCAAAGCTGAGTATGTTGAAGATGGTGGTTTCGATGAAAACCCTACTCTAAGTCACGTAA
>NZ_CAJZIE010000043.1:0-20516 GCF_916049665.1 uncultured Rothia sp. | reverse complement strand
CGAGATAGCTTCAGGTGACTGGAGTTCAGACGTGTGCTCTTCCGATCTCAGCAACGTCATAACCTCATAGTGGTCCGTATGCGGGAACATATCCAGCACACGGCCCTGCACCGGCACATACGAGGGCATGCGCCCCAGATCCTTCGCCAAAGTCACCGCATTACAGCTCGAATACACCACACGGTCAATACCCGAACCCTCAATCCACGCGCACAAGCTCTCACCAATACCGCGGCGCGGCGGGTTCACCACCAGCATCTGCGGCACCGTGCCCGAAGACACCGCGAACTCCGGAGCATCCTGAGCCGAAAAACTCACGCCCTCCAGCCCATACTCAGCCACCGTGCGCTGCGCCGAAGCGACCGCCTCCGCACTAATCTCAATGCCCGTCACCGAGCCGCCGTCCATCACCGAAGCGGCATGCAGGGCAAAACCACCCACGCCACAGTACAGATCCCACAGCGAGCGCGGAGCCACCTCACGCACCCACTCACGACCCTGCGCGTACATCGCCTCAGCGACCTTCGTGTTCGTCTGGAAGAAGCTCTGCGGGCGCAGATGCAGGGTCAGGTCATTCACCTGCATCGGCAGGGTCTGACGCTCCGACAGGATAATCTCCTCGTCACCCTCAACGCGCGCCACCGGCTCACGCAGCAGATTCACCGACAGCACCGCCAGGTTCGGCAGCCGCTCCTGAAGCCAGTCCAGCTGGCGGCGAATCGGCACCAGAAGCTTCTTCGAACGCAACACAAAACGCACCATCAGCTCACCCGCCGCCGAAGCCGTCACCAGAATATTCTTCAGCTCACCGCGACGATTCGGAATGTCATAGGGCGTCAAATCTGCGCGCTGAATCAGCTCACGCAACACCGGAATAGCCGCCTGAATCGGCTCCATATAGAGCGGGCATTCTCCAAGATCCGTGGAGGCGCCCGTACGGTAATCCACAATGCCGAGGGTCGGGTTCTTCACCGAACCACCCACCACGAGCTTCGCCTTGTTGCGGAAGCCCGCCTCCGCACTGGTCACCGGGTCCAGCCACTGTAGCTGCGGGTAGTTAGCGAGCAGGGCGCGGGCATGCTCCTGCTTCGCCTGCACCTGCGCGGTGTAGGCGGTCTCAATGCTGGGGCAGGAGGAGCAGAGGTCATCACGAAAATAGGCGCATTCCATAAGGAGCCATTCTACCGCCTCCACCGCCGGGACAGGACGCATGGGCACACAAAAGCGGGGACGGCCACCCTTCATGGGTAGCCGCCCCCGCCTCTACGGATGCGTGGACCTGTGCCGGCTAAAGCACCAGCGTTAGGTCACCACCGAAGGCCACTCCGTACCCTTCGGATTCCATAACTTTTTGCCCCATCAGGGACAAAAAGTTATTACATCATTCCGCCCATTGCGTCCGCACCGGGAGCAACCGCGCCAGCGGGCTCCGGCTTGTTCGCAACAACAGCCTCAGTGGTCAGGAACAGACCAGCAATAGACGCAGCGTTCTGCAGAGCCGAACGGGTCACCTTCACCGGGTCAGCAATACCAGCAGCCATCAGGTCCTCGTACTCGCCGGTCGCAGCGTTCAGGCCGGTACCAGCAGGCAGGGAACGAACGCGGTCAACCACAACGCCCGGCTCCAGGCCAGCGTTAGCAGCAATCTGCTTCAGCGGTGCGTCGATAGCCACGCGCACAATGTTCGCGCCGGTAGCCTCGTCACCGGTCAGCTCCAGCTTGTCGAAGACCTTCACGCCGGCCTGAATCAGAGCAACGCCACCACCGGGGACGATACCCTCCTCAACAGCAGCCTTAGCGTTACGCACAGCATCCTCAATGCGGTGCTTGCGTTCCTTCAGCTCAACCTCGGTTGCCGCGCCAGCCTTGAGCACAGCCACACCACCGGCGAGCTTAGCCAGGCGCTCCTGCAGCTTCTCACGGTCGTAGTCAGAGTCAGAGTTAGCAATCTCTGCGCGAATCTGAGCCACGCGACCCTCGATAGCTGCTGCGTCGCCTGCACCCTCAATGATGGTGGTCTCGTCCTTGGTCACAACGACCTTGCGAGCGGAACCGAGCATGTCCAGGGTTGCTGCGTCCAGGGACAGGCCAACCTCTTCGGTAATGACCTGGCCACCGGTCAGGATAGCGATATCGGCCATCTGAGCCTTACGGCGGTCACCGAAGCCCGGAGCCTTCACAGCCACAGACTTGATGGAGCCGCGCATCTTGTTCAGCACCAGCAGAGCCAGAGCCTCACCCTCAACGTCCTCAGCAACGATCAGCAGCGGCTTGCCGGACTGCATGACCTTCTCCAGGACGGGGACGAGGTCCTTAACGTTCGAAATCTTCTGGTTCACAACCAGGATGTAGGGGTCCTCCAGGACTGCTTCCTGACGCTCCGGGTCGGTCACAAAGTAACCGGACAGGAAGCCCTTGTCGAAGCGCATACCCTCAGTCAGTTCGAGGTGCAGACCGAAAGTGTTGGAGTCCTCAACGGTGATGACGCCTTCCTTGCCGACCTTCTCCATTGCCTCAGCAATGAGCTTGCCGATCTCAGCGTCGCCAGCGGAAATAGAAGCGGTTGCAGCGATCTCTTCCTCGGTCTCAACTTCCTTCGCGGAGGAGAGCAGAGCCTCGGTCACAGCCTCAACAGCCTTCTCGATGCCGCGCTTGAGGCTCAGCGGGTCAGCGCCAGCAGCCACGTTGCGCAGACCCTCGCGGACCAGTGCCTGAGCCAGAACGGTAGCGGTAGTGGTACCGTCACCAGCAATGTCGTCAGTCTTCTTGGCAACTTCCTTGACGAGCTCCGCACCAATCTTCTCGTACGGATCCTCCAGCTCGATTTCCTTCGCGATCGAGACACCGTCGTTGGTGATGGTGGGGGCGCCCCACGCCTTCTCCAGCACAACGTTGCGGCCGCGGGGGCCGAGGGTCACCTTCACTGCATCGGCGAGGGTGTTCAGACCGCGCTCCAGGCCGCGGCGTGCCTCTTCGTCAAAAGCAATGAGCTTTGCCATAAGTGTCCTCCTGAACGATAGGATTTTCTCCCGCATCCCACTGGGATGCAGTACGTCTAAAATCGGGTCGCTACCCCTCCTCCGCGCACCCGTGACGACAGCCGTGACAGGGGTGCGGGCAGAGTAGGGCGCAGAACGCCCGAATGCTACATCAATTGTGGCACCCGCACCGGCGTGGAGCAAACGTTTAAGCCCAAGGTTGAAGCGTTAATCGCCCAGTGCTTAATCTGCGCTCATCAAGCCCACCAAAAGGGGCGTTAAAAGCATCAACCCCACCCGGTGCACGATTGGAATTGCACGGGTGGGGTTGAAAGAAAACTTGTAATTACAGAAGCGACGCGGGCTGGGTTTTAGCCGGTGTAATCCGACGCCAGAACCACAATCACCTCGTGGTTGCCCATCTCAACGCTAGCGGTCGCCTGGCGTACCTGCGAAATATCCAGCTTCGAGGCGATGCTCTGCGCCTGCGACTGGTAGCCCTCAGCGTAGTAGACCACGCTGGTTGCAGGTGCCGCGCCGGTGTAGTTCGCGGTCTCGCTGATGGTGTAGCCAGTCAGCAAAGCCGCCGCGCTGGAGGCGCTACCCGCCGGAGCAGACGCATTGTAGACCGCCACAGAGATAGACTCAGCCAGGCCGGTCTTCGTGGGGCTCGCCGAAGCGGAGGCGGTAGCCGGCGCAGAAGACGCCGACGCGCTTGCGGGAGCAGAGCTGCTCTTCGCGGTGGACGCCGAGTACTGCGGGGAGGCGGTGCGCGGCGCGTACACGTACATTGCGCCGCCAATCAGCAGGCCAACCACGCCGGCGGCGACCAGGGGGATAGCACCCTTGGGGCTTTTTGCCGGGTCGACGTTGACCGCGCGGTAGGTTCCGCGGCGGGCGGTGTTTTCGTCTACCTCGTCAAATTCGTCGCGGGGGTAGCTCATTTATCCTCATTTCACGGGTCTCTGTTTACCGGCTGGTACCGCGCCGTCCTGCATGGTGCGCGGGCGCGGCAGATGAAGGTGCGGTCTTGGTGTTCTAGTACCTAGAGTACCGTCTCAATTAGCGGGAACCAACGCGAACGCCCCGCAATCGGCTGTGAAAGAGACGGATACCGCACAGTGTTCAATCTCTACCTGAGCCTGAGGTGTGCGGTGCGATAGGAAAGCAACAGGGAGGCTCCAGAGCGGCATTCAGCACACCCCTCACTCTTGCGCTAGTCAGCGTCTCGTCGGGCGCGCAGAACGTCAATAATCTGCGGCGCGGCGGCGCGTACCCGCTCATCATCCAGCATCACGTTCAGGCGCTGATAGTAGGCAATCGGGGTGAACCCTGCGGCAATAATTGCCTTCTCTTTGGAGCCCTGGTGTTTGAAACGGCGGCGTTCCACCTCAAGGATGCGCCGCTCGACCGGGGACAGACCGCCGGGCTGCTGCTCTGCTTCCGGCTGAGTCTCTGCCTGAGCCTCCACCCCCGCCTCCGCTTGGGTTTCAGTAGTCTCAGCGGTTTCAGCGCGTTCTTGTTCTAGCACGTTGCCTCCTGTCTATGGTTCGCCTGCCGCGGCTGGCGTCTCCTAGCGTGCGTATTCGTCATCCCCTAGTCTAGAAGAGAAGTAACCGTAGCGCGCCCGGCACCGTGACCGCCGGAGCCGCATCAGCCCGAGGATATTCCCGAGGAGATTCATGAACCAGCCCCTCAGCAGCATTATGAGCGAGGATTGGGCGGCAGCCCTCGCCCCGGTCGAAGAGCAGATTCACGCCATGGGCGCTTTCCTGCGTGAGGAGCACGCGGCGGGTTACCGTACGTTCCCGCCTGCCGCCGATATTTTTAATGCGTTCCGCCGCCCCATGAGCCAGGTGAAGGTACTCATTATTGGCCAGGACCCTTACCCCACCCCCGGCAATGCGATGGGCCTGTCGTTCTCGGTGCACCGCGGCATGCCGCTACCTCGTTCGCTGAACAATATTTACAAGGAGCTTGAGGACGATCTGGGTATCGCTCCGGCTGATCACGGCGACCTGTCCTGCTGGGCTGATGAGGGCGTCATGTTGCTCAACAGGGTTCTGACCGTGCGCGAGTCGGATGCGGGCTCGCACCGCGGCAAGGGCTGGGAGGAAATCACCGAGTGCGCTATCCGGGCCCTGGTGGCGCGCAATCAGCCGCTAGTTGGTCTGTTGTGGGGTGCGGATGCGCGCAAGTGCGCACCCATGCTGCAGCCGTACCCGAGCGTGGAGTCGGCGCATCCTTCGCCGCTGTCTGCGCATCGTGGCTTCTTCGGTTCGCGCCCGTTCTCGACCGTGAATTCTCTGCTGGTGCAGCAGGGTGCGGAGCCGGTGGATTGGACGGTGCGCTAGGCACCGCAAAGAGCCTGGGCAAGGGCCCGGGTGGAGAGCCGGCGCAAGACCCAGTACAAGGGCATAGTGAAGGGGCGGTAGCCTATGAGTTGAACTCACAAGCTACCGCCCCTTTCACACACCCAATATATGCAATATTGGCTATATTCCCTTGAAAAGAGGGTTAAGATTCTGCAGTCTCTGCCGGTTCCACATTCCGCGGAGTCGTAAAATGCTGCAGCGCATACTGCATCGTGTAATTACCCAACGCAACACCCGAAGCCATCGCCACCACAATCGAAACCGCCGTAATCATGTTCTGCATACCCAGAATCACGTCCGTCTCAACCGTCAGCAGGTACATGCCGCGGAAGAACGACAGACCCGGCAGTAAGAACGTAATCGCAGGAATCGAGAAAATCGCCTGAGGCACATGCAGACGGTACGCAAAATACGTGCTCAACGCACCAATCACAACCGCCGCACACGCCGTCGGACCGCGACCGGTACTCGGGCCAGCCAGCAGCTCATAGCTGTAATACGCCGCCAAACCACAGCCCGTAATCAGCATCAGCCAGCCGACCTTCACCAGCTTCGTTTGCAAGGTAATCGCAAAGGTCGCAATCGCCACCAAGAAGAAGAACGACGCCACCAGCGGGGTCGTCGGCTCAAAACGCAGCTGCTCAATGTCCAGGGTCGGGCCGTTGAAAATATTAATCGCGCTCACCGCGGTCGCAATGCCAACCACCAGACCCAAGAAGCTCATACCCGTAGACACGAAACGACCCGCAGCCGTCACCGGGAAGCCGTTAATCGCGTCCTGAACAGCACCCACCAGACGCGGAGTCGGCAAGAACATAATCAAGCCCGCAGCCACCACCAGAGGCGCAGAAATCGCCTCCCCCTGACGCTGAAGCACCGAAAGAATGGACCCTTCACCGCCCAGCCAAATCGCCAAGAAGGTCATCAGACCCGCACTGGCAGCCATGCGGAAGAACGCCGGAATACCAATCGAACTCAACCACTGAATCAGCAGGTACACGGGAATAAAGATAATCGCCGCGCTCAACGCCGTCGCGAAGCTCGCGCCCAGCGCCGCCGTCAGGGTTCCGGCACACACCAGGTTCGCCAGCCACACCACCAAAGGCGGGAACGGCTTGGGGCGGTGCGTAATCTGGTTCAGCTTGAGGTCAGCCATTTCCAGGGTCATGCCGCCGCGCGTGATCTTGTAGATCAGCCCGTACACCTCAGAGAGCGCCTCATAGTTTTCCGTTGAGGACCGCACCACACGCACCAGGGTATGGGTGAAGCGCTCATCAGCGTTCGCGTTACGCTTGGCGATGCGGGACTCCATGTAAATATCGGGGTCCGAGGTGTAGTTGATGGTCACCGACTGGTTCGTAATATCGACTTCCACCGAGTCCAGCCCGTACGCCGAAGACACCGCAATAATCGCCGAGTCCACGTCCATAGCGTCCGCGCCGTAGTGGAACATCGCCTCCGCCAGACGCAGGGTGAAGTTCAGCGTATCGCGGGCGTACTCCTTCTCACGGCGGAACGCCTCACGACGCTCATGCTCCTCAGAGCGAATAGTCGGCACGAACTGGCGCTGAGCGATGCGCTGGGCACCGCGCGGGGCGGCGGGTGCCGCCTCCTCAGCGCGCACAAAAGAGCGGAGGCGACGCGAACCCCAGCGGCCGCCGCTACCGCGCCCCGAGAGGCCTTGCGAGCCTCCACCGACCAGCGGCACGGAGGTGGTGGGCATCGAAACTGGCCCGGTCTTCGGTGTAGCAGTAGGATCCGCACCGTATCGTCGGGCAGCGTGAGAGTTGGGCACCTGCGGGATCATGCCGGTCATGGGCACCGGCTGGGAGGGGCGGGTCAGCGCCGCCTCGGTCACCAGGTTGCTGGAGGTGACGGGGTTCGGGTCCTCACGGTACGCATCCAGGTCGTCGTCAGGCACGAGGGAGGGGTCAATGACGGTGCGCGCCCCATGATCGTGCTCGTGGGGGCACAGTTCCGGGCCACAATCGGGCTCTGCGGTCTCCTGCGGGGTAATGCCCATGTCGGCAGCAGCTTCCTGGAGCACCTCACTCACTGCTTCTGCCTTAACGGTGCCCTCGGAGTTCTTCGCGGAGGCGGCATGCTGAGCCAGCACGCGGCGCAATTTCTCGTCGGTGACCTGGTCTAGTGAAACCAGGGGAAAACCGCGTTTACCGGCGATGTAGCCCGCGGTGGTATTCTGCTCGCTTCCTTCCGTTGCGGCAGTGTTTGCTTCGCCTGCATGCGAAGCTTCCCGCGATGTGGGGGTCGCGGGGGTGTTCCTCGATTCTGCCAATGTCCCTCCCAGATAGACAGTGCCTTTTTAGTCTAACAAGGGCACGATTCTGCGGTAGCACTGAAGAGCAGAAATATCACTTTTCTGCCCGGTGATTTTGTGAGCAAAAAGCGCTCTGCGGCACTTACGGCAGAAGGCTTCATTGATATGAAGAGAAATCCAGGTCATTACTGCTCAGAAGATATTTTGGGAGATATTTCTAGAGCTATTTTCGAGGAAAAATAAAGGTTATATATACATTAAGATTTGCAGAGAAATATCTCCCACTCGCACCTCAATAAAAAAATGAATTATTCATAACAAAAAATATCCCGCCACCGAAGTGACGGGATATTCACGCCTTAAGGCTGTAGCCTTCACAGCATCCGAAGCGCACCGCTCGGGGTCACTTCAGAGACGAAAGTCAATTACTCAGCGTCGTGGTCGGTCTCGAGGATCTTAACCAGCGAGTCCAGAGCCTCTTCAGCACCTTCACCCTCAGCGCGCAGGACAACAACATCGCCGTGCTTTGCACCCAGGGACATCAGGGACAGAATCGATGCAGCGTCCATAGCCTCATCTGCGGGCTCGCCCTTAGCAGCGATGGTCACCTCAACGGGGAGGTCGCCAGCTGCCTCAGCGAAGATAGCTGCCGGACGTGCGTGCAGGCCAACACGGCTTGCAATAGTGGCTTCGCGCTCTGCCATTATGTTTCTCCTTTGATCAAGGAACCGAAAATATATCGGTACCTATTCTAAATGAACGGGGCGCTTCAGGACCCGCCCTTACTCTATAAATTGTACCGTTCAGCCATACGCTAACAAGTACAAAAAATGCCGGATGCAGAAATAAAACTCCGCACCCGGCATTTTTATGGACCCGGGCACCGCCTAGCACACCCCATCAAGGGGTGGCAGGCAGCACCGGAATCGTTTTAAGGCTTAGAGGCCCAGCTCGTCCAGAATCGGCAGAGCCTTGCGTGCGCTCTCCTTCGCCTCAGCAGAAGAAATCTGCTGCAGGGCGATAGCCGCAATCTGCTGTGCCTTCTCCTTGGTCACGGACTTCAGAACCGCAGCCACAGCGGGGATAGCGCCAGCGTTCATGGACAGGGTGTCAACGCCCAGACCAATCAGAACAACAGCAAGAGCCGGGTCAGCAGCAGCCTCACCACAGACGCTCACGTACTTCTTCTTGCCAGCGGTGACCGATGCACGCTGAGCGCCCTCAACGGTCATCTTGATCATCTTCAGCACTGCGGGCTGCCAGGGGTTGTTCAGGTGAGCCAGGTCGCCCAGCAGGCGGTCAGCCGCCATGGTGTACTGGGTCAGGTCGTTGGTGCCGATGGACACGAAGTCGACCTCGCCCAAGATAGCCTCAGCGTTCATCACAGCTGCGGGGGTCTCCACCATCACACCGTGAACGGGCAGGCCAATCTCCTTGAGCATGTTCGCGAAGTTGCGAGCCTCGGAGGTGGTCGAAATCATCGGAGCCATAACCCAAATGTCAGCGTCGGAATCCTCCGAAGCAGCCTTAATAGCCTGCAGCTGGCGGGTCAGAACGCCCGGAACGGTCCAGTCAGTACGGAAACCGCGAACACCCAGTGCGGGGTTCTCTTCGGGGTTCACGTTCAGGAACGGCAGGGGCTTGTCAGCGCCAGCGTCCAGGGTACGAACTACGATGTGCTTGCCGGGGAATGCGTCAAACACGGACTTGTAGGTCTTAGCCTGAGTCTCAATGGAAGGCTCAGCGTCGTGGCCCAGGAAGCCGAACTCGGTGCGAAGCAGGCCAACACCCTCAGCCTTCAGGCTTGCAGCCTTCTCAGCGGACTTGCCGTCACCAACGTTTGCGTACAGCTCAACGCGGGTGCCATCAGCCAGCACGCCCTTGCCGTCGAAGTCAGCGACAGGCTTGCGGTTTGCATACTTGATAGCCGCCTCGCGGTCAGCGTCGGTGGGCTCAGTGTCAACGATGCCCTCGTTGGAGTCAATGTACACGATGGTGCCGTCAGCAATGTCGGTCACGCCCTTAGCCGCCACAATAGCGGGCAGGCCCAGGCCGCGAGCCAGAATAGCGGTGTGTGCCTGGGGGCCACCGTCAGAGGTAATCAGGGCGATAACCTTCTCGGGGTCCAGGGTCGCGGTATCAGCCGGTGCCAGGTCAATAGCAGCCAGGATGAACGGCTCATCAGAAACCGGGATGCCGGGAGCCTGCTGACCGGTCAGCTCAGCAACGATGCGGGCACGCACGTCGTGGATGTCGGTCACACGCTCAGCCATGTAGCCGCCCAGAGCAGCCATCTGGTCAGCGAAGGAGGTTGCAGCCTCCCAGATTGCGCGCTCGGGAGCCATCTCCTGAGTCTCAACCAGCTTGATAGCGCTCTTGATGAGTGCACGGTCGGTAGCCATCTGAGAGGTGGACTTCAGAACAGCCTTGCCGTCGCGGCCTGCGTTCTCTGCGCGAGCGAGCAGGTCTTCCTTGACGCGGACCGATGCGTCCTTGATGCGCTGTGCTGCAGCCTCAGCGGTCTCGCCGTTCAGACGCAGACCGTCCTTGGGTTCCTCGATGGGCTTAGGCATCTGAAGAACGGGGCCAATAACGCGGCCGGCGTATACGCCGACGCCCTTGTAGGTAGTCATAAATTCATGTCCTATCTGTGGTTTGTCTACAGTGTAACGTGTTTTTTCACGCTCACGCCTGCAAACAGACGATCAAATGAAGGTGAGGTTATACGGCCTTTATGCGGATGCCTTAGAGCGGGCACCCACAGACTTCAGCACCACGTACACGAGTGCCGAAACAACGGTACCGGCAACAACAGCCACCAGGAACATCAGGGGGTTCTGTGCCAGACCGATAATCCAAATACCACCGTGCGGAGCCGGGGAAGCCACGTGCGCACCCATCGAAATAGCGCCAGCAAGAGCACCACCAACAATGGTCGAAGGAATCACGCGAGCCGGATCAGCCGACGCGAAGGGAATAGCACCCTCAGAGATGAAGGATGCACCCAGCAGCCACGCAGCCTTACCGTTCTCACGCTCGTTCTCGTTGAACAGCTTGGGGCGCAGGGTGGTTGCCAGAGCCATAGCCAGCGGCGGAACCATACCGGAGATAATGACGGCAGCCATGATTTCCTGGTTCACGGTCGCACCCGAGGACAGGCCAGCAGTTGCGAAGAGGTAAGCAGCCTTGTTGATGGGGCCACCCAGGTCAGAAGCCATCATGGCGCCCAGGATCAGACCCAGCAGCAGAGCGGAACCGCCAGACATGGAGGTCAGCCAATCCTGCAGGGTGGTCATAACCCAAGCCAGGGGCGCACCGAGCAGCAGGTACATTGCCAGGCCAGCAACCAGAGAAGTCACCAGCGGGGTGATGACCACGGGCATCATCGAGCCAAGCCAGCGGGGCAGCTTCAGGGTACCCAGAGCGTACGCAATCAGACCGGCGAGAATACCGCCAACAATACCGCCAAGGAAGCCCGCGTTTACCGCAAGAGCCACCGAACCGGCGATGAAGCCCGGAGCAATACCGGGACGCTGAGCCAAACCGTACGCAATGTACGCGGCAAGAGCCGGAACCATCAGGCTCAGACCGAAACCACCGATGGTCTGCAGAACAGCACCCAGGTACAGGGTCCAGTGCACGTCACCGAGATTGAACAGGGTTGCCGAGTCGAGAATCGCCTTGGTGTTCACATCGCCAAGGTTCGGCACCGTAATTGCCTCGAAAACGAAGCCCAGGGCGACCAGAATACCGCCGGCGGCAACGAACGGAATCATGTAGGAGATACCGGTCATCACAGCCTTGTAGATGCGCGAGCCCCAAGCGCCTTCGGTAGCGCCTGCGCTGTCCTCACCGCTGGATGCGGCAGCGGCAACGCGCGCACCGTTGGGGTTCTTAGCCTCAGCCAGAGCCTCCGCAATCATTTCCTTCGGCTCGTCAATACCGCGCTTGACGGGGGACTCGACGAAGGGCTTACCCGCGAAGCGGTTACGCTCACGCACGTTCACGGACACCGCGAAAATCACGGCGTCTGCGGCATCAATATCAGCCTGGGTCAGCTTCTCGTTACCCGAGGAGCCCTGGGTTTCAACCTTCAGGTCGTAGCCAAGCTCTTCAGCCGCGTACTTGAGGGCGTCCGCAGCCATGTAGGTGTGAGCAATGCCGGTGGGGCATGCGGTCACAGCAACGAGCTTCTTCACCGGAGCGGAAGCGGCGGGGGCTTCCTTCTCAGCAGCAGGTGCGGCGGCGGGCGCAGCCTCGGCAGGCTTAGCCTCTGCCTTCTTCTCGCCCACGCCGAGCGCACCGTTGACCAGCTCAACAATCTCTTCAGCCGAGGAGGCCTCGCGCAGGGACGCGGTGAAGCTCTTCTTCATCAGGGAGCGTGCCAGAGTGGACAGCAGCTTCAGGTGTGCCTGGTCAGCGCCGTCCGGTGCAGCGATGAAGAAAATTAGGTCGGCGGGGCCGTCCTTTGCACCGAAGGAAACTGCCGGGTTGGGGCGTGCCATTGCCAGGGTCGGCTCGGTCACGGCAGCGCTACGGCAGTGCGGAATCGCAATACCGCCGGGGATGCCGGTGTCGGTCTTGGATTCGCGTGCCTCGGCAGCCGCGTAGAGCTGCTCGAAGTCGGTTGCGCGTCCGGCATCTACGACTGCCTGGGCGAGCTTGGCAATTACGTCGAATCGGGTCTCGCCGAGGTTCTCGTCCAGCAGGACGAGATCTGCGGTGATCAGATCAGACATATTCCCTCCTCGGGTATGTGTTGGGGCGGGGATCCGCTCAGCGGTGCCGAGCCTCTCCCCTATATGAGTTCAAGGTGTGTGCAACCTGTGTGTGTTGTGTTCGTATATGCGTGTGGGTGTTGAGGTAACACCCCTGCATACATTCCTTTTTGGGAATATATGCAGGTCAGTACCACAAAACCCAGCCTAAAGCTGCAGCTGACGAACAGTGACCTTCTCAGGAGTGGTCTGCTCCAGCGAAGGCATACGGGTACCCGGAAGAGCAGCAGCAGCCGAACCGTGAGCTACCGCCTGAACCAGGCAACCGGGGGCATCCTCACCGCGAGTGTGAGCAATCAAGAAACCGGACAGCGACGAGTCACCGGCGCCCACAGTGCTACGAACCTGAATCGGCTCGTGCACAGCGTGCCAGATACCCTGCTCAGTGACCAGCACCGCGCCGCCGCCACCGAGAGTGGCAAGCACGTACTCGATACCGTCGCCGAGCAGCTTCTGGGCGGTGCGGGCGGTCAGCTCGGGGCTAGCCTCCAGCTCATCCCAGTTATCGCTACCGGTCAGCTGAGCCAGCTCCTCCGAGTTGGGCTTAATCAGGGTGGGCTTGTGCTCACCGGCGACGGTCGCAATCAGCGGGGCCTCAGAGGTATCAATAGCAATCTTGCCCGTATAACCGGAGGCACGCAGTACCGCCACCAGCTCGGAGTAGTAGGTCGGCTCCAGGCCCGGAGGCAGAGAACCGGCCAGAACCACCCAGTCAGCACCCTTGGAACGCTCAACCACCAGCTCGTCCAGCTTCTGACGCAGCTCGGCATCAAAAACGGTGCCGGGGGCGTTCAGCTTGGTGGTGGTGCCGTCCGGGTCAACCACGGTGATGTTCGAGCGGATCGGCTCACCGGTGGGCAGGTTAGCGAACTCGACGTCCACAGCCTGCAGTGCGGTCAGCACCGGGTCGGTGGCTTCACCGGGCACAATGGCGAGGGTCGGCACACCGGAAACCTGCAGGGCGCGGGAAATATTCACGCCCTTACCGCCGGGATCCTGCACGGCACCAACAGCACGCTGCACGGCGCCGTGTGCCAGGGGTGCACCGAGTTCAATGGTGCGGTCCAGGCTGGGGTTTGCGGTCAGAGTAATAATCATTAGGCAATCACAATCTCGACATTGGCGGCCTCGAGTGCCTGACGGAGGGCACCTTCGGGCTCGCGATCGGTAATGAGGGTGTCAATATCCTCAAATCCGGCGAAGCGGACCAGGGATTCCTGACCGAACTTCGCGGAGTCACAGAGCAAGACAACGCGGCGGGCCGCCTTGCAAATTGCGGTCTTGACGATGGCTTCGTTCATCCCGGGGGTGGAGATGCCGAAGTGGGCTTCAATACCGTTGGCACCGATGAAAGCAATATCGGGACGCATGGTGCCGAAGTGCTCTGCGGCGCGTGCACCAACAGCAGCCCAGGTCATCTTGCGCAGCTGGCCGCCAACCAGTTCAAGGGTGACGCCTTCGGCTTCGGCGAGCTTGACTGCAATGTGCAGTGCATGGGTGATGACGATGCGGTCGTTGCCGGTCTTGAGGCTGAAGTTTTCGGCGCCGATGTGGTCGGCGAGAATTTCGATGGTGGAGCCTGCGTCCAGGACGATGGAGCCTGCCTCGGAGTCGCGCAGCATCTGGTATGCCTTGGTGGCGATGCGGCGCTTTTCGGGAGTGTTCATACCCTGTCGGGAGGAGATGGAGGACTCCAGGGAGGTGGACTGCTCAATGGTGACAGCACCACCGTGGACACGGCGGAGCTTACCTGCCTCTTCCAGTGCGGCGAGGTCACGACGCACGGTCTCCATGGTCACATCGTAACGGCGCGCAAGGTCAGCGCCGTTGACACGACGTGCGGAGGCAACAAGCTTTGCAATTTCGGCACGGCGTTCTTCTGCGAACATAAATCTGGTGTTCCTTTGGGCTAGTGGGAGGAAATCTGTGCGTTCTTTTCTGCGTTCTGCTCGGCTTTCAGGACCGTGAGAGACATGGTTTCAGTGAGCCAGCAGAACACTTGAGGGTAATACTTGATTTTATGTGGGTTTTTGTGGGTAAGTCAATATAAAACGCTGTATTTACCGGAATATTACCCGATTGTTCCCTACCGAAACCACACCCATTTGCGAGCTGTTGCCTGTTTATGTCTGTTTGACCTAATGAACTGTTGGGTTTTCCCGCTCCCCCCTCATCCGCACAGTATCCAACACCTACACGGCGCCCTCACAGGGTAAAAAGTGGAGGCGCCAGCTCCGAAAATCCTCAGCGAGAATCCTCGAAACCGGCGCCTCCAACAGGCACAGATCCTTACTTACCCTTGCGTTCGCGACGCGCACGACGCCAACGATGCACGCCCAGAGCACCCGCCGCGCCCAGCAGAGCACCCGAGCCGTTCATCAGCACATCCACCGGGTCGCCCGTACGATCCGGCATGAAACTCTGAATCGTCTCAATGCAGGCACTGACCAGGAAGCCCGCGTACAGCACGTGCGGGCGAGCCTTCGGCCTCAGCAGCAGGGCGAAGAGAAAACCGCCCGGAATGAACATAATGACGTTCGAGAGCTGCTCGATACTCGAATAGGTGATGAACGCGGGCAACCAGCCCTCGGCGTGGCCGGTATCCAGCAGCTGCGCCAGACGACCACCCATCTCGTTATCGTCCACGTGCACGGGGGCGAACACGATACTCGCCACCACCGCGCAGTACAGCGCCGTGACGGGCCAAAGAATCAACCGCCACACGCGAGCGCCAGACTGACCGCTACCGGGTTGTCCCTTACCAAACAAGGCGACCCGCCTCGTCGAACTGCTTAGTCGAATCCCACGCGAACAGGCCCGGCACGTCAATCGTGAGCGGCTCGGCGTTCGGCACGGTCACGGTCCATTCTTCACCGGCTGCGGCGGAGAGGGCACGGCGGATAAAGCTACCGTGGCTGACGGCGATAATCTTCTGGTCGCCCGAGGCTTCAGAGAGTTCACGCACGATACCGCGCAGGGTGCGCACCGCGCGAATGTACACGTCACGCTCGGATTCCACGTTCGGGTAGTAGCGTTCCGGGGAGCGACGTTCAGGGGCGGGAATGTCCAAGCCCTCGCCGGCACCGTAGGCGCGCTCGACCAGCTCGGGGTAAGTCTTGTGTACCTGCAGGTCGAAGTGTTCACCGACCAGCTGCGCCGTCTCGTGGGCGCGGGAGAGCGGCGAAGACACCAGCACGGTGAATTCCAGGCCCATGTCGGCGAGCTTCTTGCCGGTGGTGCGTGCCTGCTCGCGGCCGGTGTCGTTGAGCGGAATATCGGTGATGCCCTGCATCAGGTTCGCCTTGTTCCAGTCGGTCTGGCCGTGGCGGATCAGGGTGAGGGTCGTGTTCTCGGCGCCCGCCGGTACCTCTTCGGGGCCCAGTTCGGGCTCGAGGTGCTGCACGAGCAGGCGGTCAATCGCGTCGTCCAGATACTGCAGGGGCACCTCAGTGAGGGAGGCGTTCACGGGGATCGGGTAGATGCCGTCCTCGTTGAGCAGTTCGGGGTGGCGGTCAGCCAGCAGGGCGGTCATGGTCAGGGCAATCAGCATGCCGTGCGCGGCGACCACAACGGTCTGACCTTCGTATTCGCGGCGGACGCGGTTCAACGCCGCGAGGGAGCGGGCGAGGAAGTCCTTCTTCGGCTCCACGTTAAATGCGTTATTGGACTGGCGGGAGGCGAGAATCAGCTCGCGGGTCGCAACCTGACCCTCCAGGTCGCCGAAGGAGCGTTCCTGGAAACCGTCAACGGCACCGCGGTAGGGTACGCCCAGGCCTTCGGCTACGATTTCGGCGCTTTCTACGGCGCGGGACAGGGGCGAGGAGACGATAGCGTCCACGGTGGTGCCGTCGGCTTCTGCCTGCTTCAGGGCGCCGATGGCGGTGCGTACCTGCTCGCGGCCGGTGTCGTTGAGGGGGATGTCGGTGCCACCCTGGAATCGGTGGTCGATATTCCAGTCGGTCTGGCCGTGGCGCAGGAAGATGATGCGGGTTCCTGCCTCGGGGTTGGGTACCGGAGTGATGATGGGGGTGTTCTGTGCGTCGGTCATCCTTCTAGTATGGCATTGCCCCCGCGCAGTTCAAGGGGTGCGCGGCTTATCCTTTCTGATGAGGTGCGCTCATCCCGCGGTATGAGCTACGGGGCGGTTGAGTACCCGGTCGGGCGAATTTTTTCAGGGTTTTCCCATATTTTTCAGCCCCCAGACGGAGGGTTGAGCCGCCGAGAAGCTGAGATGATAGAAGGGTACTTCCGTTAGTTCATACCCAATGAAGGTTGTCATGACGCAGAATCCTCAATCTCAGAACCCGCAGTTCCAGGCTCAGAACCCGTACTCAATGACCCCTCCGCAGGCGGCGCAGCCTGCCGGTCAGTATTCCGCTCAGCCCGGTCAGCAGGGTCAGCCGAGCCAGGCAGGTTATTACCAGAATCAGCAGGGCTACCCCGCTCAGGCACCTCAGCAGATGCAGCAGGCGCCCTTCGCACGCGGCGCGATTATTTCTGCCCGTAACCTGCACAAGTCGTACGGCAATAACCCGGTGCTACGTAACGTGAGCCTCGATATTTTCCCCGGCGAGTCCGTGGCGATTATGGGTCCTTCCGGTTCGGGTAAGACCACCCTGTTGCACGCGCTCTCGGGCATTATCAAGCTCGATGCCGGTTCCGTGCTGTTCAATGGCCCCACCGGTCAGGTGGCGGTGGAGTCCCTCAGCGAGCGTGAGCGCACCTCCCTGCGCGCTAACTCGTTTGGTTTCGTGTTCCAGCAGGGTCTGCTGGTGCCCGAGCTGACCGCGGAGGAGAACGTCTCCCTCGCCGCGATGATTGCCGGTGTTCCCCGCCAGCAGGCGCGTTCCATTTCGGCTGATTTGCTGAACCGTCTGGGTTTGGGCCAGATGCTGGACCGCCGTATGGGTGAGATGTCTGGCGGTCAGGCTCAGCGTGTGGCGATTGCCCGTTCCCAGGTGAATGGTGCCCCCGTAACTTTTGCGGATGAGCCGACCGGCGCGCTGGATTCGCAGACCGCGCGTGAGGTGATGGCTCTGCTGCTGACCATGATTCCGCAGCAGGGTAAGACTCTGCTGGTGGTTACTCACGACCCGAACGTGGCTGCGGCGTGCTCCCGCGTGGTGTACCTGCAGGATGGTCAGATTGTGAGCGATCAGCGCAATAGCCAGGGCGGTGTTCCCGCACAGAACCCCGGTGCTCAGAACCTCGGCGTTCAGAATCCGGGTGCTCAGTCTCAGGCAGGTGCATAATGCAAATCTATGCTCTACTCGCCAAGCGAACCCTATGGAGTTCGCAGGCGATTCTTCCCGTGCTGGCTTTTGCCGCCTCCTCGGCACTGTTTTTGACGGTTGCCGGTGGCGTTCAGGCGCTGAGCACTTGGCTTGACCACGCCGCCAACGTTGACCACGAGCTGGTGAACCTGATGGGCATTCAGAAGCTCTACATGGGTTTGGCGTGGGTTGCTGCTCTGGTGCTGGTTGTTCCGCTCTTTACCCTGGGCGCTTCGGCTGCTCGTTTGAGTGCCCGCCGCCGTGACGAGCGCCTTGCGTCCCTGCGTCTGATTGGTGCCTCCACGACCCTGATTGTGGGTCTGTCGGTGGCGGATGCGCTGGTGTACTCCTTCGTGGGTTTCATCATCGGTCTGTTGCTCTACCTGGTGCTGATTTTCCCGTTCGGTGCCATGCACTTCATGAACGTTCCGCTGGGTGCTGAGAATATGCTCCTGCCGGTAAGCATGATTTTCTACTGCTTCCTGGGCTGTATGGTCCTGGCGGCTCTGAGCTCCCTCTTCGGTCTGGCGAAGGTCAGCATCAGCCCACTGGGTGTGCGTACCCGCGCAAAGGCTGGCTCCGCAGGTTACATTGCCATGGGTATCGGTGTTGTTCTGGTGATTGCCGTGATGATTCTGGCGTCGACCTCTACGGGCTTCAAGATGTTCTCGCCCTTCCAGGACGGCGGTGCGGATAGCGCTATTAAGAACCTGGCGATTTTCATTGCTCTGCCGGGTCTGCTGATGATGGTTGCTATCGACCTGATTGGTACCTTCCTGGTGTGGGCGTACGCAAAGATTCGTGTGCGCATGACCCAGAAGGCGTCGGTTCTGCTGGGTTACCGTGCGGTGCTGGAGTCCCCGCGCGGGGCGTGGCGTCAGGTTTCGGGTGTGGCGTTGTCAACCTTCTTGGTGACCTTCTTTGGCCCCATCCTGATTCTGGCGGGTGAGATGAACAAAACGGCGAAGGAGGTAGGCCCCGCCGCCGGCCCCTTCATGACCATCATGGCGGACATGTTCCAGGGCATGCTGCTCATGCTGTTCTTCTCGTACCTGCTGGTCACCCTCTCCGCAGTGCTGAACCAGAGCGCCGCGATTTACGAGCGCGGTTCGCTGTACTCTTCGCTGAATATGATGGGTACCCCCACGAGGCTGCTGCAGGCTTCGCGCCTGACCGTGGTCTTCGGCCCGCTGGTGCTCATCAGCGTGATTTCCGCACTGCTGGGTCTGCCGCTGACGGCGTTGATTGCGGCGCAGGGTCTTTCCGGTGAGATTCTGACGAAGATGTTCGGTATGACCTTCGGCGCTATTGCGCTGGGTCTGGCGCTGGTCTATGTGGGCCTGTTGGCGACCATTCCGTTTATGCGTCAGGTGACTCATAAGCCGGTGTCCGCTCTCTAAGCTGTTTTAGCTGCTACCCTCCCGTTGCGTCCGTTCTGGATGCGGCGGGAGGGTTTCTTTATGTGGTTTTCCGTCCCGCCCGGTCTTCCGATCCGTGGGCGAGGCGCGGCCCCGCATGTTTTCTCACCCACTGTGCCACCGCTTCCATAGCCCACAGCCCTGTGAGAGACTGACATTATGTTTGAACACACAGTACCCTCCGATTGGTTCCCCTGCTGCGCAATCTTCGACTGCGACGGCATCCTCCTCGACTCCGAGACCGTCTGGAACGATGTGCAGCGTGAGCTTTTCGCCCGCTGGTCTGTTCCCTTCACCGAGGAGGTGGAACACCGCCTCACCGGCCTGGCGGCAGCCGACGTCGCCGAGGAGCTTGCCCTGCTCTCCTACGAGGCGCAGAACGGTCACAAGGCGGATGTTGCCTCCGCAGAGTACGCCGAGCACCATAAGCGCGTGATGAAGGACCTGCTCACCACCGAGCACGAGGTCATCAGCTCCGGCGTGGACCTGATTGAGGGTGCGCAGGAGTTCCTGGGCTTCCTGAGCGAGCACATGCCCGTTGCGGTGGCGTCGAACTCTACCGCAAAGATTCTGACCCTCAAGATGGAAAGCTACGGTTATGCCCCGCTGGTACGCACCTGGGTCAGTAGCAACGACGTTCCCACCGGTAAGCCCGCCCCGGACATGTACTTGGAGGCGGCGCACCGCCTCGGCTTTGAAGGCAACGAGGCGCTGGCGTTCGAGGACTCCCCCGCCGGTGCGCAGGCGGCACGTGACGCCGGTACAAAGGTCATGATTTACGTTCCGGAAGGCACCGACCCGGCAAAGGCACCGGCCGGTTTTGGGCGCTTCGATTCGTTCAAGGACCCGCAGCTCTGGGAGGCGGCACGCATCTGGATCGCCAAGCTTGAGGCGGCGCAGCAGTCTGAGGCAGCTCAATAGTCTGAGGCAGCGCAGAACTAAGCACGTACCGCAGACGCCTCACCGCGCCACCGCCTCACCTGATAGGCAGCATCAAGAAAGACCCCCGGCCCGCTCCTCAAGGAGCAGACCGGGGGTCTTCTATGCTTATCAGCTGCCTCTCTAGCACCCGCTCTTGTAGCCCTTTGACCTCATCAGCACTTTCACGGAGCGCTACTTTTCCAAAGTCTCACTAAACGGTACCAATACAAAACATCACGAGAACCTGAACATTGGCAGGTTCTCGTGATGCTAGGTGTTATAGAACTCCAAGGATGCTTATTTCGGCTGTTGCTTATAGAAAACAAAAGCGTACAGGATACTCATAAGTAGAACTACAACCTGAGCCAAAGGGTCAAGCCAATACACTTGTAAAATTACCACAGCTAACATAAACAATACGGATTTTATGAAGGATGCTGCAGGTTTTACGTAGTTCTTATTTGCACGATATGCAGAGTACCCAACAACTCCACA
>NZ_CAJZIE010000042.1:0-20777 GCF_916049665.1 uncultured Rothia sp. | reverse complement strand
AACTGCATTTTTAATGCATTCCAGTGCTTACACCACGGTGTTAAAACATTTACTTTTCTCCCCGTCTCGCAAGAGGCACCGCATAGCCCGCATCGCACACCCTAACCCTCAAGCTTTACCTACATAAACTCTCAACTATTGGGCACTATTCAGCCTCCACAGGTTGATTTTCTGCACATTAACCCGTGAAAAGTACCTCAAAAATCCCTCAAGCTCACCTTGAAGTGATACCTTAGAAACGTACGTTGCACACCGTCCAAAAAAGAGTTCTTCCGGTACGAAAAAAGGGTCCACAAAACACTATTCCCTCACCCCATTTATTACTTCAGCGCGCCCAAAAACAGGCCCCTTTTGTCGCCCCGTAAAACCCTATCCGCACCCCGTGCGCCTGCAGACGGAAACACCAGTACACATCACACAGTCCGCATACCACCTACATCAGGAGAACCAGATGAGGCTTCCATACTTCGGCGCGCAGCGCACCGAAACACCTCCTCGCCGCTACCCCGATAACTGCCGCACCGATAACCGCCGCCGCAAGCGCCCCGCACGCGCGGCACTGAGCCTGCTCGCCGCCGGCGCCATCCTCTTCGGAGGCGACCTACCCGCCGTCCTCGCGCAGGCACCCAGCGACGAAGACATCCTGGCAGCAGCTCAGGCGGCACCCCAGATCGAAGGCCCGGTCAGCCCCCTCACCCTCGCGCGCAACGGCGCGGCACGCCCCAACACCCCCACCGCGGCGGCACCCGGCACGCTCCCCCAGCAGAACTTCGACCGATTCATCGTCACCTACACCCAGGAAGCCAAGCAGCGCAAAATGCTGCGCGACGGCGAGTGGGATGCAGTCCGCGGCATCGTTGACGACATCATGGACACCGTCGACGTCGTCAGCGAAGCACTGAACGTCGACACCAAGTTCCTGCACAACACCTCCACCGATGACGCCGTCATCCAGACCTCCAAAACCCTCAACAAAAACGAGGCGAAGGAGTTCATGGCGAAGGTCGCCTCCGACCCGGACGTAGCCTCCGTCGAGCCCGACTACATCAACTACCCCGCCGCAGAGGGCGACATCACCTTCCAGTTCAACGACCCGCAGTACAGCAAGCAGTGGAACCTCACCAACCCCACCACCGGCGTTCAGAACACCGGTAACGCGCGCCTGCGCCGCGGCGCAAACGTGAAGGTCGCCGTACTTGACACCGGCTACGTGCCGCACCCCGACCTGGTTACCGGCATGGCGAACGGCTACGACTTCGTCAGCGACCCGCTCAGCGCCCGCGACGGCGACGGCCGCGACCCCAACCCCAGGGATGAAGGCGACTACGCACCCTACAACCTTTGCAAGGACCAGGCGAACGCCCACACCTCCACCTGGCACGGCACCAGCGTTGCTGGCATTATCGGTGCCCGAGGCAATAACCGCATGGGCATCGTCGGTGCCGCCGACCTCGCCCGCGTGCAGCCCGTGCGCGTGCTGGGCCGATGCGGTGGCCGTACCTCCGACATTGCCGACGCCATCATTTGGGCTGCCGGCGGACACGTCGACGGCGTGCCGGACAACGCCTACCCCGCAAAGATCATCAATATGTCCATCGGCACTGTAACCACATGCCCCGCCGCTTACCAGCGCGCCATCAACATTGCACGCTCCAAGGGCGCAATCGTGGTCGCCGCGGCAGGTAACGGCAACACGGAGGCGTCCAAATACGCACCCGCCAACTGCATGGGCGTCATCACGGTTGGTGCAACCACCAAGGCTGGCACGCGAGCATCATTCTCGAACTACGGCACGAGGGTTAACATCTCGGCACCGGGTGAAGACATCCTCACCCTGTCCATGAACAGCCTCGACCGCCCCGATAACACTAAGTTCAGCTACGACTATGAGAGCGGCACCTCCATGTCGGCACCGCACGTCTCCGCCCTGCTGGCGCAGCAGCTGGTCAACGGCACCTCCATGACCACTAAGCAGGTCGAGGAGGCGTTCACCCTCGCGGGGGGAAACCGCATCAAGTGCGATAAGTATTTCTGCAGCCGAGGTATTATCAACAGCTTCAACCTGGCTAAAAAGGCTGGAAACCTGGACGCGAACGGTAGGGTGACCTACCTGCGACCGCGCAAGATTATTTCTAAGGGCCTGAGCGCCGGAGCGTCCAACACCAAGATTGCAGACAGGGCCGCCACCGACGAGGCAGCCGAGGCGACAGCAGAAGCTCTCACGGCAGGAGCCAACGGCGAGAGCCTCACCGGCGACTACGACCGAATTCCCGGCGCGCCCGCCATGGAAATCCCCGAAGATGCCCAGGTCTACGACTTGAACGGTGACGCCGAGCCCGTCACCCAGGACGAACCGCTGGTCACCAACCCCGCGCAGAAGCCCCGCGAGGCAGACGAGCAGCACTAAGCTACCCGTAGCGTAGCCAGGCCCGGTTCACGGGCATAGCAAAGCCCCCGATGAAAGAACTCATCGGGGGCTTTTCGCGTCTAAAAAAGAGTTTCGGCTAGTAACAGTGACTAGCGGTGGGTACCGGTCGCGAAGCCCAGGTAACCATTGTTCAGGTAGCCATTGTTCGGGTAAGTACTGCTCGGGTAGGTGTTCGTAGATGCACCGTACCAGGAGCGGTATCGCGGAGTGTGACCGTGACGCGGACGCGACGGGTACGAGGGGCGAGTCACCGGGCGGGACGGGCGGGTCCTGGCCTTCGGAGCCGGGGTCACCTTCGGTGCAGGAGTTACCTTCGGTGCAGGGGCCTGCTGACGCTTAGCGTCCTCCTCAGCCTTCTTGCGTGCCGCCTCTTCAGCCGCCTTCTTACGTGCGGCCTCCTCCTCAGCCTTCTTGCGTGCCGCCTCAGCCGCGGCGGCATCGGCAGCCTCACGGTCGGAACGGACCTGCTGAACCGCGCGCGCCGCATTCACAATGCCGGAACCGCACGCGGACTGGTCGCACTCAACGCCCTGAGAGGTGGACTGCAGGGCTTTCTTCGCCTGGGCGTACGTCAGCTTCGGGTCGACCGCCTTCATGAGCGCCACAATACCGGCAACATGCGGTGCCGCCATGGAAGTGCCCTGGTACTCGGCATAATCAGCCTTACCGGGAGCGGTCTTGCCAGCATTCAGGGTGGAGAGAATACCGCCACCCCAGTAGCGGCGGTCGCCACCGGGCGCGCTCACGTCCACGCGGGAGCCATAGTTGGAGAAGTAGGAGCGCTTGCCATTCTTATCGGTTGCGCCCACATTGATGACGTCCTCGCAGTTGCCGGGGCTGGACTTCGAGGCATCAAAGTTGTTGTTACCGGCTGCGACGACCACGATGGAGCCGCGCTTATTCGCCTGAGCAATCGCCTGGCGGTACGGGGTGGTGCAGGCACCCTCGCTGCCGATGGACATGTTAATGACCTGGGCAGGGTTCTGGTTTGCGGGAACACCGCGCACGCTACCGCCGGCAGCCCAAATAATGCCGTCGGTGATGTCCGAGTCGAAGCCGCCGCAGGCGCCCAGAACGCGCACGGGCACGATTTTCGCCTCGGGTGCCACACCGGCAATACCCTCATTGTTGTTGGCGATAGCGGCAATAGTGCCCGCCACGTGAGTGCCGTGCCAGTCGGAGGCGGTCGCCTTCGAACCGGTGAAGCACTGGTTGTCTACGGTCCAGTTGCCAGCGTCGGTCGGGTCGGAGTCGCGGCCGTTACCATCGTTGGAGAACGCCGACTCGGCAATAAAGTCGTAGCCGGGCAGCACGTTAGCGTCCAGGTCCGGGTGGGCGGTAATGCCGGAGTCCAGCACCGCCACGGTCACACCCTTGCCGCGGGTGGTGCCCCACGCCTCCAGCGCGGAGACGCCCTTCTCACCGGTGAGGGACCACATGCGGTTCATCTTCGGGTCGTTGATTTTGACGGTCTCCGAGGTGTTATCCACGGTAGCGTAGCGGCGCATATCGGGCGACACGGAGGCGACCTTGGAGTTCGCGCTCAGGGCGTCCATGTACTGCTGGGCCTGAGCGGGGGTGAGCTCTGCGGAGGTGGTGACCACGCTGGCGTCCAGCGCGGTGGAGCGGACGTAGCTGGTCTTAATGTTCAGCAGCTCGTCAATGCTCTGCACCTCGGAGGTGATACCCGCGTAGAGTGCGTCGTTCCAGGTTGCCTGCTGGGTGCCGGCGGCCGCGGACCAGTCAATCTGATCTGCGGTGGCATCGGTGGAGGCGGCGTTCTTCGCCTCATCGGTGTAAGTGATGATGAAGCGGTTGTATGCCACGGGCGCGGACTGGGTGGTGTTAGAAGCCTGTGTCGCCACAGAAGCCTGGGTTGCGTGGGTAGCCTGCGCGGTGGGTGCCGCCACGGCGGGGATCACGCTTGCCGAGAGCAGGCAGGTTGCGGTGACGAAGCTCAGCAGAGAACGCTGTGAGGAGCGTGCCTGCGAGGGGCGAGCGATGCGAAGCATGGACGTCCTTGAGGTGAGTGGTACCGGGTGCGCACGATGCGGCGTAGCGTTGCCGTCTCGCGTTGAGGGCGTGTGCTCGGTACGAGTGAATACGGAAGAGTGAGGTGTTGGTGCATTGTGTGTGCTGTGAAGTGGTTCCACAATGTGCGTGCACGGGTACGCACCGTGAGATACTCTAGCACCCTTTTTCAGTTACTTTATGAATAAAATAACCTTTGTGATGCAGGTCATTTTATGCATAGATGAGTAAAACTTAAATCACTACTTTAAGTCGCGAGAATATTCCGACTAGGCATTTCTTTATCTGCATTTACATGAAAGAAAAATCTCATTATTTACGCCACACTATCGAGTTTTAGCCCCGCCAAACATAGAAAAAGGTGCTAGGATAGCGATATCTCACCACATAAACTACTTCCGATGAACTCCCGCACGGGGGTTTAGAGAAAAATACACATCAATGCAGTGATGTGCATTTTCTTTTTCTATTCGCTCCTCACAAGCAAATATGCAAAAGAATGCAAATATTTTCTCGAAGGTGCATTTATGTGAGTGGATGACCAACCCACTTGCCGCTTCCGGCACTCACATACGCAAAGGACCCCGATGTCTTTTACCACTCACCCCTCAGCGCGCCGCATCGCACGCACCGCGCTGAGCCTGGGCACCGCCACAGCACTCGTCGCAACCCTGGGCGCCCCCGCATCCTTCGCGGCACCCGCCAAGGCTAACGGCGCAGAACGCGCCAAGGCGCACACCACCATTTCCTCCCTCAGCTCAGAGCAGCAGAAGGCAGGCTTCAACCGCTTCGTTATCACCTACACCGACAGCGCACTGAACGCAGGCGGTATCAACTGGGCAAGCCCCGCAGGCACCCAGGTTGCCACCTGGAACGACGCCCTCTACCAGGGCCTCACCTCCGAGGTGAAGAGCGTCGATGACCTCTTCAAAATCAAGACCAGCTACGTACGCACCACCGCTCAGAAGGCAACCGTGGTGACTCTCTCCTCCAAGCTCACCGCAGAGCAGGCTGAGAAGTACATGGCGGCGCTGAGCTCTAACCCCTCCGTCGCATCCGTTGAGCCCGACCTGCTGCGACGCTCGAATGCACGCGCTCGTGGCGCCGCGACCTCCAAGGTGGCTCAGGTCGCCAAGGCCGCGCAGGCATCGGACCAGGTTGTGGCACCGAACGACACCCTGTACCCGCAGCAGTGGAACCTGCACGGCACCAAGGGTATCTCCGCGCCCGAGGCATGGCAGACCACCCAGGGCGCTGGCGTGACCGTTGCCGTGATTGACTCCGGCATCGTCAAGCACCCCGACCTGGACGCTAACGTTCTGCCCGGCTACGACTTCATCACCGAGCCCGCCATCGCCCGTGACGGCAACGGCCGTGACTCCGACCCGACCGACCAGGGCAACTGGGAAGAAGAGGGTGTCTGCGATAGCGGATCTGAAGCGAGCGAGTCGAACTGGCACGGCACCCACGTTGCCGGCTCCATCGCGGCGGTTATGAACAATAAGCGCGGTATCGTCGGCGTGGCACCCTCCACTAAGATTCTGCCCGTGCGTGCCCTGGGCATGTGCGGCGGCTATGACTCCGACATTGCGGATGCAATGGTTTGGGCGGCCGGCGGCACCGTTGAAGGCGTTCCTGCGAACTCCAACCCCGCCAAGATCATTAACCTCTCCCTCGGCGGCGAAGGCACCTGCCCCGCAACCTACTCCAAGGCTATTGCTGAAGTGAACAAGCGCGGCGCGATTCTCGTTGTCGCTGCTGGTAACGATGGTCAGGACACTTCCAAGGTCGCTCCGGCTAACTGCGGCGGTTCGATCGTGGTGGGCGCTACCGACCAGAACGGTAAGCGTAGCGACTTCTCCAACTACGGCAAGATTGTTGATGTGAGCGCTCCCGGCAGCAGCATCATGTCCACCGTGGATCTGGGTACCACCGTGTCCACCGGCGCAGGCTACACCGAGTACGACGGCACCTCCATGGCAGCACCCCAGGTTGCTGGCGTGATTGCTCTGATGAAGTCCGTGGATCCCTCGCTGAACGCTGAGCGTGCAAAGCAGATTCTGAAGCAGAGCTCCAAGCCGCTCACCTGCGATGTGAACGGTTGCGGTTCCGGCATTGTGAACGCCGCGAGCGCACTGGCTATGGTGCAGGGCAAGAAGGACCCGAACCCGCAGGCAAAGCCCTGGCCGAAGCGTGCACCCAAGCACCCGACCCGTGCGGCTCGTGTTGGTTACGTGACTAACCCGGCTGTTAACCACAACCCGCCGTTCCTGATTACTGCTCACGGTCTGATTCCCGGTCAGTAATCGGCATGTTGCCAGCTCGGAAGCCGGTGAGCCAATAGGCTTCTGAAGGATGCCACATACAAAAAGCCCCCGTTGAGTTTTCTCAGCGGGGGCTTTTCGTGAACAGAAACGCTGCGGCTTTTGGTGCTGCAGCTTGCTTCTCCCACCCACCCTCACGACTGACAGGTGGGAGAAATCTTGGGGTACGCCCCTAACGAGCTGGACGCTAGGGTAGACGAGCTAGGGGCGTACCTGGGAGGCGCGCGCACCGGTACGGATACCTGCTGCCTCCATGCGAGCCGACTCGTAGCTCACCGCACGCAAACCCGAGGGGGCGTTGGTTGCTACTGCCTTCTCTCGCGTATTTTCCTGACGCTGGGTGGGTAGAAAAACCCAGCGGCGCTGGACCGCGAAGCTGATCGGGATCAGAATCAGTTCGGTCAGGATCTTGGCGACCAGCAGGGACGCGCCCAGGCCGGTCAAAGCTTCCATCAGAGCCGCGTTGGCTGCGAGGATACCCACCGCCAGCACGGTGTACCGTACCAGCGAGGAGGATGCCGAGGGGCGTGCGCCTCCGTCGTGCATGAGCATTCGGTTGACGGTGAAGTTCGTCAGCGCCGAGATGACGCGCGCACCGACCACGGCGGCAAGCAGCGGAGCACCCAGGCCCACCAGGACGAAGAGGGCGATAGCGTCCATGAGGAAGCCGGTCAGGAAGGACGACGCCAGGAAGGCGAGCAGCGGTGCGTAGATGAGCGCCGAGTCCTGCAGCGGCCTAAAGTGGCTGGTCGGGTTGCCCGGCTCGTAGACCTTCACGATGGGTACCTGCACCAGGTCCACGTCTGCGCGGGTTGCGCGAAGCAGCATGGAGAACTCGTACTCGTACTTATCGCCGGGAATCTGCAGTAGCCAGTCCAGAATCTGCGGGGTGAAGCCGCGCAGGCCGGTCTGAGTGTCTGCCACGCGGGCGCCGGTCGCCAGGGCGAAAAAGCCTACGGTTGCGCTGTTACCAATCTTGGAGCGCAGCGGCACTTTGGTACCTTCTTCGCCGGCGTTGGGGTCGGGCTTGGTACGCACACCGAGCACGATGCTCTTCTGGCCTGCCGCCGCCGCGGTTTCGGTGCGCACACCCACGCGGAAGATGTCCTGGGGCAGGTGCTGACCGTCCGCATCGGCGGTGACGATGACCTCGCCGGGGCGGTTTGCTTTCGCCCAGGCGATGCCGGTGCGCAGTGCCGCACCCTTGCCCTTGTTGACGGAGTGGGTCTGCACGGTCACGCCATCAATACGCAGTTCGGTAAAGATCGGTGCGTAGGTGCTGCCGGATCCGTCGTCAATGACGAGGATTTCGGCGTTAGGGTCCTGTTCGCGCAGGGCCCGGGCAAGGCGGACCAGTGATTGGTCCGGCTTATAGGCGGGTATCAGGATTATCACGATGCGCTCCCTGCAATGTAGAGGATGTCGCTGGTGCCACGTTCCTTGGTGCCACCCTGCGGGCGGTTGACCAGCTCGTTGTTGAAGACCATGGCGGAGGAGCCGCCACCGTCGAGGTTGTAGGCGCTGACGCAGCCGAGGTCCTTGAACATCTGGGCGAACTCGGGCATGGTCACGCCGCGCGAGTAGTTGGTGGAGCGGCCGTCGACCACGATGAAGACCAGGTGGTTGGTGCCGAGCACGCCCACGCCGGTTCGCGGCTGGTTGCCCTGGATGGAGTGGTTACCGAAGTTGGTGTCTACCTCGACGCTGTCAATGCCGTCGACGACCGCGGAGTCCTTGACCAGTGCTGGGCCGAAGGAGAGGGTGTTCCATACGCCTTCGTTGACGAGGGTCTGGGCGTTGGTTGCGGTTTCGTCGTAGAGCTTGACGGAGCCGTCGCGGTAGAAAGCCAAACCCTCGCGAGCGCCGGCGTCACGGTAGACGACGCCGTTTCGCACGACGATGCCGGTGGTACGGAAGCCGTAGTAGTCACCGTTGATCGCCCAGATGCCGTTGTGCTCGGAGGCGATATTCGAGGGGGTGTCGATGATGTTCTGGCCGAACTTGTTGTTGGCGAAGGCGCTACGCAGCAGGGTTGCGTTGTCGAGCTTGATGTCTGCTACGAAGGAGACGACCGCATCGGAGCCGCTGCCGGTAGTGGTGGAGGTGATGGTGATCGAGCCTTCGTTAGCGGTGAGGCTCTGACCGTTGACCTTCACGCCGGTCAGTTCGGTGGGGTCTGCCGTGGCGGAGCCGGAGGCGCTTGCGTTTGCCTGGGCGGCTGCCGCCTCGTAGGCGGTGGTGTCTTCGATTTCGGTGTGCTCTGCCAGGTAGCGGTTGTACGCCCAGCCTGCGCCGCCACCGACTACGGCGAGTGCGCCGAGGCCGCCGCCGATGAAGATTCGACGGGTGAGCTTCTTCTTGGCTAGCTTCTGCTCTGCGGCGGTTTGTGCGGCGGTTGCTTGTTCTGCCGCGGTCTGGGTGGTCTGGTCAATGTTCTGAGTCATGTTCTGTTCGTTGTTCATGTCTCTAGAATGCCGGGCTATTCTCTGTGCCAGGCATGACTAAGCTGTGCAGAAGCTATGTATGCTTATTCATTTCAAACTTTTTTATTACTGCCTATGCTTTATTACCAGAAGATGCTATGCATACCCATGTATAAACATGTGCATTGGCTTTGTGTTCCATCTAGCTAAGGAACTCCGCGGGTAACCCGCCCCTCCACCGCGCACACGCCTGACTGCATCCATCAAATGAGGGCACGAAAAAACCGGCTGAGCACCCCGTGCGGGGCCTCAAGCCGGTTCATCGTCTATACAATACGCTCGGTCGATATGCACCGAATCAATCCGCGTATTCTTTATGCCTCATCCTCGTAGGACGCGTACTTTTCTGCGTATGCCGAGTAGTCGTCCTCGTCGTCATAGCGACGGCGGGACGAATCGGAGGACTTCGTTTTCTTCGCGCTGCTGAGCTCGCGCTCGAGTGCGCTGTAGTCGGTCTCGGGGCTGAAGTACTTCATCTCCCGAGCCTGCCTTGTTGCTTTAGCCTTCTGACGGCCGCGCCCCATGGCGTGACCCCCTCTTTCATCCTGTCCGAGGCGAACAGCGCGCGCGGCGCATCGCTCTCGGATCGTTCAACAGTCTTTACTACACTATAGAGTACCCTGTTTCAGCCCTGAATGTCTCGCTCAGCGGCACCTATTTTACGTATCAAAGCACTTCTTCGCACCGGAACAACCGTTTTATTTTGCACCGGTAGCCTTTTATACCCCAGACGCCACATTCCCTAGATAACAACTCCCTAGATAACACGTAGCCCCGCACCGGACGTATCGCTACATCCGATGCGGGGCGAGTGTCTCTCCTTACCGGCTCACTCACAAGACCGGGTTCAGAGAGGGTACCGTGCAGGTCATGACATCCCGCACGGAGCTTGAGGGGGCGACCCCTACCGCTTAGCTTGCAGTGAATGAACCCAGCGAGGTGGCGTTCGACGCCAGGGTGGTGCTGGAGGCATCCACGCTATCGGTGGTGGTGTACACGGTGTAGCTCTCGCCCTTGGTGATCTTGGAGCTGGAGACCAGGATCAGCGCGGTGCTGGAGTTCGTCACCTTGTAGTTCGCCACCACGGTACCGGAGGAGTCGGTCACCTGTACGGTGGTGCCGGCGCTCAGGTTCGATACGTTGCTGATCTTCACGTAGCCGCTGGTGGAGGAGGTTGCGGGCGCCTCGAACATGTCACCAGAGTTACCCGCGGTCACGGTCGTACCGTTGAGCAGCAGGTCGCCGTTGGTGTCCAGGGAGGTGTTACCACCAGTGAAGGGGCCGTTCACGACCAGGGTGCCACCCGAGAGGGTTGCCGTACCGTTGGAGTCGATGCCGTCGCCGTTCGCGTTCACGGTGACGGTACCGCCGGTGATGTTGATGGTTGCGTCGACAACCTCGAAGGTGCCGCCGCCACCGCCCATACCGCCGCCACCGCCCATGCCGCCGCCTGCGCCACCGCCAGCCGGGGGCTGACCCATGGTACCGGAGGGTGCCTGACCACCTGCCGGAGCCTGGCCTGCGCTACCGCTGGGCGCCTGGGGCGCAGAGTTCTGGCCACCCTGCGCGCTCTGCTTAGTCGAGGTTGCAGTAGTCGACTCAGTGCTGGTCGAGGTGGTGCTGTACGAGGCGTTGATACCGTCATCGGAGCTGGTCACGTTCACGGTGCCGTCCAGGATGTTGATGTACTGCGCCTCAATACCCTCGTTCGCCCTGGTAATGTTCAGGGTACCGCCGGAGATTTCAAGCACGCGCTCAGCCTTGAAACCGTCATCACCTGCAGAGATGTTCACGGTACCGCCGCTCAGGCGTACCCAGCCGCGGTTGCCGTCGGTGTCGTTAGTTGCCTTGATGCCGTCCTTGGTTGCGGTCACGGTGATGGTGCCGTCCAGGATATCGACGTAGTCCTTACCCTTGATGCCGGTGTTTGCCGCGTTCACTTCCAGGGTGCCGGAGGCAATGACCAGGCCGTCAGAGGTGTGGATACCCTCTTCGTACTTACCTTCAACCTTCAGGGTGCCTTCGCCCGCCAGGGTCAGGTCACTCTTGGAGTAGATAGCTGCATCGGGGCTGCCGCTGGCGGTATCCGAGTAGGAGGAGCCGTCAGAGACGGTGTTGGTGGTACCCGAGGCGGTGTAGATAACGACCTCGTCCGCCTCAACAACGTTGATAGCTGCACCGGTGGAGTTGGTGATTGTCGCGTTGTTCAGGATCAGGCGGACCATGTCACTGTCGGCTGCATCAACCTTAATCTGGCCATCGTAGGTGCCGGTGAGCTTGTAGTTGCCCGCCTTGGTGATGGTGATGACGCCGTCGCTGACGGTCACACCGTCGGTCGCGGTCGGGTTAGAAAGATCGATAGTAACTTCGCTGGAGGAATCCCAGGTCAGATCCTTCGCGGAGTAGTGGGTGTCCTCGGCGAGCTTCGCTCCGCTCTTCACGTCGGTGGAGAAGGAATCGGCGGTCTTCGACTTGGTATCCGAGGTACTCGAAGCGGAGGTAGTGGTTGCGCTCGTCGCGCTAGCGTTCGAGGTCGAGGTTGCCGAGCAGCCGGTCAATGCCAGGGCTGCCAGGAGGGTAATGGAGGTTGCGCTCTTGATCATATTGCTCTTTTTCACGGGTTTTCCTTTGTGTTTGGGTGACTACTCGCGGAGAGCTTTGCGCCACAGGTTTGGGGAGTACAGGTTGTATGTGAAATGTGAATATGTGTGAGAGCGGTTTGCGCCTGTGTGGGGCGAATAAAGCCAGTATTGCGTTTGGTTCGGGGTTTATAGAATCGGGGGGGCTGGAGGCGGGTAAGGTAGGTGCGCTACCCTACCCGCACATCCCAGGTTGCCGTTTAGACGGGCTACCGTTTAGGCGGCTGCGAAACGCTCGGTCAGCAGCTTCTGGTAGTCCTCTTCGGTCATCTCATCCACGTTGAGGCGGGTGCCGTTGACCGGTTCCAGGTGCATCCAGTTCTTCAGGGTTTCTTCCCACTTTTTGCTTGCCAGCTGCGGGTTCAGCGCCGCCATACCGGTTGCAAACTTGGAAATCTTCGCGGGGGTGATGCCCGCATCCCAGAGGTGCTGGTCAGCCACGGAGGGCTCCACGCCGGACTTGGTTTCGATGATGACCGCGTTCGGCAGGCCGTAGGTGGTGCCGACCAGGTTGCCGTGGAAGTTACGGTAGTTCACGCCCGCCATGAGGATGTTCTCGGAGAGAGGGGTCCAGGTCAGGTTGGTATCCACCGTCATACGGGAGGCGACCGGGTTCTTCTCGCTCTGCGGCAGGAAGACCGTGGTACGGCGGTAGCCGGTGGTCAGAACCGCCTCCAGCTTGTGCACGGGGCCCGCGAGGATGTCACCGAGTGCTGCGGTGATGTACTCGTGGCCTTCCGCGGTGAGCGTATCGCGCTTCTCGAAGGTGTAGGGGATACGCTTCTTGACGGTCATGTCCTGCTCACCGTCGGTCTTGACCTCCAGGAAGGTCAGCTTCGAGTCCAGGTAGCTACGGGTACGGATCTTGAAGGTGTCGTCGCGGCTGTAGGCTGCCGAGTGGTAGCTCTGCATCTGCGGGGTGTCGAAGTAGACCGAGTCGTAGGCGAAGTCGCGCTGGCCCTTGATGTCCATGACGGAGGCGTCTGCGTCGAGCGTGGAGAGTACCTTCGCGGCGGTTTCTGCGTCGACAATGTACTTGCGGTCCACACGGGTCTGCATGGCTGCCTTTTCGTTCATGGCTTCGAGGCTGATGCTCTTCCACTCTGCGGGGATGATGTTTGCGGCTGCGTTAGTCATGGGTCTTGTCCTTCTTGGGTGCTACCCCGTGCGTTGGGTTGTGCGTTGGGCTGTACGCCGGGGCGGCGTGTCGTGGGTATCGGAGATGGTTGTGCAGTTGGAGTGAATCGGAGGCTTTTATACCGGCGCTCTTACTTGCCTACCGGGGTGCGCTGGAGGGGAATCATCCGAGTATCCAGCGTGGCATGCGCCTCGGCGGTGGCTGCTACCGGCTGAGTTGCCGCGGGCTGGCGGGTCATCTGCGGTGCCACCTGCTGAGTTGCTACAGGCTGGCGGGTTGCGGTTACCTGCGGTGCTGCCGCCTCCACCGCTGCGGGGGTGCCGCTCTCGGTGGTCTCCTTGGGCTGGTAGGTGACGGTTGCGCGGGTCAGGTTGTTCACCATGTCCAGCTCGGTGACCTTGACCGAGGTGACGGTGTAACCCAGGCGAGCGGTCAGGTAGTTCTTGAGCTCCTCCTCGTCGCTGATCGCACGATCGGCGGTGACGGTCTGAGTCAATTCCGTAGAAATCGGGGCGCTGCGCGAGTCAAGAATCGCGATCAGGGCGACCAGGGTAGCCATCAGGGCGAAGGCGATGTACGCCGGGCTGATGTTCACACCGGCAATCATGCCGACCGAGAGGGCTACGAAGTAGTAGCCGACCTCGCGCTGGCTCAGGGCGGTGGAACGCAGTCGGATAATCGACAGGACACCGAAGAGGCCCATACCCATAGCGGATGCGTTCGATCCGGCGGATACCAGCGCCACCGAGACGGTGAAGATACCGGCGTTGATGACCGCGTAGGAAATCATCAGTTCGCGGTTGCGGTGCCGCACCATGTAGAGGGTGCAGAGCGCTGCGATGGCTATGGCGTCGGCGAGTGCCATGGTCAGAATAGTCATTGGGTGCTCCAGGTATCGTGTCGTGATGTTCGCGGTGCTCGTCGCTGTCTGTTCTTCAGCTTCGGGCTGTGCGTTCTTGGTAGTATCTAGATTCCCGTGCGAGTCTGTGTTTACCCTGTGCTCACCTTAACTTAGAGATAAGTGTTATATATCTCTGATAAATAGCCTTGTCAGCAGCGCTATTTGTCCCTAATTTTTTGCTTTTTTCGCATCTTTCCCAGCATCCCCCACAACCTCAAAAGGCACAAAAAATGGGCCCCCTCCGATATGGAGGGAGCCCATCAAAGTAGCTAAAAGCTTAGCGACTAGGCGTTATTAAGCCTTCTTGCGCATGCGGGTTGCAACGATGGTTGCGCCACCTGCACCCAGAGCAATCAGACCCAGGCCAGCAGCAGTCATTGCACCGGATGCACCGGTCTTAGCCAGGGAAGAAGAGCTCTTGGAGGATGCGTTGGAGGAACCGGAGTCCAGGTTATCGCCGGAGCCGGAGCTCAGCGAAACACTGTCAGACTTCTTGGAGTTCTCGTAGTTAGGCTGCTCTTCGCAACCTTCACCGTCACCATCAGCGTCGAATTTCTCGCGGAAGTCCGGATCACCCTTGAAGATGGAGGTACCACGGTCTGCCCACACGTCAGCGCAGTTCTGGTACTTGTAAGCCTTCTCGTCCTTTGCGGAGGAGTCGGAAGCCTGGTCAGACTTCTGCTCTTCGGCAGGCTTCTGATCCTCAGCGGGCTTGGTTTCCTTAGCGTCCTCAACTGCGGGCGCGGAGGTCTCGTCAGCAGGCTTGGGAGCCTCGGTGGTCGGCTCAGCGGTTGCGTCCTTGGACGGCTCGGGAGTGGGATCCTGGGTGGGTTCCGGAGTCGGGTCCTGAGAAGGAGCGGGAGTCGAGTCCTCGGTGGGAGCCGGTGCGGGCTGCTCCGCAACCTTGATGGTCACGGTAGCTGCCTTACCGCCACGGGGAACGTCGCCGTCCTTCAGGGAGCCGGACAGCAGGTAAATGTCAACGGAAACGCTGCCGTGCAGCTCTTCCTGCCAGGGGATGGTAACGGAGAAGTTGCCAGCCTCGTCAGCGTGAATTTCCAGATAGTCCTGGCCGTTGATCTTAACGGCGCCCTTGTTCAGCTTCAGTGCCAGAACAGAACCGGAGGTGCCGTCAGCGGTCTTGAAGCCTTCGCCGCCAATGTTCAGGCCCTGGCCCTCAATCCATACGTCGGGGGCAAGGAACTGCGCAGAGTCTGCGTAGGTGTGAACGGTCTGAGGCGCGCCTTCAACAGCGAAGGTTGCGGGAACGGAAGTAGCAATGAGGCCACAGCCAATCAGAGCGGTGGCACCGATGCGTGCGATGTTGTTTCGAATGTTCATGCCCCCCATTCTAACGAGCGAAGCTTGGGATACCGGCTCCCAAGACGCCAATTTCCCATGACCTGACTCACAAACCGGGGTTTTCTTGAAGGTTTATTGAAGGCGTGGTTGAACTATAGAGACCTTTTACACTGCCGTGCACCCCTAAAGTCTCAATCTAACCTTGAAGAAAATAACAAGTACATGCGCCACCCTACAAACACAACACGCCAACAAAAACCACCCCGTTAAACACAAGAATCCCCTCCCCCGAACATTCAAAAGCGTTCAGGAGAGGGGACTCTCACGCACCGCACCGGGCGGTGACGATAGTTTTAGGAGTTCTTGCGGTTACGCACAGCGGTCACGCCAGCAACACCTAGACCCAGAGCTACCAGGCCCAGACCAGCCACGGTGAAAGCGTTCGAAGCACCGGTGTTCGCCAGGGAGGAACGCTGCGCACGGCTCGAAGTGGAATTGCTCGAAGAGGAGGAGCCGCCACCCAGGTTATCCATGTTGTCGGAGTTACGAGCAGAGGAACCCGAGGAGCTATTAGAGGAGCCACCGTCGGTGACCTCGCTGTTAATAACCTCGCAGCCCAGGCCGTTACCGTCGTTGTCGAACTTCTTGCGGAAGTCCGGGTGGCTCGAGGGCATGGGTGCCAGGCCAGCAGCCGCAACCTCTGCACAGTTCGCGAAGCGGGTGCTCTCAGCCGAAGCGGTCACCTGCTCGTTAGCGGAGGTAGAATCACCCAGCTGATCCTTCGCTTCGTTTGCTACAGATGCGTTCTGCTCAGTAGTGGCCGAAGCGGAAGCCGATGCGGAAGCAGAAGCCGAAGCGGAGGGGGTCGCCACCACAGAAGCGGAAGCCGACGCGGTAGCCGAGGGGCTCACCGAGGTTGCCGGGCGGTTCTTAATCTCAGCGTCCACGGAGGCAACAACCTCATCAGCGGCAGTAGCCGAAGCAGAAGGAGTAGCGGAGGGCGCAACAGAAGCGGAGGGGGTAGTCACCACGGAAGCCGATGCGCTCGCGGTCGCCGAAGGGCTCACCGAAGCGGTAGCGCTCGCAGTAGCGGAGGGGGTGGACTCCTGAACCGAACGGGCCTCAATCTTCACGGTCGCAGCCTTGCCGCCGCGAGCGGTGTCGTTATCCTTCAGGGAGCCGGAGAGCAGGTAGACGTCCACGGAGATGCGCTCATCCAGGTCGCTCTGCCAGGGAATGGAGACGGAGAAGTTACCCTTCTCGTCAGCCTTAACTTCCAGGTAGTCCTGGCCGTCAATCTTGACGGTGCCCTTATTCAGCTTAATAGCGATAACGGAGCCGGAGGTGCCGTCCTGAGTCAGGAAGCCCTCGCCGGTAACCTTCAGGGTTTCGCCCTTGTACCAAACCTCAGAAATGTGGGAAGTAGCCTTGTCGGAGTAGACGTGAGTGACGGACTCTTCGCCGTTCTGAGCGAACGTTGCGGGGATTGCGGTAACCACAAGACCGCAACCAATCAGGGCGGTGGCACCGAAGCGAGTGATAGTGTGTCGAATGTCCATCCCATCATTTTATCCCCGCGCTCTGGGTGTATCTGCCTGTCCAGGGGCTATTTGCAATGACTTGCAACACAAAATAGCACTTTCGTGCAGTTGACGACGGGTCAGCTACGGGTCAGTGCACGCGCGGCAAAATTCGCCGGGTGCCAGCGTTACCCAGTCATCCCGGCCCCGCCTAGTCGTGCCAGCGCTACCTAGCCGTCAATCTCGTCGAGCATGAGCTCAAGCGCCTCCCCCACCCCGGTGCGCCACAGGTAGGTTGCCTTCGCATCCGCACGGCCCGGACCACCGTTAATGACAGCGACCGGTTTGCCGGCGCGCAGAGCCTCCAGCACAATCTTGTAGCTACTCATAACCGCCACCGAGGAACCCACCACCAGCAGCGCCGAACATTCAGCGAGCATGGCGTCCTTACGCGCCTTACGTTCGGCGGGCACGGATTCGCCAAAATACACCACGTCCGGCTTGAGGCGAGTCGAGCCGCAGGCGAGGCAGGGCACCATCTGAAAATCGCGGATGTAGCGCTCGTCCAGCTCCACGTCGCCATCGGGGTTCACGCGCAAATCTTCGTCTTCAAGGCGCGCCAGGTAGCCGGGGTTCGCGGCGTCCAGGCGCGTATCGAGGCTTTCGCGCCCCTCGTCCTGACCGCAGTCCAGGCACACAATACGCGACAGGTCACCGTGCAGCGCCAGTAGATTAGAGCTTCCGGCGCGGACGTGCAGACCGTCCACATTCTGCGTAATCACGCCGCTCACAGCACCCAGCTGCTCCAGCTCGGCGAGCGCATAGTGGGCGCGGTTCGGTTCGGCACGGCGCATACGGCGCCAACCCACGTAGGAGCGCGCCCAATAGCGCTGACGTGCGGCGTCATCGTAGCGGAATTCCTGGTAGGTCATGGGACGGTGATCGTGCAGGGAACCACCCGGGCCGCGGTAGTCGGGGATGCCGGATTCGGTGCTCACGCCCGCGCCGGTGAGCACGAGAACCTTACCCGCCTTAAGCAGCTCGGCAATACCTGCGGCAGCGTACCCCTCGTCGTGCGGGGTGGCGTTTTCGGAGACGACTCGCTGAATGGAGCGGATCGCGGCACGGTGCACGGAGGCGATTTCTTCGCGCTGCTCACCGGCTGCGGCGAAGTTCTGGTGGTCAGTCCAGCGGTCCATTCTTCTCCTATGCTCTGTGCTCAATACGTTAAACGGCTGTGGGGCACCCCCATTTCGAGGGTACCCCACAGCCTATTTCTTATGGTTTCGAACTGGCAAACTCAGCCACGGGCTAAGCCCGCCGAGCCAATCGGCTCCGTCCGGCTAACCGGTTGGGTTTAGTCCTCAGCCTTCTGCTCGCGCTCGGAGGTCACCGACAGGCCGTCGCTGGCAACGTCCGGGTTCACGTCCACGGTCACGGTATCGCCATCGTGGATAGCGCCGGAGAGGATGCCGCGAGCCAAACGGTCGCCGATTTCGCGCTGAACCAGGCGGCGCAACGGGCGGGCACCGAATGCCGGGTCGTAGCCGGTCTTACCCAGCCACTCCAGGGCCGCGTCGGTCACGTTCAGAGTGAGGCGGCGGTCCTCCAGGCGCTTAGCCATGCTCTTGACCTGCAGGCCCACAATCTGGCCCAGGTTCTCAGCCGACAGGGGCTGGAACATAATGATGTCGTCCAGTCGGTTGAGGAACTCGGGGCGGAATGCCTGGTGCACAACCTCCATAGCCTTCTCGGAACGCTCCTCGAAGGGCAGGTCCTGGTTGACCAGGTACTGCGAACCGAGGTTCGAGGTCAGGATCAGGATGACGTTGCGGAAGTCCACGGTGCGGCCCTGGCCGTCGGTCAGGCGGCCGTCATCGAGCACCTGCAGCAGGATGTCGAAGACCTCGGGGTGTGCCTTCTCGACCTCGTCGAGCAGGACCACCGAGTAGGGGCGACGACGTACAGCCTCGGTCAGCTGACCACCCTCTTCGTGGCCGACGTATCCGGGAGGGGCACCGACCAGGCGAGAAACGGTGTGCTTCTCGGAGTACTCGCTCATGTCGATACGCACCAGGGCGCGCTCGTCATCAAACTGGAACTCAGCCAGTGCCTTAGCCAGCTCGGTCTTACCAACACCGGTCGGGCCCAGGAACAGGAAGGAACCAATCGGGCGGTTCGGGTCGGAAATACCGGCGCGGGCACGGCGCACAGCGTCAGCGACAGCCACCACAGCGTCTTCCTGACCGATGAGGCGGGCACCGATACGCTTCTCCATTTCGAGCAGCTTCTCGGACTCACCCTGCATCATGCGGCCTGCGGGAATACCGGTCCAGGAGGAAATCACCTCGGCAATATCGTCAGCGGTGACCTCTTCGGAGACCATGGACTCGCTCTTAGCGGTGTCCTCGGCGCGCTGTGCTTCTTCCAGCTCAGCCTGCTTTGCGGGAATCTCACCGTACAGCAGGCGGGATGCCTCGGCGAGGTTACCCTCGCGCTGTGCAACCTCTGCGCGGGAACGCAGCTCGTCAATCTGGGTCTTGATGTCACCCACGCGGTTCAGGCTGGCCTTCTCAGCTTCCCAACGGGCGTTGAGGGCGTCGAGCTCTTCCTTCTTGTCCGCCATGTCCTTGCGCAGGGCCTCCAGGCGCTCAACCGATGCGGGATCGGTCTCGTCGGCAAGTGCCAGCTCCTCCATGGTGAGGCGGTCCACGGCGCGGCGCAGCTGGTCAATTTCCTCCGGGGCGGAGTCAATTTCCATGCGCAGGCGGGATGCTGCCTCATCAATCAGGTCAATTGCCTTGTCCGGCAGCTGACGGGAGGGGATGTAGCGGTTGGACAGGGTTGCTGCGGCAACCAGTGCGGAGTCAGCAATCTGCACCTTGTGGTGTGCCTCGTAGCGTTCCTTCAGACCGCGCAGAATACCGATGGTGTCCTCGACGCTGGGCTCGCCCACGTACACCTGCTGGAAGCGGCGCTCCAGGGCGGGGTCCTTCTCGATGTTCTCGCGGTACTCGTCCAGGGTGGTGGCACCGATCAGGCGCAGCTCACCACGGGCAAGCATGGGCTTGAGCATGTTACCAGCGTCCATGGAACCCTCGGATGCGCCAGCACCGACGACGGTGTGAATCTCGTCGATGAAGGTCACGATCTGACCCTCGGACTTCTTGATTTCTTCGAGGACTGCCTTCAGGCGCTCCTCAAATTCACCGCGGTACTTTGCACCTGCGACCATGGAGCCCAGGTCCAGGCTAATCAGGGTCTTGCCGCGCAGGGATTCGGGCACGTCGCCAGAAACCATGCGCTGCGCCAGGCCCTCAACCACGGCGGTCTTACCGACGCCGGGCTCACCAATCAGAACGGGATTGTTCTTGGTGCGGCGGGAGAGCACCTGCACCACGCGGCGAATCTCGGAGTCACGGCCGATGACCGGGTCAAGCTTGCCTGCGCGGGCAATGGCGGTCAGGTCGGTGCCGTACTTTTCGAGCGCCTGGAAGGTGCCTTCGGGGTCGGGGGTATCCACGGTGCGGTCTCCTCGGACGTTGGGGATGGTCTGTGCAATGAGCTCTGCGGTAGCACCAAGCTTGTGCATTGCTTCAGCGGTGCTATCGGTTCCGCTGGCGATGCCCAGCAGAATCATTTCGGTGGAGACGTAGGTGTCTCCGAAGCCCTGGGCGCGAGTCTGTGCGGCTTGCAGGGCGGAGAGTGCGGAACGGCTGAAGGAGGCGTTCTGCACGGAGGCGCCAGACGCCTTGGGAAGCTTCTTGATTTCTGCGGAAGCAGCCTCGGAGATGGCGTCTACATCCAGGCCTGCTGCCTTGAGCACGGAGACTGCAATGCCTTCGCGCTGGTCCATCAGGGCCTTGAGGATGTGGGAGGTTTCAATAGTGGGGTTACCCGCCGTTTGCGCATTGGTATTAGCGGCGGAGATAACTTCTTGACTCTTGGTCGTGAACTTAATATCCATGATGTCCTTTCGTATCGTGCTTTCAGGGGACTATCCTACGTCCC
>NZ_CAJZIE010000041.1:0-20909 GCF_916049665.1 uncultured Rothia sp. | reverse complement strand
CTCTCGGCTTAGAGTTCCTGAGTGCGGGGCATCCAGGAGGGGCGCTTCGCCTCGTACGCCTCAATAGCCTCGAGGTTCTGCAGGGTCAGACCGATATCGTCCAGACCCTCCATGAGGCGCCAACGCACGTAGTCGTCAATCTCGAAGGGAACAACCAGCGCACCCACGGTTACGGTCTTGGATTCCAGGTCAACGGTGATTTCGGTGCCGGGCTCGTGCTCCAGCGCCTTCCAGATCAGCTCGATATCGTCCTGTGCAACCTGCGCGGTAACCAGACCCTGCTTACCGGAGTTGCCGCGGAAAATATCGGCAAAACGAGCAGAAATAACGACCTTGAAACCGTAGTCGCGCAGCGCCCACACGGCGTGCTCACGGGAAGAACCGGTACCGAAGTCCGGGCCCGCAACCAGCACGCTACCGTGCTTGTAGGGCTCCTGGTTCAGGATGAACTCGGGGTCCTTACGCCAGTTAGCGAAGAGGGCATCATCAAAGCCGATCTTGGTCACTCGCTTGAGGTAGACGGCGGGAATAATCTGGTCGGTGTCAACATTCGAAGAACGCAGCGGCACGCCAATGCCGGTGTGCTTAATAATGGGTTCCATAATGGCTCCTTAGCTATAGCGGCGTGCTAGGCCACGACGTCGGACGGGGCGGACAGGGTACCGCGCACAGCGGTTGCGGCAGCAACCACCGGGGAGACCAGGTGGGTGCGGCCACCCTTGCCCTGGCGGCCCTCAAAGTTACGATTCGAGGTGGAGGCGCAACGCTCACCGGGTGCCAGCTGGTCGGGGTTCATGCCCAGGCACATGGAGCAACCGGCAAAGCGCCAGTCGGCACCGAATTCCTTGAAGACCTTGTCCAGGCCTTCTGCTTCTGCCTGTGCGCGGACCTTCTGTGAGCCGGGCACGACCATCATGCGTACGTTCTCAGCGATGGTGCGGCCACGCACAATGTCGGCTGCGGCGCGCAGGTCCTCGATGCGGGAGTTGGTGCAGGAGCCCAGGAAGACAACGTCCACGGGGATGTCCTTCATGGGGGTGCCTGCCTTCAGGCCCATGTATTCGAGGGCGCGTTCTGCTGCAACCTTGTCGTTCTCGTCCTCGAAGTCATCCGGGGAGGGAACGGCGTGGCTCAGCGGAATACCCTGACCGGGGTTAGTGCCCCAGGTGACGAAGGGCTCGAGCTCGTCAGCGTTGATGAAGATTTCCTTGTCGAAGACGGCGCCTTCGTCGGTGGGCAGGCTCTTCCAGTACTCGACTGCCTTGTCCCACTCTTCGCCCTTGGGTGCGTGCTGGCGGCCCTTGATGTATTCGAAGGTGGTCTCGTCGGGGGCAACCATACCGGCGCGTGCGCCCGCCTCAATGGACATGTTGCACATGGTCATGCGGCCCTCCATGGAGAGGGAGCGGATCGCGGAGCCGCGGTATTCGAGCACGTAGCCCTGACCGCCACCGGTGCCAATCTGCGCGATGACGGCGAGGATGATGTCCTTTGCGGTCACGCCGGGCTTGAGGGTGCCCTCAACGTTGATTGCCATGGTCTTGAAGCGTGCCAGGGGCAGGGTCTGGGTTGCCATGACGTGCTCCACCTCGGAGGTGCCGATACCGAACGCGAGAGCGCCGAACGCACCGTGGGTGGAGGTGTGGGAGTCACCGCAGACGATGGTCATGCCGGGCATGGTCAGGCCGAGCTGAGGGCCAACCACGTGCACAATACCCTGCTCCTCGTCGCCGAGGGAGTGGATGCGCACGCCGAATTCCTTGGCGTTGCGGCGCAGGGTCTCAATCTGAGTGCGGCTGGTCAGGTCGGCGATGGTGCCGAAGATGTTGTCGGTGGGGGTGTTGTGATCCTCGGTGGCGATGGTCAGGTCGAGGCGGCGCAGGGGGCGGTTCTCGATGCGCAGCCCTTCGAATGCCTGGGGAGAGGTCACTTCGTGCAGTAGCTGCAGGTCGATGTAGAGCAGGTCGGGCTTGCCGTTTTCACCGGGGACGACGACGTGTGCGTCCCAGACTTTTTCTGCCAGGGTGCGCGGACGGGTGCCCGCGGTGGTTGCGTTCTGTTCGCTAGTCATGCTTTCTCCTGCTTGATGCGTTCCTACGGTGGATGCGTTCGGTGTGGTGCGTGCCGCTGGTTTGTGGGGTTGAGGGGCGGATTATGTACCCGATGGGACCCTCAAATCGGTATTTTCCTGCGGCGTGTCGCATATTTTTTCGCGGATTCTTAGCCTGTGAGACGGCCTAGAAGCACCCCGAACCAGCAAGTGTTTTTGTGTGGGTTTATTCTATGACTCCAGGGTGATTTTGCGGGATTACCCGCATTTTTACGCGGTTTTTCGCATATTTTCGCCCATAAACCCACATAAACACTTATTATGAAAAACTCATAATTTATCCCGTAGGGGGTGATTCCATCTTCAGCTCTGCACTCCAAAGAGTCCATGAAGTCCGGGGTATCTTTCATATTCTGAGATAGAATATAAGAATGACTCCTTCCGCATCACGTTTTAACGCACACGGAATGCGTCACCCCAACGCATCCACACAACACAACGCACCGATTGTTGACCCCGTCAAGCCGCCCGAACACATGGCCGCCGACGAGCAGATGGTAGAGGTACACTCCCACGGCTCCTCCGGCGTTGGCGTGCTCGACAAGGCAACCCTCATCCTTGACTGCCTCGAAGCAGGCCCCGTATCCCTGGGCGACCTCGTCAAGGCAACCGGTCTGGCGCGACCGACCGCGCACCGCCTCGCCGTGGCGCTGGCACACCACCGCCTCGTAGCCCGCGACGTGCAGGGACGCTTCATGCTCGGCCCGCGTCTGACCGAACTGGCATCCGCCACTATTTCTGATGAGCTCATCACCGTGGCTGACCCGATTCTGCAGAAGCTCAGCCTCGAAGCTGACGAGTCCACCCAGCTGTACCGCCGCCAGGGCGACTGGCGCGTGTGCGCGGCGACCGCTCCGCGCCCCTCCGGCATGCACGAATCTATTCCGGTCGGTACCCAGCTGTCCATGCAGGCTGGTTCCGCTGCCCAGGTTCTGCTCGCGTGGGAAGACCAAAATCGCATTGTTGAAGGTCTGCGCGATGCGCACTTCAGCGCCGCCATGCTCGCGGCTGTGCGCCGCATCGGCTGGGCGCAGTCCGTGGGTGAGCGCGAGCGCGGTACCGCCTCGGTTTCTGCTCCGGTGCGTGCCCCCGGCGGCAAGGTCATTGCGGCTGTGTCCATTTCGGGCCCGATTGACCGCATGACCCGCCAGCCGAACCGCAACTACCCCGAGCTGGTCGTTAAGGCTGCTCAGGCGATTACGGACGGTCTGCGTGAGCTTGCGGCGTCTCAGCAGGCGCCGTGCGCTGAGGCTTCTGACGAAGACTAAGCTTCAGTAGCGTATAGATTTAATGGAAGAATCCCTCCCCGCCTCGATTGAGGTGGGGAGGGATTCTTCTGTGCGCGCTTTGAGTCTGCCGGACGGTTCGGCTAGATGTCCAGCGCCTTGCGGTATGCGTTCAGGCGCTTTGCCTCCTGCTGTATCGGTGCGACCACGCAGGTCTGTACTGCCTTCTCCACGCCGGTCTGCAGACGGCCCCGCAGTTTGCGTGCGTAGTAGCGTGAGCCCATCGCGGTGAGTAGCCTGCCCACGCCCGCCGAGGCGATACCAAGCAATACGCCCAGCAGCAGAAGCAGGGTCGGCAGGGGTACCGGGGAGCCTTCGGGGGTCGGGGCGGGCGGTAGCTGAATCTGCAGGTACGCCATGCCGGAGATCAGGGTCAGCCAGGCGACACCCACCAGGGCGCTGAGGAGCGCAATCCACTGCAGGGCGTTGAAGATGACCCAGGGGGCGCGGGTGCGGCCCAGACCGTAGTCGATGCGCATCATATCGCGTTCGAGGAGGTCGGGTAGCTCCGCCTCGCGGGAGAGGGCGGCTTCCTTCATGCTACGCTTCCACGGTTCGTCGATGCGGTTCGCCATCTGCTTGCTGTACTGGCGTACGGCGTTTGCCATACCCGCCTTCTGCGCCGCGCTCAGCGGAGGCAGGGAGGATGCCACCAGCTCGGGTGCATTCTCGCTATCGGAGCCGAGCATTCCCGCGGACTTCTCAGCTTTAGAGGTGCTCTTCGTTTCGTCCTGCTGCCCCAGGTGCAGGCGGCGCAGGGGGTCGGCCTTCAGGCGGCTCATCCAGCGGGTGAGGATCCAGCCGGTGCGCTGTCCCGCCGCGCGGCGGTAGGAGGCGGTTGCCGCCTGCAGAACCTGCTCGGCGTGGCTGGAGGCGTAGCATACCTGCACGAGCTTCTGTTCCGCTTCGAGGGCGTAGGCTCCAGCGAGAACGGTGCCCTCTCCCCCGGCGTAGGTGCGTAGCTGGGAGGCGGTGGCATGCAGCTGAGCGTCGGTTCGTTGCAAGGACAGGCTCTTGGCGGCGGCTACCTGGGCGAGCATATCGCGGAGCGCGTCGACACCCTCACCGGTTCGGGCGGAAACGGCGATGGGTGCGGCGAGCAGGTGCGCCTCGGTGCCCTCAGCCTGGAGCAGGCGGGTGAGGGAGGCGAGCACAGCGGGCACCTCGGCGGGTGCGAGTTTGTCCGCCTGGTTGAGCACGCAGAGCGCCTGCGCGCCGGAGGCGGCAAGCGGCACCATGAAGTCGCGGTGGATGACGGCGTCGGCGTACTTTTGGGGGTCGACGACCCAGACGAGCACGTCTACGTAGCGCATCATGCGGGCGGCGAGGTCGCGGTTGGTGGTGGTGACCGAGTCGAAGTCGGGCATGTCCAGCAGAATCAGTCCGCCGGTGCGGGTGCGCATTTCGCCGCGTCCGCCAACGGCTCGGCGGATGCGGTTGAAGAGTCCGGGTGCCGGTTCGGTGACGGCGTTGGGTGCCGCCGCTCCCCCGGCAACCTCGCTACCCTCGGCCGTGTTTCCTTCGGCGGCGAGCGCCTGAGTTTGCGGGTAGACGCGCTTGTCGATGCCGAGCCAGTCGAGCAGTTCTTCGCTGCCTTCTGCCTCCCAGATTGCCGCCTGCACGGTGGAGGTGGTCGGGCGCGTGGGCGCGGAGAGGGCAATGTTCTGCCCGGCGATGGCGTTGAAGAGCGTGGATTTGCCGCTGCCGGTCGCGCCGAAGAAGCCGATGACGGTGTGTTCGGTGGAGAGTTCGCGGCGTTGGCTGAGGCGTTCGAGGGTTTCGGCGGCGTCGAGCAGCACGGTTTCGGGGACTCGTCCTTCGCCGTAGCTGATGGCGTCTTTCAGGGATGCGACGGAGCGAGCGAAGGGCGAGGTCGCCACGCCGGGGGCGGTGCCTCGATCTGTGGTTTTATTCTCGAGTTTGTTCTCGGGGGTAGTCATAGTGCGTTTTTCTTCGTCTGTGGTGCGCGGTCAGGTGGTGCGGTGTGCCTGTCCGGAGTGGTTTAGCGAGCAACCGTGCCGTTAGTGTGGGCTGCGGCTTGGCGCTGTGTGGTTTGACTCTGGGTGCTCATTTCTGCGGCGATTGCCTGCACCTGCTCAGCGGCGCGGTGAATGTCCTCGGCATCAGCCTGCGGGTCGGTTTCTTCCAGTACGGCGGTGAAGGGCTGAGCGTGCTCAGTGAGCAGCCCCGACATGCGTTCGAGCAGGTCGGTGCGGGCGCGGGTTGCCATGCGGCGCACCGCGTCTTCACCGAAGATGGACTCGAGCAGTTTGGTGCCGACCACTCCGCTACCGCCGGCGATACCCGCCTCAATACCGGTGATGCCGCCGGTGAGGCTGAACGCGGCAACCATGAGCATCACGGCGGTGGCGTTCACACCCAGGGAGAGGAAGCGGGCGCGTTTGCGCTTGTCGGCTCCTTCTTCACGGATCATTTCGAGGACGGAGCCCTGCCAGAGGCGAATCTGTTCCGCAACGGCCGCGGAGAAGATGTCCTCGGCGGACTGCACTTCCCCCTTCGCTTCGTTGCCCTTTGCCTCGCCGTTTGCGCCTGCGTTCTGTTCGGGCGCGGCGGAGGCAGTCTGCGGCGCAACAGAAACAGCCTGCGGCGCATCAAGGCGCGCCAGCAGGGAGCGTCCGGCGCGGCTGGCACGCCAGCGGGTGCGGGTGTTTTCGGAGGCGCGTGCGGCCGCATCCAGTACGACGGCGTGGATGCCGCTTTCGAGGGCGTCTTCTACCTTCTGTGCGGCGGCGGGCTGGCCTCGCAGGGCGGAGCTGACGCGGTCGCGCAGGCGACCGATGGTGCTGTCGAGGGAGCGGAAGAAGTCGCCGGTTCCCACGAAGTCGTGCCAGCGCGAGAGCACTTCGCCGCGCAGCAGGGAGCCGTCGGAGAGCGCGCCGTCGATGGTGGTCAGTGCGTCCTCGTATTCTTCGGCGGCGATGGTGGCAAGCGACTGGTGCGCCGCCTGCTGGCGTGCCTGTTCGGCGGCGAGTACCTGCAGGTTACCGGCGAGGGTTTCGACGGCACCGGCGAGGGTCTGCCGGGCGATGGCGGCGCGGGCGGGTGCGTCGGCGCCGAGTTCGCGGATCCACAGGGTCAGCGGGGCGAGGCTGACGGGTGCGAGCATGCCGCTTTCGTCGCGGGGCTGTTCGGTGACGGTGTGAATCAGTACGGCGTGGATTCCGGCCTCGTCGAGCATGCGTCGCAGGTCGTTTTCGATGGCTTCTTCGTCGCCTTCGGGCACGCGGTTGAGCACCACGGCGATGGCGATGGAGCGTGCGGCTGCTTCGTGGAGCAGTTCCCAGGGCACGGCGTCGGCGTAGCGGTTGGCGGTGGTGACAAAGAGCCACAGGTCAGCGGCGGAGAGCAGCTCCTTGGCGAGGGTGCGGTTTTCCTCGGAGACGGAGTCGATATCGGGTGCGTCGATGAGCGCGATGCCCTGCGGTAGCGCCGAGGTAGTAATAGGAATGAGGGCGCGCGCAATCTTCGGGTCGAGGCCGGGTAGTGCCTGCGATCCGGCGTTCATGCCGGAGGTGCGGGTGCGCGGCAGGGTGGGCAGGAAGCGTTCGGGTGACAGTGCCGCCTCGTCTTCTGCGCGGTGCAGGAGTACGGGGTGGCGGGTGGTGGGTCGAATCGCACCGGACTGGGTGAGCGGTTCGCCGAGCAGGGTGTTGACGAGGGTGGATTTACCGGCGCCGGTGGAGCCGCCGACCACGATGGTGAGGGGGTTATCGACGCTGGCGCTGCGCGGCAGAATGTAGTCGTCGAGTTGGCGTGCCATAGCTGCGAGCAGGGTGCGTGCGGAGGCGGTGCCGTGCTCTGCGGTGCCGTCGTGGGCGACGGTGTAGGGGGTGCCGGGGGTTTCGCCGGCTTCTACGTCGAGCGGGAGGGGGATTCGAGTGAGCAGTTCGCGAGCTGCTTTGAGCTGCGCATAGTCGGTGGTAGTCACAGCGCTATTGTCCCATAGGGTGAACCCGCTTCATGCCATGTGTGGGCGTTGCGGTGGGCACGTTGCGGCGGCGGGGAGTTTGGGGGTGTTTTTCGGGGTGTTTTTGATGGGTGTTCGGACAACGTGGAGAGGTTGAATTACTATTTACACACGAGGTGCAACAACTCCAATTTACGATTTACTCATATCAAGAAAAAGCCGAAAAATCCCCAAGTTTCTAGGGGAAACAATAGATTTTAATGCGGTTATCCCAAACACATTGGTACGTTTTATAACCCGCATAAAACGGGCAAATATTAAGATTTGATAACTTTTTACGCTCAAGCGCAGATATGGTCGTTTCGAACCTGAAAGTACGCTTAGAATCATTGAGCACGACAACCAGGCAGGTCATAACCCACACCGATTCCCTCAGGAGGCTTCTGGCCTGCCCTTTCTATCGCATCCGTACTCACCGCGGTATGCCACACCCTTCGGGAACGCTCACAGAGCTCTCGCTCAACTGCATTCGAGCTACCCGTTACTGCCTGCCCGTCTTTACTCTTGCGAAAGGTTGCGTATGTTCGGTTCGCTGTCACGTCGCCATCTTCTTGCTCTTTCTTCCGGAGTAGCATTGAGTGCACTCGCAAGCGCCTGCAGCCCCAGCGCAGTTTCTCGCCCTCAACCACTCACTGAACCCTCTCCTACTGATGCCGCACCGGCACCTCAGAGCACCCAGACTAAATCTGCGACCACCACGCGCAGCATCACTTACGCCGAGCCTCTACCCAAATCCGCTCTGGACGGCCGAGGCCCGGCGATTCTGCCTGATCAGTTCTTTGAGCGCGTCGGCAATTTCTCGAACGGCACTCTCAGTCACCGTGCCGTCAATGTCCCCCGACCCATCATGCCTCCGGAGGCTAAGGAACGTACCGTTGAGGGTCTGCACGCCTTCCTGCAGTACTGGGGTGCGGCGCAGAACTACATGCTCCTCACCGGTGATACCGACCCCTTCATGAACCTGCCCGGACAGGAGCACTTTAGCCACATGGCGAATATGTACCGCGATATTTACCGCTACAACATTGGCTGGCTGGTCTCTAAGAGCAACCACCCCATGTGCATCAATCTGAGCTCCCCGCAGCCGGTACCCGCCACCGAGCAGGACGTCTACTGCTGGAAGGCGACCCTGAAGGTGGATGAGAACGCGTTCCTGTTCAACCATGAGACCCGTCAGCGTGAGCAGCTCACCGGCATCTACGGCAGCAATCAGAAGGCGGACGCTTACGTCTACTTTGGCGAAGAGGGCTGGCAGATGCTGGAGGATCCGCAATCTTCCCCGAGCGCTACCGCCACCCCGGCGGCTACCGCTGAACCGTCCGCGAATACTCCGAGTGCGCTCCCGACCCCGAATGAGAGCACCTCTTCTAAGGCGGCTCGTTACATTCGAGGCTCAGCCTAAAGCTTCTTTGCATCCGTGCCTCAAAGATCCCGTCATATTGGGTGATATGAGGCACGGATGAGGGCTTTTATTTGTGTGCCACGCGTGAAATCTATAGGCTAGGGCTAGATGAGGTCCGCCCATTTTCGCCTCAATGCGCCTCTACCCGCCCCGCGGGTGACTGCTTCACGCCCTCTGATGGGGGCGTGATGTTAGGCTGAGGATTAGGGCGTGAGCTCTTCACCTATCACCGATACTTCCGCATCACAGCACATTCAAGGGGATCACTATGATTCACAGCCGCCGCCACTTTATTGCGCTCACGGGCACTGCCGCCCTGGGTGCGATGCTTGCCGCTTGCGGTTCCAAAAAGACTGCGGAGGCGACCGCCTCCCCCACTCCTTCCGCTTCGATTGCGGGTGCCTACGATAACCTGTCGGGCGAGCTGAAGTGGACCAAGTACGTTGCCGGTACCGGTGCTGCTCCGATGAGCAGCACCGACCCGGAGACCGGTCAGGTCTACACGATTGAGCCGACCGCCGGCCCCGCGAGTGTTGATTCTAAGGCGAGCGCCGTGCCCATCCCGGTTGAGGATGAGAGCATGTACGAGAAGAACGCCCGTAGCCTGCGCGCCACCTTCGCGTATTTTGCGGCGGCGGTGAACTACGCCCGCATGACCGGTGATCCCGGTCCGGCTCTGCAGGTGGTTCATCAGGATAATTCTGTTCAGCGTGCTTCTTTGGAGAAGCTGCGCGCCTTCTATGCGCCCGGCACGAACTGGCTGGTTGATGGTGAGTGGACCTTCCGCCTGACCGATAAGCAGCCGACGACCCGCGGCACCAAGTATTCGTGGGCGTGCACCGTGACTCAGGCGCACGGTCTGCAGGTTGAGAAGGCAACCAATACGACCAAGCCCCTGGAGGACACCGAGGCGCAGGAGATTAAGGCTCTCTATGCTGAGTACGATGAGGAGGCGAAGCGCTGGTTGGTGATTGCGCCTCAGCAGTATGATCCCGCGTTGACTCCGAAGCCGATTCAGACTCCGCGCGCGCATCCTTCCTCGACGTACACCCCGACGGTGACTGATGACAGCACCGTGGCGGCTAATGCTGGCGCAAACGCCGGTGCGAACACTTCGGGTAACGGTGCCGCGCAGGGTACCGCTAACAACGGTGCCGCCCAGAATGGCGCAGGTCAGAGCGGTGCCGACCAGAGCGGTTCCCGTCAGTACACTGGCTCCCAGAATGGTGGTGCCCAGAATAGTGCCGGTCAGGGTGGCGCGGCTCAGGCTCCTCAGCCTGCCGCTACCCAGGCGCCTACGGCTACCGCTCCCGCGCAGCCCGTGGCGTCTCAACCTGCAGCTGCGACGGCTCAGCCGACCGTAGCCCCCGGTGCCGCTGAGCCCGGTGCCGCTGGTGGAGATGTTGCTCCCGCGGCAGGTGCCCAGTAGCCTCTCCCCTATAGACGATCTCTATAGACGATGAACGCGTCCCCTCCTTCGCTATACCCCATTCGGTGTGATGCTCCCGCTGGTTACCGTAAGTTCACTGGCTGCGGTAAGTTCGCTGATGGGCGGCATATCACGCTCGTTTGGGCGCTGGTACGCACGGGTGTGAAGGCGGGGGCGCGTTATACTTAGGACTGTCTCTAGAGGGATGTCCGCGTGTGATATCCGCTCGTCGAGGCGTTCTCTCACTCGTCTCTCACCTGAGATTCTCACTCGAAAGGTATTCCGTGGCGCTTTTCCCCATGACCTCCGGGCTTCCCAGTTCCACTACCGGCATCAGCCGCCGTTCTGCCCTGCGTTACGCGGGTGCGGGCGTTGCGGGCATGTCTTTGAGCGCCCTGCTGGTTGCGTGCGGTGGTAGCTCGTCCTCTGCCGAAGACGCTGATGTGGATACCCCGCAGATTTCCCCTTCGGCTTCTGCGCGCGCTGACTTTAGCGGCGAGGTTACCTTCGATAACTATGAGAAGAAGGGTAATTTCGTTCCGGCGACCGAGTCTGCTCCTGCGCAGAACGTGCCGCTCCCCAAGCGCCCGGCGAGCGCCTCGGAGAACTCGGTGCAGGGTCTGTACGACTCGATTGCGTTCGTGTATGCGGCGATTAACTACCTGGTGCTGACCGGTGATGCGGCTCCGCTGCGCGAGTCGAAGGCTGACGATAAGTTCATTGCTTCTTTCTCGTCATTCATGGATGAGTCGAATGAGAGCTCGCAGAATCGTGACTGGTTTGTGTCGCCGAAGGTGACCATGTCTGCGTTCACTGCTGTTCCCGCGCTGGTGAAGAAGAGCGTCCAGTGGACCTTTGACCTGGTGATTGATTTGGGTCCGACCGTGGTCATTGACGGTGCCCCTGCGGAGATGTCCGAAAAGGTGCGTCGCACTGAGCGTGGCCTGGTGGTTACCGGTGTGCGCCACGATAATGACTGGACCCTGACGATTCAGGATGAGTACGAGGTTCAGGCTTCGGCTCAGCCGAAGAATGGTGGCGCTAATGGCGGTGCTTCCGGTGGCGCTAATGGTGACACCAGTGGCGGTAACTCCGGTAATGGCGGCAACTCTAATGGTGACAACCTTTAAGCCCTCAGATGGATGAGGCATCATGCCCTAACTCGCACTCGGGTTAGGGCATGATTTGTTTTACTCTGGTAGTAACGAGCTTTCCTGGATTCAAGGTTTTTCTCTTATGTCTTCTTTTTCTCAGTCTTTCTCTCGCCGCTCCCTGCTGCGTCTGGGTGTGGGCGCCTCCGCTGTTGCGGGTTCTGCGGCGCTGTTGAGCGCGTGCGGCTCGGGTAGCTCTAGCCAGCAGTCGGGTTCTCAGGGCGGTAGCCTGAACGGTTCGAAGTCGAGCGCTAACCCGAATGGGTACAGCGATGATGGTCAGAACTATTCGGGTCTGGTGGAGTACACCCACTATGATGGTGCGTTGAATTATGAGCAGGGTACGGTGGATCATCCGCCGCGTAATGCTCCGAAGCCGAAGGTGACTGATAAGCTCTCGTTGAATACGGTGACGGGTTTCCATGAGGCGGTTGCTTATTTTGCGGCGGCTATGGATTACCTGGTGAAGACCGGTAGCACGGATGCGTTCTCGACCGGCATTCAGCTGTCCTCGAAGACTCGCTCTGAGGTGGATGCCCTGTCGGCGTCGATTTTGGCGGGTGTGGAGAAGGGCTCCTGGTATGTGAACCCGTCGGCTTCTTATGCTTTGGCGAGCGCTCAACCGTCGATTATGAGTGATGGCAATCTGCTGTTTAAGGGTCAGTACACTCTGGACTTTGGTACGGAGGCGGTGGCTGAGGGCAAGATTCAGCCGGTGGCCGCCTCGGCGAGCGCTTCGGCTTCTGCTGAGCCTACTGAGCCGTCGGAGGATGCGCTGGTGTCTGATGCGGCATCCCCGAGCGCCTCTGCTTCTGCTTCCCCGAGTGCTACTGCTGCGGGTCCGGCTTCTCAGGTGACGATTCAGGAGTGCGATTTCCGCGGTCGTTACCACGCTGATTCGAAGATGTGGGAGCTGAGCGTGGCATACGGTGCCACCGTTCAAGGAGGCACCGCTCAGGGAGGCGCTTCTACCGCGAGTGCAGCAGCGTCCGGCGCAGCATCCGGTTCGGCTTCCCCGTCTACTTCCGCCTCCTCTTCTGCCGCCGCTTCTACTGAGGCGTCCGCCACCTCCGCGGCGTCATAGTCTGTCATAACGCTTTTATCTGCGAGGCGCTTCTCACGCTTCGCCCGCTCAACTCTGTATCCTGTTGGGTTTGCGGCTAAACTGGTTGCAATCACCGACTGACTGAAAGGTATCACTATGTCCGAGAACCTGACCCGCCGCGCGGCGCTGGGTATGCTGGGCGTCAGCTCTATGGCTTTGCTGGCGGCTTGTGGCTCTAAGGCTACTTCTGAGGCATCTGCTTCCGCTTCTGGCTCTGAGAGCGCTTCTGCTGCGGCTTCTGAGTCTGCTACCGCTTCGCCGAGCGCTTCGGCTTCGGCTTCGGCGTCTGCTTCTCCCTCCGCTTCTGCGTCGGCTTCTGCTTCGGCGTCGAGCTCTCCGCTGCCTAACGACAATAAGGATTACAGCGGCGTAGCGAAGCTGGAGAAGATGGAGGAGCACGGCGAGTACCAGCCGGGCAACGCTGAGCACCCGCCGCAGAACGTGCCGTCCCCGATCGTTCCGGAGGCTATGCACCAGAATTCGGTGGCTGGCTTCGCGGCGGCGCTGGCGTACTTCGGTGCGGCGTTTGAGTACCTGCTGCGCACCGGCGATATGCACTACATGAACGAGGTCAGCACCGACCAGGAGACCCTGGCGGCGATGAAGAAGTACGCGGACTCCACTAAGGCGGGTATTGATGAGAAGAAGACCTGGTACGTGAACCCGACTGCTACCCTGACTATTGGCACTAAGCAGCCGGTTCTGGCTCAGGGTGCGTACAACTGGACTGTGACTCTGAACGTGGATCTGGGTGAGAAACTGTTCAAGGACGGCAAGGAGCAGACCGTGGCGGCTGATAAGCGTCACGTGAAGATGTTCGGTGAGGCCGTTGGTCGCTACTTGAACAACAAGTGGGACCTGCACATGGACATCAACTAGTCCTCTGGGCTGGTTCTCTCCCCCGCTTTTGCGTCTTTTCCATCTCAGGATGCGGTTTTTCACTGTTTTTTCCATTGATGGCAATAAAATTTGTGGCTCCAGCTTGCGGTGAACAGAGTTCATCACTACTCTTATATATAGAGGTTGTCTTTTGGGCTACATAATGTTTCTAGAGAGCGCCGCACATTCATTGTCCTTTATCGAGAAAGGGTTTGTGCGGCGCTTTTCTGTACCCTCTTTTTGAACCTCGTTCCTTGAGGTTTTTCTCTGGCATTATTACGAACTGTGACCGCAGGTTTAAACCTGTCGCCGGCGAGTAGTAGAGTTGCCACGTAACCGATTATTCATTGCGGAGACCCCGTCGCGGCTGGCCTCCCCCAGGCTCATGTAAGGAGCACCCCATGGCAAAGATTCTCAGCAGCATTGTTGAAGCAACCGGCCAGACCCCCCTGATTAAGCTGAACCGACTGGACGAGGGTCTTCCCGGTAACGTCGCGGTCAAGCTTGAGTTCTACAACCCTGCAGGTTCGGTCAAGGACCGTATCGGCCGCGCCATCATTGACGCTGCTGAGAAGTCGGGTGAGCTGAAGCCCGGCGGTACCATCGTTGAGGGTACTTCCGGTAACACCGGTATTGCGCTGGCTATGGTGGGTGCTGCTCGCGGTTACCGCGTCATCCTGACCATGCCGGAGACCATGTCTGCTGAGCGTCGCGTGCTGCTGCGCGCTTACGGTGCTCAGATTGTGCTGACCCCCGGTACCGAGGGTATGCGCGGCGCTGTGGAGAAGGCTAAGGAAATCGTTGCCACCACCGAGAACGCCATCCTGGCGTCTCAGTTCTCCAACGAGGCAAACCCCGCTATTCACTACAACACCACCGGCCCCGAGATTTGGGAAGCAACCGACGGCAAGGTCGACATCTTCGTGGCGGGTATTGGCACCGGCGGCACCATCTCCGGTACCGGTAAGTACCTGAAGGAGCAGAACCCTGACGTTAAGGTTGTTGCGGTTGAGCCGAAGGACTCCCCGCTGCTCTCTGAGGGTCGCGTTGGCCCCCACAAGATTCAGGGCCTGGGCGCTAACTTCGTTCCCGACACCCTGGACCGCGGCATCTACGATTCCGTGACCCCGGTCAGCGCTGAGGACGCTATGCGCACCTCCCGCCTGCTGGCTACCCAGGAAGGTATTCTGGGCGGTATTTCTTCCGGTGCGGCTGTGTGGGCTGCTCTGGAGGAGGCTAAGAAGTCTGAGAACAAGGACAAGCTGATCGTGGCTATCGTTCCTGACTTCGGTGAGCGTTACATCTCCACCGCTCTGTACGAGGATATCCGCGGCTAATTGAGCTTCTATGCCCCCGTTAGTGGGAGGCATCAGTTTATAGTGCTACGCCCCGTCTGCCGGTTGCATACACGGCAGGCGGGGCGTTTCTATGCCCACTGCGAAATAAAGACTCTGTGAACTGACCGGCAAGGAGCTGAGCTGTCCCGTGGCTCCCCTGTTGCTCTGGTGCCGCTCCCCCGCTGTTCTTTTGCGTCGCCCCGTGTGTATCCGCGCGGCTGGGCAGGCCAAGCAGTGGGCGCGTCCACCATGTTGCTGATTGGGGTGGGAATAGCCGAAAGGGCTTCATTGTTGGTACCTTTGGAAAGGTCGCACACATACAGAGCACGACCGATGAGGGAAAGGGAACCCAATGAGTTTTATTGCGCGCCTGCGTGAAGATATTGAGAACGTCCGCCAGCACGACCCCGCTGCGCGCGGCGCTGTCGAGATTGCGCTGAACTATTCGGGCATGCACGCCATTTGGGTTCACCGTCTGACCCATAAGCTCTGGCAGAAGGAAGAGACGAAGTCGCTGGCGCGTACCCTTTCGCAGTTTGCGCGTTTTCTGACCGGCGTGGAGATTCACCCGGGTGCGACCATTGGCCGCCGTTTCTTTATCGATCACGGCATGGGCATTGTGATTGGCGAAACCGCTGAGGTCGGCGACGACGTGATGCTGTACCACGGTGTGACCCTGGGTGGTCGTTCCCTGGAGAAGGTGAAGCGCCACCCCACCATTGGTGACCGCGTGACCATTGGTGCCGGTGCGAAGGTGCTGGGCCCCGTGGTCATTGGTGCCGATAGCGCGATTGGTGCGAACGCCGTGGTCGTCAACGATCACCCCGCCGATTCGATTATTACCGGCATTCCCGCGAAGCACCGCCCGCGCACCCCGGAGAAGAAGAAGCCGCTGGTGGACGCTGTGGCGTACATTGACCCCGCCATGTGGATTTAGTGCTTGCTGGCGTTTTGGGCCCGTAGAGGCGCGTCTGGCGGCTCCTAGCTAATATCCTATCCGCAGTGCTTCTCCCCTGCGGTTCTTCCACTGGCGCTTCTTTCCCTGGGATGCTTCTCTCTAGCACCCCGCGCAACAGCATAGTGAAGGCATAACGAAAGCCCGCCCCGTCCGGATTCTCATCCAGCCGGGGCGGGCTTTTGTGTTCAGCTACGGGAGCTTAGTGAACGTGAATGTCCGCTGCGTTCACCTCGGAACGGTCGCCGCTCCACATGGTGTGGAAGGCGCCCTCTTCGTCGATACGACCGTAGGTGTGCGCACCGAAGAAGTCACGCTGACCCTGAATCAGGGATGCGGGCAGGCGGTCGCGGCGCAGACCGTCGTAGTAGGACAGTGCGGATGCGAACACCGGCACGGGGATGCCCAGTGCGGTTGCCTTAGCCACCACGCGACGCCAGGAAGGAACGAGCTCCTCCATGAGGTTCTTGAAGGCGGGTGCCAGCAGCATGTTCGCGGGAGCCTCATCAGCGTAGGCAGCCATGATGTCACCCAGCAGCTCGGCACGGATGATGCAGCCTGCACGCCACAGCGATGCGATGGTGTCCAGCTTCAGGTCCCAGCCGTATTCCTTGCCTGCGCGGGTGAGCAGGTCCATGCCCTGTGCGTACGCAACGAGCTTGGATGCGAAGAGTGCGCGGCGCACATCCTCAACGAACTCGGGGTCGCCTGCACCGATGCCGGTGGTTGCAATCAGGCCGGCGGGCAGTTCACGCTGTGCCTGCTCGCGCTGCTCACGCTCGGAGGAGGAGAGGGCACGTGCGAACACGGACTCTGCGATAGCGGAGACGGGGGAACCGAGATCCAGGCCAGCCTTAGCGGTCCACAGACCGGTACCCTTCTGACCCGCTGCGTCGACGATAACGTCCACCAGGGGCTTGCCGGTCTTTGCGTCAACCTGTGCGAGCACCTCAGCGGTGATTTCGATCAGGTAGGAGCTCAGGTCGCCTTCGTTCCAGGTCTTGAAGATTTCTGCCTGCTGTGCAGGCTCGATGCCTGCGATGGAACGCAGAATGTCGTACGCTTCGCCAATGACCTGCATGTCGGCGTACTCGATGCCGTTGTGGACCATCTTCACGAAGTGGCCCGCACCGTCGGTGGAGATCCATGCGCAGCAGGGTGCGCCGTCCTGCGGTGCCTTCGCTGCGATCTTTTCGAGCAAGGGGCCGAGGTGCTTGTAGGACTCTGCGGAGCCGCCGGGCATCATGGAGGGGCCCCAGAGAGCGCCCTCTTCACCACCGGAAACGCCAACACCTACGAAGTGCAGGCCCTTTTCAGCCAGGGCGTGCTCGCGACGGATGGTGTCGGGGAAGTGAGAGTTACCGCCGTCGATAATGATGTCGCCCTCGTCGAGCATGGGGGTGAGCTGCTCGATAACAGCGTCGACGGGCGCGCCCGCCTTGACCATAATCAGGATGCGGCGGGGAGACTCGAGGGAGTCGACGAGTTCCTGCAGGGACTCGGTACGGATGAAGTCGCCGTCTGCGCCGTGCTCAGCCAGCAGTGCGTCGGTCTTCTCTACGGAACGGTTGTGCAGTGCCACGGTGTAGCCGTTACGTGCCAGGTTGCGGGCGAGGTTTGCGCCCATGACAGCAAGGCCGGTGACACCAATCTGTGCCTTCTTGTTTTCAGTCATGTATATAAGGATACGCGCTGAGGGCAGGCTATATATAGGTGGAGTGCAGTTTTATGCTCGAAGGAATCGCAGTCCCGACCGAATTATTTTCGTGAGCCTCCCGCCGGGTACTCTCGCGGCAGGTCAATGGGTAAATACAACCGGGTAAACAAAAACCCCGGTACCTTACGGTACCGGGGTAATCGGTGGGTCCTACCGGGATCGAACCGATGACATCCACGGTGTAAACGTGGCGCTCTACCAGCTGAGCTAAAGACCCGTAGTTCTCACTGTTTCGTTTCCGTTCCAGTGGCGAACACAAGAAACAACTATACGGGCTTTTGAGGTGCCGCGCAAATCCAGGGAACGTGTTCTATGTCTCAATATTTTTTTCATTTTCCCACCGCACCCCACACTAAGCCACAGCAAGCCATGTAAGGCTGCCACCTTTCAGGTAAGACACACCCCCTCATTCCGCGCCATTTAGGTGCAAAAAGACCCTAACTAGTACTTTTGATGCGCATTTTTTCCGCTCAGATAGTCACAATGCGAAACCCACATCACAAAAACCCCCATTTGAGACCAAGAGAGGCACCTTTAGGTCTAAGATAGTAGAGATAAGAAGCGAAGTGGGTCTTACAGACCTATAGCGCTTAAACACAAAGATTGTTCGACAACGCAACATCGCGCGGCGGGCGATCTCACAACCGCACAGAAGAGAGGTTGGATTAGTTTGGCTAACGTACCGAACGAGCACTCCCTGAGCACCCTTCTTGATGGCCTCAAGGACATCGACGTAGAAGAGACCCAGGAATGGGCTGAGTCCCTCGAGGACCTTATCAAGACTCACGGCACCGAGCGTGCAGAGTACATCCTTCGCGCACTGCTCAAGGAGGCTGGCGCAAAGGGCGTTAAGGTCCCGACTCTGACCAAGACCGACTACATCAACACCATCCCCGTTGATCAGCAGCCCGAGTACCCCGGCGATGAGGAACTCGAGCGCCAGTACCGCGCATGGATTCGTTGGAACGCAGCAATCATGGTTCAGCGTGCCCAGAAGAAGGGCATCGGCGTTGGCGGTCACATCTCCACCTTCGCAGGTGTTGCTGACCTCTACGAAATGGGCCAGAACCACTTCTTCCGCGGCCGTAACCACCCCGGTGGCGGCGATCAGGTCTTCTTCCAGGGTCACTCCTCCCCCGGTGTCTACTCCCGCGCATTCGTTGAGGGCGTCCTGACCGAAGAGCAGATGGACGGCTTCCGCCAGGAGAAGACCAAGGGCGCAAACGGTATTCCTTCGTACCCGCACCCCCGCTGCATGCCCGAGTTCTGGCAGTTCCCGACCGTTTCCATGGGTCTGGGCCCCCTGAACGCAATCCACCAGGCATCCTTCAATAAGTACCTGCACAACCACAAGATTAAGGACACCTCCGAGCAGCACGTCTGGGCATTCCTGGGCGACGGCGAGATGGACGAGCCCGAGTCGCGTGGTGCACTGCAGCTGGCTGCAAACGAGCACCTGGACAACCTGACCTTCGTCGTCAACTGCAACCTGCAGCGTCTGGACGGCCCCGTTCGCGGTAACGGCAAGATCGTTCAGGAGCTCGAGGCATTCTTCCGCGGCGCAGGCTGGCACGTCATCAAGGTCCTGTGGGGCTCCGACTACGATGAGCTGCTCAAGAAGGACAAGAGCGGCAAGCTCATCCAGCTGATGAACGAGACCCTCGACGGTGACTACCAGACCTTCCGCGGCGAAGACGGTGGCTACATCCGCGAGCACTTCTTCGGCAAGTACCCCGAGACCAAGGAACTGGTTGCAGACCTGACCGACGAGCAGATCTTCAACCTGCGCCTGGGTGGCCACGACGACAAGAAGCTCTACGCAGCCTACAAGGAAGCTATGGAGACCAAGGGCAAGCCCACCGTCATCCTGGCACAGTCCATTAAGGGTGCGGAGCTCGGCCCGTTCTTCGAGGCACGTAACTCCACCCACCAGATCAAGAAGTTCACCATGGAAGCACTGAAGGGCTTCCGTGACCACCTGAACATCCCCATCTCCGACGAGGAGCTGGAGAAGGATCTGTACAACCCGCCGTACTACCTGCCCGAGGCAAACCACCCGGCGCTGCAGTACATGCAGGCACGCCGTAAGGAACTCGGCGGTTACATCCCCGGCCGCGCAAACGCACAGCCCGAGATTACCCTGCCCGAGTCCAAGGTCTACGCACAGACCAAGAAGGGCTCCGGCAAGCAGACCGCTGCTACCACCATGGCGTTCGTCCGCCTGATGAAGGACCTCATGCGTGTGAAGGGCTTCGGTCACCGTATCGTTCCCATCACCCCCGATGAGGCACGTACCTTCGGTATGGACTCCTTCTTCCCGTCGGCTAAGCTGTACAACCCCAACGGCCAGAACTACGTGCCCGTTGACCACCAGCTGATGCTGACCTACACCGAGTCCCCCGAGGGCCAGATCGTTCACGTGGGTATTAACGAGGCAGGCGCATCCGCAGCGTTCACCGCTATCGGTACCTCCTACGACACCCACGGCGAGCCGATGATCCCGATTTACATCTTCTACTCGATGTTCGGCTTCCAGCGCACTGGCGACTCCTTCTGGGCTGCAGGCGACCAGCTGTGCCGCGGCTTCGTCATCGGTGCAACCGCAGGTCGTACCACCCTGTCCGGTGAGGGTCTGCAGCACGCTGACGGTCACTCCCCGGTCCTGGCGTCCACCAACCCGGCGTTCAAGATTTACGACCCGGCATACGGCTACGAGATTGCGCACATCATGGAGCGCGGTATCGAGCAGATGTACGGTACCAAGGACGAAGACCACAACGTCATGTACTACCTGACTGTGTACAACGAGCCGATTCACCAGCCTGCTGAGCCGGCAAACGTTGACGTTGAGGGCATCATCAAGGGTATCCACAAGATCAGCGAGTCCCCGCTGACCTCCGGTCCCAAGGCACAGCTGCTGGCATCCGGCGTTGCTGTTCCGTGGATCGAGAAGGCTCAGCAGCTGCTGGCTGAGGACTGGGGCGTCTCCGCAGACGTCTGGTCCGTCACCTCGTGGACCGAGTTGCGCCGCGACGGCCTTGCCGCTGAGGAAGAGGCTCTGCTGAACCCGAACCAGCCCGCTCGCGTTCCTTACGTGACCCAGAAGCTGGCAGGCGCTGCTGGCCCGATCATCGCGACCACCGACTTCGCTTCGGATGTTCCCGACCAGATCCGCCAGTTCGTTCCGAACGACTTCGCAACCCTGGGTGCTGACGGCTTCGGCTTCGCAGACACCCGCCCGGGTGCACGTCGCTTCTTCCACATCGATGCAGAGTCGGTTGTTGTCCGCACCCTGCAGATGCTGGCAAAGCGCGGCGAGGTTGCAGCAGACGTTCCCGCGAAGGCATTCGCTAAGTACGACCTGCTGAACGTGAACGCTAACTCCGAGCTGGAGCAGCACTAAGCATTTAGCGGTAGAACCTCGGTTCTGCGGTTAAAGCTAAACGATGCCCCCGGTTGATGATTCATCAACCGGGGGCATTCGTGTTTTAACTCGTGCTTTACCTGAGTTGCATGTTTTAACTGATGTAGCCCGGAGGTAACGACTATT
>NZ_CAJZIE010000040.1:0-21812 GCF_916049665.1 uncultured Rothia sp. | reverse complement strand
GAACCCATTGATTAAGAGTCAATTGCTCTGCCAATTGAGCTAGAGGCGCTTATTTGTTTTTTCAAGGTTTCCCTCGCAACAAGTAAATACTATACGGCATTCTGTGGGTGCCCGCAACTCGAATGAGCATGAACTGCATCACATATTTGACGGGTGTTGCCATTCAGCCGGAAAACGCAAGAATCCGGCGCCCCACCCCTCCCCTGTAGCGGGGGTGAGAGGTGGAGCGCCGGATTCTTAGAAAGCTATTGCTGAGCTACTGCTTAGCGAGCGACGGAACCTTCGGTGTAGTCGTCGTTAGCGGTGTTCCAGGAGAACAGCTCGCGCAGCTTGCGGCCGGTTGCCTCGATGGGGTGTGCCTCGCCCTTTGCGCGCAGTTCCTTGAACTCGGGTGCGCCTGCAGCCTGGTCTTCCATGAAGCGCTTTGCGAAGTTGCCGTTCTGGATGTCTGCCAGGACAGCCTTCATGTTTTCCTTGACCTCGGGGGAAATCACGCGGGGGCCGGAGACGTAGTCGCCGTACTCTGCGGTGTCGGAGATGGACCAACGCTGCTTAGCGATGCCGCCCTCAATCATCAGGTCGACGATAAGCTTGAGCTCGTGCAGGACCTCGAAGTATGCGATTTCGGGCTGGTAGCCTGCTTCGGTCAGAACCTCGAAGCCGTACTGGACAAGCTGGGAGGTGGAGCCGCAGAGGACTGCCTGCTCGCCGAACAGGTCGGACTCGGTCTCTTCGGTGAAGGTAGTCTTGATGACGCCTGCGCGGGTTGCGCCGAGGCCCTTTGCGTAGGACAGTGCCAGTGCGAGTGCTTCGCCGGATGCGTCCTTCTCGACTGCGACCAGGGCGGGAACACCGCGGCCTGCTTCGTATTCGCGGCGGACGGTGTGGCCGGGGCCCTTGGGGGCGACCATTGCCACGTCGACACCCTCGGGTGCGGTGATGTAGCCGAAGCGGATGTTGAAGCCGTGTGCGAAGAACAGTGCGTTGCCGGGCTTGAGGTTCGGCTCGATGCTCTCTGCGTAGACCTTTGCCTGGACCTGGTCCGGGGTCAGGATCATGATGACGTCTGCTTCTGCTGCTGCTTCTGCAACGGTTGCGACGCGCAGGCCTTCTGCCTCAGCCTTGGCACGGGACTTGGAGCCCTCGGACAGACCGACGATGACCTTCACGCCGGAGTCACGCAGGTTCAGTGCGTGTGCGTGGCCCTGGGAGCCGTAACCGATAACTGCTACGGTGCGGCCCTGGATCAGGGAGAGGTCTGCGTCGTCGTTGTAGAAAATGGTTGCTGCCATTTCTTCTCCTCAGTAAGTTTGATATGCGGCCCAGGCTGGGCTCAACATTCACTATTCTACTTGATAGCTGTTTAGTTGCGGGCTGTCGAGATTACTTCTCAGCATCTGAAGTATCCGGAAGGTCTGTGAGCCCATAGGGGCGGGTATCGCATCGCTACCGGTTTTCCCGGTTGTGGCGGTGCGATACCCGACGCTATCCCCCGCTGGTGCGGGGTTGGTGTGGCACCCTGGTGGGTGTTAGATGCGTTCGCTCATGGCGCGCGGGCCACGTGCCAGGCCGATGGTGCCTGCGCGAACGATTTCGCGTACGCCGAAGGGCTCCAGTACTTCCAGCAGTGCGTTGAGCTTCTCCTGGGAGCCGGTTGCCTCGATGACAAGGGACTCGGGGGAAACGTCGATCACGGATGCGCGGAACAGGTCGGCTGCCTGAACGATCTGCAGGCGGACTACGGGGTCTGCCTTGACCTTGATCAGGATGTGGTCGCGCTGGGTGGAGGATTCGGCGGGCAGTTCAACAACCTTGAGCACGTGAACGAGCTTGTTCAGCTGCTTGGTGATCTGCTCCATGGTGTGTGCGTCACCTTCGGTGACTACGGTGATGCGGGAGACACCGGGGTTTTCGGTGGGACCCACAGCCAGGGAGAGGATGTTGAACAGTCGGCGGGAGAACAGACCGGAGACGCGGGTGAGAACGCCCGGCTTATCTTCTACCAGAACGGACAGAGTGTGCAGAGCCATTAGTTCTCTCCCTCACGATCGAACTCGGGCGAAGTGTTCTTCGCAATCCAAATCTTGTCATTAGATACGCCTGCCGGGACCATGGGCCAGACGAGGGCGTGGGGGCTGACGGTGAAGTCAATGACCACGGGGCGGTCGTTGATTTCGAGGGCAGCCTTGATGGTTGCGTCCACGTCTTCGTCGCGTTCGCAACGGAAGGTTGCGCAGCCGTATGCTTCGCCGAGCTTGACGAAGTCGGGGATGCGTACGGTGCCGTGGCCGTCCTTCAGGTCGGTGTTGGAGTAGCGCTCGTTGTAGAACAGAGTCTGCCACTGGCGCACCATGCCGAGGGAGGAGTTGTTGATGATGGCAACCTTGATAGGGATGTTGTTCTGTGCGCAGGTGACCAGTTCCTGGTTGGTCATCTGGAAGCAGCCGTCGCCGTCGATGACCCAGACGGTGGAGTCGGGGTGCGCGACCTTTGCGCCCATACCTGCGGGCACGCCGTAGCCCATGGTGCCCAGGCCTGCGGAGCTGACGAAGTGGCGGGGGTTTTCCTGCTGGATGTAGTGTGCACCCCACATCTGGTGCTGGCCAACGCCGGTGACGTAGTATGCGTCGGGGCCGGTGAGGGCGCTGATGCGTTCGAGGACGTATTCGGGCGAGCCGAGGCCATCCTCGGGCTTTTCGTAGCCGAGCGGGTAGTCCTTGCGGATTGTGTTGAGCTCGTTCCACCATTCGGTGAGGTTCGGCAGCTGGTCTGCGAACTCGGTGGAGAGCAGGTCGGTCAGCTCGGGCAGCACGTACTTGAGGTCGCCAACGATCGGCACGTCTGCGAAGCGGATCTTCGAGATTTCGGCGGGGTCAACGTCAATGTGGATGACCTTAGCTTCGGGTGCGAAGGAGTCGACCTTACCGGTGACGCGGTCGTCGAAGCGTGCGCCGAGGGTGATGAGCAGGTCAGACTTCTGCATTGCTGCGACGGCGGGGACGGTGCCGTGCATGCCGGGCATGCCGAGGTTCTGCGGGTCGGAGTCGGGGAATGCGCCGATTGCGTTGAGGGTGGTGACGACGGGTGCGCCGATGAGCTTAGCCAGCTTGTGGAACTCTTCGGAGGCGCCGGAGCGTACGAGGCCGCCGCCGACGTAGAAGACGGGGCGCTTGGATTCGACGATGTACTTTGCGGCTTCGTGAATCTGCTTGGAGTGGCCGCGGGTGACGGGGGTGTAGCCGCGCAGCTCAAATTCGGGGATGCCGCGGTATTCCATCATGCCGACCTGCGCATCCTTGGTGACGTCCACGAGCACGGGGCCGGGGCGGCCGGTGGATGCGATGTGGAATGCTGCTGCGAGCGCGCGGGGGATGTCCTGCGGGTCGGTGATCATGAAGGAGTGCTTGGAGATGGGCATTGCCATGCCGACGATGTCGGCTTCCTGGAATGCGTCGGTGCCGAGCAGTGCGGTGGATACCTGACCGGTGATTGCGACGAGGGGGACGGAGTCCATGTTTGCGTCGGCGATTGCGGTCAGCAGGTTGGTTGCGCCGGGGCCGGAGGTTACGATGCACACGCCGGTCTTGCCGCTGGACACGGCGTAGCCCTGGGCTGCGTGGCCTGCGCCCTGCTCGTGGCGGACCAGGATGTGGCGGACCTTCTTGGAGTCGTACAGGGGGTCATAGGTCGGCAGAATAGCTCCACCAGGCAGGCCGAATACGTCAGTCACACCCAGGTCTTCGAGGGTGCGGACGATTGCCTGAGAACCGGTCATGCGTTCTGCGGGAGCGTTTGCCGCGTCATCAGAAGTGGAAAATCCCATGGTCATGGAAATGCCTCGTGTCTTAATGGTTCTTCGTTGTACTCAATGTTCTGCGTGGGTGTTGTGTGTTCCGCACGCATCCTATGCCCGGGGGTACCAAGCTATAAAAAATGCCCCTCGCTGTTGGTGGTAGCGGTAGGGGCGCTCAGTCGCAGTGAATAGACCCTGCCACTCGCCCTAGGCGACGTCGACAAGGTTTAGAATTCGCTGGAACATTGCTGTCTTCACCCTTCTATGGTGCGCCCCGAGAGGGGGTGAGTCAAATCTCTGTCGGGCAACACACCCGTTTTTGTTCATAAAGGCGCAGGTCGAATACTTTCTTTCATGATGTGGACACCTTGTGCGCGTGCGTGCACTCTTGGGTGCTCATTTGAACAGGTGAGAAAAACTCGCTTTTTTGGATGTCATGGGGCGTAATATGTGCGAATACTCGTGACCTTCCTCCTTTGCCCCGGTAGACTGATGCTATGACCGAACCGATTATCACGGTCGCTGATGAGCTGACCGAAGCAAGTAAGTACGCAGAGGTTGTTGACCCCCGTAACTCTGTTGAGAGTGACGTGTTTTTGACGGGTGAGGAACTCATTCGGGTTCTGCACCCGGTTTTTGACGAGCAGATTATTAATTACGGTGCATACAATTTGGTGTATGCGACGGGCCGTGCGGTTTACCGTAATCCTGATTTGGCGTTGCATCAGTACCCGAATCAGGAGCATTTTATTGTGGGTTATCAGGATGCGCCGGATGAGGTGATTATTGCTCCGGTGAATTTGCCTGCGTTGACGCCTGCGGGTACGGCGACGACGATTGATAATACGAATGCTCTGCATGCGTATCGTGTGGGTGATGATGCGGTGACGATTGAGTCGGTGAATGGCAGCTCGTTTTATTTGTCGTTTGAGGATAATGCTGAGGTTGCGACTCGTTTTGGCGTTGGCTTGTTGGAGCAGGGTAAGGACGTGGAGGATTTCCGTGAGTTTGTGACGCGGATTTGGCCGGTCCTGTAGCTAAGACTTTTTGAGGTGAATGCCCGCTGTGACTTTTGGGTTGCAGCGGGCTTTCCCATATCTACGCTCAGTTTTGTTGGAGGCTTGAGGGGCGGTGCACATCCTTGCTCCACACGCAAAACACCAACCACCACGCAGCACGCTAAACCGCGACAGCCCTCCCCCACCCAGTTCGCTAGGCACGGGGCGCACACCCAAACCACGAAACACCCGCGGCGGGATTAACTCGAGGTTCGGCACCCTCCTCGTTCCTACAGGGGCACCCGCCCTCGCTTCGCTTCGGGCACCCTGATGTCACTACGGAGGCCGCCGAAACCTCCACGCACCCGCCAGGTTGCATACAGACGCACACACCGGGAACCCCTGGGGTGCAGCTACGTTTTCCGGAAGCGCCCTCAGGGTGTCACACGGACACTCTCCGCAGCGAAGCAAGGAGAGGGCAGAGCGTCCGGGTGACAGGTGCCCCTGCGTAGGCGCGGAGGAAACATGTAGCGCACCCCGTAGTCTTGGGAGAAGCGAGGTACCCACCCACCCAACCCCTGTAGGAACGAGGACGAACACCAATTCCTCAACCCATGAAGACTGCATTTCAAGGAGAACGCAAAAATCCCGCCGATTCCGAAGAATCAGCGGGATTTTCTTTGAAGTGCGCCCCCTGGGACTCGAACCCAGAACCCATTGATTAAGAGTCAATTGCTCTGCCAATTGAGCTAGAGGCGCTTATTTTGTTTTTGCGGGTTTCCCCTGCAACAAGTAAATACTATACGCGGTTTTTTGTGGTGTGCGCAAGTTGAAATGGGGTGAGCCTGGACACATTGTTTGGGTGGGGTGTGTGGGACACTAGACTGTGTGTATTGCATGGGGCGCGTCCGCCCTTGGTACTGTGTGGGGCGCGTCCGCCGCTCCCCTGTTGATCTCTGTTGTTGTTTTGAGGAGTTATTGATGAGTGTTCGTCTTGAGCCGGGTACTCCGGCGCCGGCTTTTACCCTTTCTGATGCGTCGGGTAAGGAGCACAGCCTGAGCGATTATGCGGGTAACAAGGTGATTTTGTATTTTTACCCGAAGGCTTCGACTCCGGGTTGCACGAAGGAGGCGTGCGATTTCCGCGATAATTTGGCGTCGTTGAAGTCGCTGGGTTACGTGGTGTTGGGTGTTTCTCCGGATTCGCCGGCGGCTATTGCCCGTTTTGTGGAGAAGGAGTCGTTGACGTTCCCGCTGCTGTCTGATGCTGATCATGCTGTGGCTGAGGCGTATGGTGCGTGGGGTGAGAAGAAGAATTACGGCAAGGTGTATGAGGGTCTGATTCGTTCGACGTTTGTGATTGATGAGCAGGGTGTTATTTCTGTGGCTCAGTACAATGTGCGTGCGACGGGTCATGTGGCGAAGCTGCGTCGTGATTTGGGTATTGACCCGAAGTAGGGTCGTACTTTTGGGGGCTTGAGCGGCACGGTTGGTGGCGACTCCGTGTGGGGCTGCGTTCGGCGTGTTTGCGGGCTTTTCGCCCTATGGGGGCTTCTTTTAAGGCTTGGCGAACCTTGGTTCCTGGTGTACACTAATTTCTTGTTGCCTCAGACGCATGCATCTTCGGATGTGGGGTGACACTGCGCGCGAGTGGTGAAATTGGCAGACACGCAGGATTTAGGTTCCTGTGCCTTACGGCGTGGGGGTTCAAGTCCCCCCTCGCGCACACACACATTTACATTGGACCCGCCGTCACGGTTGTCGTGGCGGCGGGTCCTCTTGCATGTATCTTGCCCGGGTGGGGTGTCTCGCCCGGATGGGTGTTGAACCGCTATCCTGAGAGATAAGCATCCGCGACGGAAGAGAGGACCCTCCCGTGCAGCATCAGCCTCACGCATCGTCAGCTGTTGGCAATTCTGATGCGCTGCTGCGAGCCACTGCTGGCTCGAGTGGCTTGAGTCGACGCGCCGTTTTGCGTTTTGGCGCGCTTTTTAGTGCTGGTTTGGCGCTTTCTGCGTGTTCTGGTCAGTCTTCTGCTGGTTCTTCGGCGAGTGCGAGCGCTTCGTCTGCTGATGCGCGTCGTGTGTTCCGTTTTGCGCAGGGTGCGGCGCCGTTGAGTTTGGATCCGGCGTTGTCTCCTGTGGCGAGTACGTATCAGGTGACGGCGCAGGTTTTGCAGACGTTGTTGGTGGCGAATCATTACACGGGTGATCCTGAGGTTCAGGATTCGTTGTGTAGTGCGTGGACGGTTTCTGATGACCGGTTGACGCATACATTTGTGTTGCGTGATGTGCATTTTAGTAGTGGCGTTGCCTTGACTGCGGCTGCTGTGGTGCAGAATTTCCAGAGGTGGCAGGCGTTGGCTACGGGTGAGGGTACTGCTGCTTTGGCGGTGCCTGCTCAGCCTTTGTTTGCGTGGGGTTTTGGTGTGCCGAAGCCGGGTTCGTCTGATCCGTCGGCGGTGGAGCCTGCGCCTGTTCAGGCGTCGCCGTCGGGTGCGGCGACCCCGGGGGCTACGGCAAGTGCTTCTGCGAGCGCCTCCCCGTCTGCTTCTGCTTCTGAGACTGCGACCCCGAGTGCCTCTGCTTCTGCATCGGCTTCTGCGGGTGCTCATGCTGCTACTCAGCCGGATGATAAGAAGACCAGCAAGAAGGCGGATTCCGCTCAATCTTCCGCGGTGCAGTCGTTCTTGCCGCTGGTTTCTTCGGTGGTGGCGAAGGATAACTCTGTGGTGGTGACGCTGTCGCGTCCTTCTCTGGCGTTCCCACGTATTTTGACGCAGCAGGCGTTCGGCATTATTGACCCGTCGCTGTTTGGTTCTGACCAGAAGCTGACCGGTAACCCGGTGGGTACGGGTGCATTCCGTGTGGAGTCGTTCAAGGACGGCACGGTGCGCCTGCTGAAGAATACCCATTTTGACGGTCAGGCACCTGAGCTGGATGAGATTCAGATTTCGACCCTCACGTCGTCGGATAAGCGTTATTTTGCGCTGATGCAGGGTCATATTGATGCGTGTGATCAGGTGAATTCGTCTGATCTGGGTCAGTTGGCGCGTGATGGTTATCAGACGCCGGGCCGTGACCCGTTCTCGCTGGTGTATTTGGGTTTGAATACGGCGCATCCGGTGTTGAAGAATATTTCGGTGCGTCGCGCTATTTCGCATGCTGTGGATCGCGGTGCACTACGTCAGTATTATCCGCAGGGCACCTCGGATGCGCAGACGCTGATTTCGCCGTCGTTCCGCATTAAGGCTGATGATGCGAAGGATTACACGGACCGTAATCAGGATATGGCGCGCTCGCTGTTGGCGGCTGCTGGGTACGACAATCAGGTGATTGAGTGCTACTACCCTGCCGATGTGTCTCTGCCGTGGATGGATACTCCGCAGAAGGTGTATTCGGAGATGGTGGCTTCGCTGATTGAGGTGGGCCTGAATATTAAGCCGGTGCCTCTGCCGTGGTCTGAGTATCTGTCGAAGAGCCGTGAGGTTTCTTCTGAGCGCGGTATTACCTTGGCGGGTTTCTACGGCATGTACCGTGACCCGTATGCGTTCTTTGGTCCGGTGTTGGCGCCGCTGATTGCTGAGCATCAGGTGCGTTCGTTGATTGCTAATGCACCGTCGGATATGACGACTGGTTTGACGAAGAAGAGTTCTGAGGTGCCGTCGTCGGGTGGTGCGAATTCGAATGTGCGGATTTCTGCGACTCCGAGCCCGCAGCCGAGTTATTCGCCGGACCCGTTGATGCCTGAGGAGGAGGCTTCGGCTTCTGCTTCGCCGAGCCCGTCGGCGTCGCCTTCGCCGTCGCCTACTGCTGTGGCGGTGGCGCCGTCGCCTCGTTTTACTGAGATTTTGGAGGCGATTCGTACCGCGGACTCTGCCGATTCGGTGGATTCGCAGCGCGAGTTGTATGCGAAGGTTGTGTCTCAGTTGGGTCAGTTCATGCCGGCGGTTCCGTTGCTGAATGTGACGTCTAAGGTGGCGGTGAGCCGTGAGGTTCAGGGCTATCAGACGGAGCAGAATGCGATTGAGCTGTTTGGAAAACTGCGTAAGTTGTAGGCAGTTCAGGTTTGAGTGTTGCATTGTGCGCATGTTTGGCGTGCTCTGGAGGGTTTTTACCCTCCAGGGAAGCTAACATGTGAACTGCAACACTCTCCTGTTATTTGCTGATTCTAGCTATGCCTCCCCCGCTAAAAGGAGTAGGCTAGATGATGTACCCCACAGTCATTGTGCCCGAGGATGGGCACCCTCACCCTAAGGGAGAACTCAGTGGTAGCACGTACTGAACGAACCGACGTCGTCCTGGTCGGCGGCGGCATCATGAGCGCCACCCTCGGCGTGTTCCTCAAGGAGCTCGAACCGACCTGGAATATTATCCTGCTCGAACGCCTCGACAAGGTTGCTCAGGAATCCTCCAACCCCTGGAATAACGCAGGTACCGGCCACTCGGCACTGTGCGAGCTCAACTACGCCCCCGCTGGTCCCGACGGTACTGTCTCCGCTGCCAAGGCGCTGAACATTAACGAGCAGTTCCAGGTTTCCCGCCAGTTCTGGGCTTCCCTGACTGAGAAGAATATTCTGACTGACACCAGCTTCATCAACCCGGTCCCCCACATGTCCCTGGTCTTCGGCGAAGACCACTCCAAGTACCTGGCTGCGCGCTACGATTCTTTCCGCAAGGAGAAGCTCTTCGAGCGTATGCAGTTCTCCAATGACCGCGAGAAGATTGGCGAATGGGCACCGCTGACCGTCAAGGGCCGCAAGGGTAACGAGCCGATGGCTGCAACCTGGTCCCCCGAAGGTACCGACGTGAACTTCGGCTCCCTCACCGAGCAGCTGGTCGATTACCTGCAGACCAAGGGTGTTGAGGTTCGCTACGGCTACCAGGTCACCAACCTGAACCGCGAATCGAACGGTTCCTGGCAGGTTGAGGCGATTAACCGCATCAACAAGGATGAGCCTCTGAGCATCAACGCGAAGTTCGTGTTCCTCGGTGCCGGCGGTGGCGCCCTGCACCTGTTGCAGAAGTCCGGCATTGAAGAGGGTAAGGGCTACGGCGGCTTCCCCGTCTCCGGCCTGTTCCTGCGCAACACCCACGAGGCAACCGCAAACCAGCACAACGCTAAGGTGTACGGTCAGGCTTCGGTGGGTGCACCTCCCATGTCTGTTCCCCACCTGGACACCCGCTACGTGGACGGCAAGCGTGCTCTGCTCTTCGGCCCCTACGCCGGTTTCAAGACAAACTTCTTGAAGCAGGGTTCCGTGCTAGATCTGCCGAAGTCCCTGCGCCTGCACAACCTGTACCCCATGACCCGTGCAGGTCTGGATAACTTCTCCCTTGTCAAGTACCTGCTCTCCGAGCTGGTCAAGGACAAGAACGCTCGCCTGGAGACCCTGCACCAGTACTACCCCGAGGCTGACGGCGGCGAGTGGGAGCTCATCGAGGCTGGTCAGCGCGTCCAGATCATGAAGAGGGACGCGAAGAAGGGCGGCATCCTGCAGTTCGGTACCGAGGTTGTCTCCGCAGCGGACGGCTCCATTGCGGCTCTGCTGGGCGCGTCCCCCGGTGCTTCTACTGCGGCTCCGATTATGCTGAACCTGCTCAAGCAGTGCTTCCCCGGCAAGATTGCTGGCTGGGAGCCTCGCCTGAAGGAGCTCATCCCCGGTTACGGTGTGAAGCTCAATGACAACCCGGATCTGGCTGATGAGCTGATGGCTCACACCGCTAAGGTTCTGGGTATTCACAACTAGTTTTCAGCTAGCTAAAAACCGTATCTGACAAGGCTTTTTGAAGCTTAAAGAGGCAGTATTACCCTCCCTGTGAACAGTAGATAAACTATCTGCACTCACAGAAAAATATGGGAGGGTCGGAAAACCCTATAATGTCACCGCAGGGGCGGGAAGGACAGCTCATTGTTCTCCCTGCCCCTTCTGTGTGCCCGCACGCTCTCAGCGCGAGACACACCGCGCATCACTCAACCCGTGTACACCTCACCACTCACCCAAGGAGCCCCATTGGCTGCACACACCAGCTCTTCCACGGAGACCTCGGCACCCGAGGCATCCGCCGGAGCTCGCCGCGGACTCTTTTCCCGCAAGCAGAAGCCCGCTGACCCCAAGTACGTCAGCGTCAAGCTGCGCGACTTCCCCAAGGGCAGCATCCTCTACATTCTGCGCCGAACCCTCTTCAGGTTCACCGCCAACGGCGGTACCGACATGGCGGCGGCGCTCACCTACTTCACCGTGCTGTCCATCTTCCCGGCGCTGCTCGCCATCGTCTCCCTGCTCGGTATCTTCGGTCAGGGCGAAGACAGTGCCAACGCAATCCTCGCCTTCCTCAAGGACAACGCACCCACCCAGATGTACGGCATCTTGGAAGACCCGATTAGGCAGCTCACCAGCGGTCAGGGCGCGGGCCTGGTGCTGTTGACCGGTATCCTCAGTGCCCTCTGGTCCGCCTCCGGGTACACCGGCTCCTTCGGCCGCGCGCTCAACCGCGTCTACGGTGTACGCGAAGGCCGCCCCGGCTGGATGCTCAAGCCCATCAACGTGCTCGTCACCGCTATGCTCATTATCCTGGCGGTACTCATGATCCTGATGATGCTGCTGGGCGTGACCGTCCTGGACATGGTCGGCCGCTACATGCCCGAGACCGTCGATATGGAGCTCATCAAGCTCATCTGGCTCAACGGCCGCTGGATTCTCATCCTGCTCATGGCAATCGGTCTCATCACCCTGCTGTACGCCGCCACCCCGAACGTGCGCCGCTTCAAGGCGTGGAAGCTCTCCCCCGGTGCGGCACTCGCCCTCTTCGGCATGGGCCTGGGCGCATTCGGCTTCACCCTCTACGCCAACAACTTCAGCAAGTACAACGCCACCTACGGCCTGATCGGTGGTGTGATCGTGATGCTGCTGTTCATCTGGATCATGAACAACATGCTGCTCTTCGGTGCACACCTGGACGCAGAAATCATGCTCATGCGCCAGATTATTGCCGGTGAGGACGACCACGGCCACCTCAAGGTGCAGCCGCGCAGCACCTCCGCATCGCGAGCGCTGAAGGCACGCCAGGAACGCCTCATGTCTGCAGGACGCGAACTGCAGCAGCAGGCGGCAGGTCAGGGCATGTTCCCCAAGCCGAAGGGCCCCTCCGTCGTAGAACGCGTGCAGAAGGCGGTGGACACCAACACCACCATGATTCGCACCCTCATCGCCGACGGTAAGGAACGCATCGACAACGGTAAGGAGCAGCAGAAGCAGGCGAAGGCTGATGCCGCCGAGACTCAGGCTTCTGAGGCAACCGCAGCAAAGGCTGATGCGAACGCAAAGGCTGACTCTCAGCAGGATGCGCTCTTCGACCTGAATGCTGATAACTCGAACGGCGCGGCGAAGAAGAACTAAGCGGCAGCTCAGCTAAGCGCGTACCGCATCAACCCATCAAGGGCACGAGATAGAAAAGGGCGCAGGACAGAAACCCTGCGCTGGTCACTAAGATAGAACTATGACCAGTGCAGAATTCTCTCCCGCGCCCTTTGTCGTACCCAGTGCTGTTGCACCCGACGCTACTGTGCCCAATGACGCCGCGCCCAGCGTTGCTGTGCCCGCCGTCGTTCTCCCAGACCTCGAGTACACCCTCTACCAGCCGCAGCAGCTCAAAAGCCGCATCCCCGCGCTCATGATTCACGGCTTCGCCACCCGCGGCGAGCAGCTCTACGGCGGCACCAGCTGGATCCGCCAGTACCTGCGCGCCGGATACCCCGTGCTGATTGTTGCCCTGCCCTATCACTCGGACGAATACCTCAAAGACCCCGAGTCCATGCACGCGATTGACTGCAAGCTCCCCAACAACACTGGCGTGCGCAGCCGCACAATCCCATTCGATTCGGTGTTCTCTGTAGATGCAGTGCCCCCTGTCGATGCGGCGCCCCCTGTCGATGCGGCAGCTCAGCCGCTGACCCCCATGCACCTATTCACCACTATGCTTGCCCAGCTGCTGCGCACCGTCGCCACCGAGAACGACCTCGGCGTTGAACTGGAGCCCCGCGCGCACGTTATTGGCTTCTCCTTTGGAGCCCGCGTCGGCTGGGAACTCGCCCTCACCCACCCGGAGGCGGTCGCATCCCTCACCCTGGGCGGCCTGCCCCTACACGACCACCTCATCACCCTGCGCGCCATGCTCGAAGCGCACGAGGGAACCAGCGTCACGGCGGATAGTGAAACCCCGGCGGCAGACTCCACCGACGAGGCGATTGCCTCCTTCACCTCGATTATTGACAACTCCCCCATTCAGCCCGACGCACTGCTGAAGTTCGTGCGGATTCCCTTCGGCCCGTTCTTCGACGTGCCCGCCCTGCGTGCCGGATCCCCCGACTTGCCTACGGGTCACCCGGGCGCGCATCCGCACGCACCCATTGCGGTCGTGCTCGGTGACGCGGACACCATCGCCGCCGACGGGGCGGAACTCTACGACATGGTGCGCGGCAACAACCCGCTCAACCGTTTCATCTCCCTACCCGGCCGCGACCACGTGAACGCACTGACCTCGGGCGCATTCCGACGCGGTGCGCTCGCCTTTGCAGCAGAGGTGGAGGCGACAACGTCATAAAACGTCACATTCACCTGGGGGCTTCACGCTCAGCCCCGGGGTGCATCAGGTATGCCTTAGCTCTTAGAATGGGAACGTATCAAAAAACCTTTATCTGCGGTTGAACCTCAGCCGCGCCTTAGCAAAGGAGCACCATGCACAAGGTTAAGGCTGTCGTAGCCCTCTCCCAGGACGCGCCCGTCACCGTCACCACCATCAACGTACCCGACCCCGGCAAGGGCGAAGCACTCGTCAAGGTCCTCACCTGCGGTGTCTGCCAGACCGACCACCACTACGTCACCGGCGGCGTCGGCCAGGACTTCCCCTACCTGCTCGGCCACGAGTCCGCAGGTATCGTCGAGGCTGTCGGTGATGACGTCACCGACATCGCCCCCGGCGACCTGGTCATCCTCAACTGGCGTGCCGTCTGCGGCGAGTGCCGTGCCTGCCGCAAGGGTCAGCCGCAGTACTGCTTCGCAACCCACAACGCAACCCAGAAGATGACCCTCGAGGACGGCACCGAACTCACCCCCGCACTGGGTATCGGCTCCTTCGCTGAGAAGACCCTCGTCGCAGCCGGTCAGTGCACCAAGATCACCGCTGACATCAGCCCCGAACAGTACGCAGCCATCGGTCTGCTCGGTTGCGGCGTTACCGCAGGTCTGGGTGCTGTTCTGAACACCGGTGAGCTCAAGCGCGGCGAGTCCGTCGCAGTCATCGGCTGCGGCGGCGTCGGAACCGCAGCAATTGCAGGCGCACAGCTCGGTGGCGCAACCACCATCATCGCCGTCGACATCGACGAAGAGAAGCTGGCACGCGCACGCGAGCACGGCGCAACCCACACCGTGAACTCCTCCAAGGTCGACCCCGTTGAGGCTATCAAGGAACTCACCGGCGGCTTCGGTGCAGACCTCGTCATTGACGCTGTCGGCGTCGCCCCCACCTTCAAGCAGGCATTCGAGGCACGCGACCTGGCTGGCCGCGTCGTCCTCGTCGGCGTGCCCGCGCCCGGCACCACCTGGGACATCCCGCTGGATGAGGTCTTCGGCCGCGGCGGCTCCATCAAGAGCGCATGGTACGGCGACACCCTGCCCTCCCGCGACTTCCCCGAGTTCGTGGACCAGTACCTGCTCGGCCGCCTCGACCTGGACGGCTTCGTCTCCGAGCGCATCCGCCTCGAAGACGTCAACGAAGCATTCGAAACCATGAAGACCGGCCGCGTGCTACGCTCGGTCGTGGAACTCTAGGAGCGTAGCGTGAGCGAACGTATTGAACGAGTCGTCACCTCCGGCACCTTCTCGCTGGACGGCGGCTGCTGGGACGTCGACAACAACGTCTGGATCATCGGCAATGACTCCTCCGTGATCATCATTGACCCTGCCCACGACGTCGACAAGATCTCCCGCACCGTCGCAGGCCGCACCGTGGAGAAGATCCTGCTGACCCACGCCCACGACGACCACATCCGCAGCGCCAAAGAGGCGGCAGAACGCTTCGGCGCACCCGTCTACCTGAACCCCGCGGACCGTGTGCTCTGGGAAATGGTGTACCCCTCCTGGGACTTCGATCACGAACTCGCTGACGGCGACGTACTGCGCATCGGCGACACCGAACTGAAGGTCCTCGCCACCCCCGGCCACTCCCCCGGCTCCGTGTGCTTCTACGCACCCACCCTCAGCTGGGAGAACAGCGAAGGCGTCGTCTTCTCCGGCGACACCCTCTTCAACGGCGGCCCCGGCGCAACCGGACGCTCCTACAGCGACTTCGACACCATCATCGAGTCGATCTCGACCCGCCTGCTGACCCTGCCCGAGTCCACCGCGGTCCTCACCGGCCACGGCGACAGCACCGGCATCGGCCTGGAAGCACCCGAGCTTCCGGCATGGATCAAGCGCGGTCACTAAACCGGTAGGTAGCCTCACGCTGAAGTTCTGACGCTGAGGCTCTCAGGCTGAGGTTCTCAGGCCGAGGCTCACCACAAACCGAGCACGGTACGCAAAAGGCGGATGCCCCACCACCCACAGAAGGTGGCGGGGCATCCGCCTTTTAGTATGCGTTCGCAACGCTCAAGCTCAAATGCGTGCGGTCGAGCCGCGCACCGAATTAGCCACGCGCCGAATTAGCCATGTGCCGTACTAGCTGCGCGCCGTCTCAGACAAAGGAGTCAGCTGCTCCTCATGCTCAGAACGCCACAGGTAGCCGTACAAATGACCCAACGCAAAATACAGCGTCGCAATAATCACCGGCACCATAAACGCGTTACGGTAATACGGGGCGTCACCCATATAGCCGCCCCACATACTACCCATCGCAAGACCAATACCCAGCATCGAACGGGTAAAGAAGCTCGCCTGCGCATCAGGAATGTGCTTCAGAGAACGGTTCAGCCACAGCTCATGGCCGCCAAACGCCACACCCAGCACCGCACCACACAGCACCAACGCATAGAAAATCGTGGACGTATCATCGCTCGCCGGCAAATATAGCGCCGCCATAATCAGCAGAACGCCACTCGCCAGCCAGCCGTGCCACGGGTTCACCGAACGGCCACCCAGAACCACCGGGAAAGCCACCACCACGAGCGCACCGGTACCGGTCGCAACCATCGCCATGAACAGGTTCATCGAACCGTGAATCAGCGAGAAGCCCAGCAAACCAGAACCAACCGAACCCATGCAAGCACCCAGCAGAACCAGACCAAGAATCAGCACCACCGTCTGACGGCTCGGACGCACCAGATTCTGCGGCGGAGCCATACGAATACGCGAAATGTCCGGCAGCCACCTCGGCGCCGCCAGCACCACAATGAACAGCAGCGCATCCAGAATAATCGTGATCCAGAAACCCGCGTACTCATTATTCGGGGTGATGTACGCATCGCCCAGCCACACCAGCAGAGCAGCCAGCGGGTGCATCGACATGTTCGCCGTAGTACCCCACGAAACCGCAGTCGACAAGCGAACATCACTGTACTGATAATTACGGCGATACAGCGACTCAAGCGCAAACGGAGTCCACGGCGGAGTAGTGAAACCCATCGCCACACAGGACAGCGCATGGTAGGTCGTACTCACGTTATTCGGGTCAACCGTCAAACGCCAACCAATCACCAGCATATTCAGCACCGCGGCAATATTCAGGAGCGACGTAATCGCCAGCAACGACCGCAAACCCAGGGCACGAACCAGCATCGGGCCGAGCATAATCTGCACCGAATACGCGCCCGTAAACGCCGCCACCGCATAGCCGCCATCATGCACACTACCCAGGTGGCTCGCCAACAGAATATACAGCGCAAACGCCGAAGAAGCCGCCGGAATGTGGAACAGAATCGTCAACACACTACGGGCAAAACCCTCAGCACGAAGCACCGCATACAGGTGACGACGCTGCTCCTTACCGTTACGCAGAAACAACGCCCAATGCTGACGCAAAATGTCCGGAACCGACGCGTTCGTATTAATCTCATCCGCAGCCGGAATCGGGCGAGGCGGCAACTCCTGCAACACGTGCTCGTTGTTGCGCACCACATCCGTCAGGGAGGTGCCCGGAACCGTCGGAATGCCCGTGCCCGAAGCACGCATTTTATTCAGCGCATCGGAGGCGGGTGCCACCTTCATGGTGCGCGGAGGAACCTCCGGCTCGGATGCGCCAGTGTGCGCATCAGCCGAAGGTTCCACACGATACGTTGAGTTCGGGTCCCTGTCCTGAGGTGTCGAGGTCATCATCTCTTTCACGAATAAGCCGCCGGACATGCCACAACAGCAGCCCGGAAGCGAATTTATGCCTAATAGGAGTTTACCCTCACCGACGAGCCGTTCTGACCCTTTTCAACCACAATCTGGGCGGGAATACGGTTCTTCATCTCCTCCACATGCGAAATCAGCCCAATAGTGCGTCCGCTATCACGCAGGGACTCAATCGTGCCCATCACCATGTCCAGGGTCTCGGCGTCCAACGTGCCGAAGCCCTCATCAATGAACAGGGTGTCCAGCTCGATGCCACCGTTATTCGCCTGCACAACCTCAGCCAAACCCAACGCCAACGACAGCGACGCCAAGAACGACTCACCACCGGACAGCGACGACGCCTCACGCGGCTCACCCGTCCAGGTGTCGGTAATCTCCAGGTTCAGGCCGCCACCGGAACGGCTACCCTTCGCACGGTGATCGCTGAACACCATGCCGTAGCGGCCCTCACTCATACAATCCAGGTGCAGCGACGCCGAGTGCAGAATCCGCTCAAACTCGGCGCCGAGCACGTAACTCACCAGGTCAACCTGATGCTCATAACCGCCCAGCGTGTCACCGCGGGCAGCCGCCGCCAGGTTCGCCAGCATCTGCGCGCGGTCATAACGCTGCGCCGTCTTCGCGCGGAACGCCGCATACTCGCCACGCAGCGCCTGTAGGGAACGCAGCACGCTCTCCCGTTCACCCTCACGAAGAGTCAAACGGTGCGCCGCCGCACGCAACTGCTCAACCTGCTCACGCACGCCCTGCAGATCATCCGGCGCCTGCTCACCAGCGGCAACACGAGCCGCCACCGCAACAATCGCCTCACGACCAAAGCCCTCAAGGAGGCGGGCATGCTCCAGATCATACGCGGCAACAGCCTGCTCCAGGGCGTCAATGCGCTCGGGAGTACGCACCGCCGCCTGAACCAGCTCAGCGCTCTCAAACGCCGACTCGCCCAGCAGACGCTCCGCCGCAGCCGCAGCCTGAGCATGACGCTCACGCGCCTGGCTCAACAGCAACACCGCACGCGCCAGACGCTGATGCTCCGCACGGTAGCGCTCCACAGCCTCAACACGCTGCGCAAAACCCACCGCCGCACGAGCAGGCGCTAAATCAGCCGCAGTAGCCTCACAACGCGCCAAAGCATCACGGTGACGCGTCTGCGCCTCAACCGCCGCGCCCTCGATGGTGCGCAGCGCCTCCTGTGCCTTCTGCTGCTCAACCCGCACCCGCTCAACCTTCGCCAACACGCCGTCACGCGCCGTCACGCGCGACTGAGCCTGCGTGAGGCGGGTCTGCGCCTGCTGCAACTGCGCGGCAGTCTGCTCAACATCGCACTCGCCCTGGGCAGCCAGGGTCTCGTACTGGGTGCGGGCGGCGGCAAGCGCCTCGGAGGCTTCCTGATGCGCCTTGGTCGCCCGGTCCTTAGCGAGTTCGTGGGTGCGCGCCTGCTTGTGCGCCTTGTCTTCACGCTCCTTGGCGGCGTCCAGGTCGGCGCGCTCAACCAGTTGCTCGCCCTCGGCAATCTGTGCCGGGGCGGGGTGCTCGACCGAACCGCAGACCGCGCAGGGTTCGCCGTCCTTGAGCTCACGAGCCAGCAGGGAAGACGCCTGGGCGAGGCGCAGCACCTGCAGGTTCTTGAACTCCTCCGTGGCTGCGAGCGCCTGTTGAGCCGAGGCCTGCCACTTTTCCTGTGCCTTCTGCTCGGCGGTGGCGGTGCGCTTGCTCTGCTTCTCAGCCGCGGCAACCGCTGCGGAGGCGGCATCCAGCTTCTGCTGCATCTGCTGGGCGGCGTCGTGCTTCTGCTGCGCCTCGGTGACCAGGTGCGCGGCGAGGGTGCGTTCCTCATCGGCGGTGCTGTAGCCGGCAAGTTCTTCGGCAAGCTGCTCAGCGGCGGCGGTGAGGTCGCTCAGCGCCTTTTCGGCACGCGACTTGTCCTTCTCGAGGGCATGAGCCTGCTTCAACAGGGTTGCTGCGGCGGCTTCCTCGTCGGCGAGCTGAGCATCCTGCTTCTGCAGGGCGCGCAGGGTATCGAGGAGCGACTCCAGCTGGGTTTCCTGCTCGGCGGGTTCTAGATCCGGCAGGGCGGCGAAGGTCGTCTCTTCGGGGAAGATGACCTCTACCGAGGTTTCCTCATCACGGAGCGCCGCAAGCAGGGCGCGGCCGGTCTCCTCCAACGCTGAGGCGCACGCCGCGTGTTCATGTTCCCTGGCGGCGAGCGCCTGGGATTCGGCGTGGACCTGCACGTACTGTGCGTGCAGGGGCGTGGCTGCACGCGCCTGCGCCAACTCTTCACGCTGCGCCTTATGCTCATCGGCGTGTTCGGCCAGGCGGGTGCGGCGCTCGCAGAGCTGCTCGTATTCGCGCCAGTCGGCCTGCAGCTGGGCGCGTTCGGCGAGCAGGCGGGTGTTCCGGTCGGCTTCATCGCTGAGGCGCTGCTGTTCCTGCTTTTCACGCGCGGAGGTTTCGCGGGCGCGCGCCACCCCGCCGGCGACCCATGCGTCGAGGGTTTCGGCGGTGACGCTCTCAGCGGTGAGGTTTTCGGATGCCTCTTCCCCTACCTCTGCAGCATTCTCGGAACCCGATTCCACCGCATCCAGGAGCGCCTGCAACGCGAGCATGTCTACGCGGGCACGTTCAAGGTAGCCGCGCTGGGTGTTTTCGTCCTGGGCGACTTCCTGCTGAGCTTTTTTCGCTTCCTCAAGGAGCGCGTCAAAGAGCTGCTCGTAGTGCTCGACGGGGAACATCTTTTTGAGCAGTTCTTTGCGTTCTTTGGGCTTGGACTTGAGGAATTGCGCGAACTGGCCCTGCGGTAGCAACACGACCTTGAGGAATTGTTCTTTGGTCAGGTGGGTGCGTTCGGCGATGGTGCGGTTGACTTCGGCGACGCTGCTAGAGATGGGGGTCCAGGCTTTTTCGTCGGCAGGGTCGGCGCCGGGTGCGAGTTCGGCGAGGGTTGCTTTGGCGCTTTCTTCGCGCATCTGGCCTTTGCGGGCGCCGCGGGTGATGGGCTTGTTGTAGGCGGGGGTGCGGTCGATGCGCAGGCGCTTGCCGTGGAGGGTCACGTCGAGTAGCACGCGTGGTTTGGTGCCGCTGTGTGCCGCGTAGGTGGAGTGCAGTTTGGCGGATTCGCGGTCGCTGCTGGTTTCGCCGTAGAGGGCGTAGCAGATGGCGTCGAGGATGGTGGTTTTGCCGGCGCCGGTGGGGCCGTTGAGGAGGAATACGCCGGCGCTGTTGAGGGTGTCGAAGTTGATTTCTTGGCGCTTGGGGTATGCCATGAAGGCTTCGAATTCGAGGTTGTGCAGGATCATGCGTTGTCCTTGTGGCTGCTGATGTGGTCGTTGAGGGTGGTGATGACGTCGCGTTCTTCGCTGGTGAGGGGGCGGTTGCGTACGTATTGGTGGAATTGGTCGAAGGTGTCGACGGGGTTAGCGTCGCGGGTGAGGGGCGCGGCGGCGGGTTTGTCGGCGGCGGGTTGGGTGCTGCGGTAGCTGAAGTGGGAGATGGTTTCGTAGCGGCTGCGCAGGCGGTCGACGGCGCCGACGGGTAGGGTTTCGTCGGTGAGTTCGATGCGGCAGTAGTAGCCCTGCTCGTAGGGGCTGTTTTCGGGGTTGTTGAGTAGGTCGTCCATGGTGCCGCGCAGGGTTTTCATGTGTACGCGGGTTGCCCATTCGTGGCCGCTGATGGCGGGTTCTTCGCCGGGGGTGAGTTCGATGAGGTAGGCGCCGTTGCGGTTGTGTTCTTCGCTAAATGAGAAGCCGAGAGGTGAGCCGCTGTACCGGATGGTGTGGGTGACGGGGTAGCGCTTGTGGATGTGTCCGAGCGCTACGTAGTCGAAGCCGTCGAAGAGGGAGGCGGGTACCCAGTCGATGCCGCCGACGCTGATGTCGCGTTCGGAGTCGCTGCGGGGTGTGGTGTCGGCGCTGCCGGCGGTGTCGCTGACGGTTGCGTGGCTCATGACGATGATGCGGTCGGCGCCTTCGCCGCGGGCGCCTCGTTCTGCGGCGTCTGCGCGGATGGCGTCGGTGACGGCGCCGAGCACTGCCTGGTGGGTGGGTTCTACACCGAGGGCGGTGGCGTGGAGGCGCGGCGCGAGGTAGGGGATGGCGTAGACATGTACGCGCTGGGTGCCGTCGGTGAGTTCGACGGGGCGGGTGGCATCTTCGAGGCTGGTGCGCAGGTGTACGCCGGAGGCTTCGAAGAAGGCGGCGCCGTAGCTGAGGCGGCGGAAGGAGTCGTGGTTGCCGGAGCTGAGGATGACCTGTACGCCGGCGCGCATGAGGCGGGTGAGTGCCTGGTCGAGTAGGGTGGTGCTTTCGGCGGTGGGGATGGTGCTGTCGTAGACGTCGCCGCTGATGAGGAGGGTGTCGATACCTTCGGCGTGCACGTAGTCGAGCAGTTCGTCGATGAACTGCTGGTGTTCGCGGGTGAGGGGGCTGCGGTGGAAGGTGCGGCCGAGGTGCCAGTCGGAGGTGTGCAGAATCTTCATGGTTTCAGTATGGCACTGCCTTATCTTTTGCGCCTCGCGCGTCGTCATTCACGGTTCGGACCCCACCGCGGCGTAGGCGCTCATGCGGAGCGGGGGCTCCAGCCTCGGTATCTCCCTATCCCGGGAGCAGGCAACCCTCCGCGGCGTAGGTGTTCATGCGGAGCGGGGGCTCCGTCCTCGAAGCGCCCCCAGGCGCTGAAGAGGGGGCACTCCCCC
>NZ_CAJZIE010000039.1:0-22173 GCF_916049665.1 uncultured Rothia sp. | reverse complement strand
TTCGCGCCCGCGGCACAGATTGAGCGTGTGGTGCTCTTCGGCCACCCGACGCTCTCACGCCCGATTACGGCGCTGCTCGAACGCACGGATATTCAGTGCGCTTTCTACGCCCCTCGCCGCGCCAGCTGGTACGAGCCGGGCGCCCGCTCCTTCGTGGAGCTATCTACCCCGCATGAGCTTGCCGAGTTTGCGTGCGCCTCCACTGTGCCCGCTGATGAACTCGTTGACGGACTCAGCTGGCTGGATCAGTGGGTTGAGCCCGCCCGCGAGCTGCAGGATGAGTGCCTGCGCGCCATTGCCGCCTACGAGCACTCTGATTCTGCAGGCTCTGTAGACTACACCGATTACCGCAACCGCACCGCCGGCCGCTCCTACGCGCGCCGCGTCTGGAAGGACGCGGTAGCTCAGCGCCGCCTCATGGTGCTGGGTTCATCGAACCTGGTGCGTGATCTGGACGCGGCAGCCCCCGCACTGGGCGAGCCCGCCCCCGCGCGCGTGTTTGCCAACCGCGGTCTTGCCGGTATTGACGGCACGATTGCGACCGCTATTGGTGTGTCCCTGTCGGGCTACTACCCCGCCGGCGTTGATGAGAACTCCCGCCCGGTCGTTGGTGGTGCCGCCCTGCCGGTGACCCTGCTGTGCGGTGACCTGACCTTCCAGCACGATGTGTCCTCGCTGAACCTGCCGAGCACGGAGCTCCTTCCCGAACTGCGCGTTGAGGTCTTCGACGATGCCGGCGGCGGTATTTTCACGACCCTTGAACACGGTGATATGGCTCGTCAGCCGCAGTTCACCGCCGCTGTGGACCGTTTCTTCACGGTGGCTGCCGCCCCGAACACTGATCTGGCGCGCATGGCTGCCGGTTTCGGTACCGAATCCGGCATTGAGGTGCGCATTCACACACCCTAAAGCCGCATACAAAGGCTGTGGGCTATGCCCCCGCGCGCGGAGTTGACCGATATACTGAAAACTATCCGTGCCGTAGCCTTCCGTGGCTCTAAAAGTTAGCCGGTCGTAGCGGTTTCACTCGCCGCCACCTTCGCGTTTTCCCGCGCGCCTGCTGACGCAAGGCACCCTATCTATCATCTATTGACATTCACGCTCTCACCGCTAACGCATACCGCGCTCGACCAGGGGTTTTACCCCGGTGAGCCCGGTGCACGCGGCGGGCGTAGCCGCAAGGATTCTCATGAGCTCACTCGATATTATTGTTGCCGTCCCCTCCGGAGCCGGTTGGGTTCCCGTACACGCCATGGCGGAGCTTCTCGCCCGCTACACCGGCGGCACCGTCCACACCGTAGATGTGGGCGCATCCCTCAGCAAGGAAACCAAACTTCTGGCACGCCTGCCCCGCATTAAGAGTGGCTCTAAGCGTTGCCTGGTGATTGCGTCTGATCCCGGTCAGCTCTACGCCATTTCGCAGCGTTCCTTCGCGTTCCGCCGCTACGGTGCGATTTACGGCTGGGTGATTGATAGCTTCTGGGATGACCGTATTCCCGCGGTGGCTAAGTCCTCCACCTACGACCGCATTTTCGTTGCGGATGTTGACGACGTTCAGCCCTGGACTGCCGCGGGCGTGAAGGCCCCCGGTGTTCTGCCCTGGGGTGCGGACGTGTGGAGCAAGTTCAACGACCGTCTGGCAACGCTGGGCTCGAAGAGCACCGACCTGCTGCGTGTGGGTCGTCAGCCCGCCGCCTACGAGGATGACGAGGCGACCGCCGCCCTTGCCGGTGAGCTGGGTCTGAGCTTTGAGGGCCGCCCGCCCTTCGGTGCGAACGATCGCGAGTCGGCTCAGCACCTGCAGGATTCGCTGAACCGTGCGAAGTTCCTGCTGGCGTTCTCCACCTCTGTGAGCCCGGCGCCGTACACTCACCCGACCAAGGAGTACATTACCGGCCGCTGGACCGATGCGCTGGCTTCGGGTGTGACTGTGGTCGGCAAGGTTCCGAACACGACCACCGTACGCGAGATTCTTTGGGATGGCGCGACCATCGACATTGATCACGCGGATGCACGGGCGGGCCTCGCACAGGTTGCCGAGGCTGTCTCCCGCTGGACCCCGGCGCAGGGTGAACAGCAGATCCGTCAGGCGCTGCAGCATCTGGATTGGCGCCACCGTTTCGTTCAGCTGTGCGAGGCAATGGGCGAAGTGCCTGCCTCCCTGAAGGCTGATTGCGAGGCAATGCGCGCCCAGTACGTTCAGCGCTAAAAACGTCACCTCGCTGAAGGTAAACAGCTGAGGGTATATAAAAGGTGAGGGCTGGTTTCTATCACAGAAACCAGCCCTCACCTGCATTTATGCCCCATGAGGCATATTGCATACGGGGTTTAGTACGATGCCTGACCCAGAGTAATCGGACCCGTGAAACCACTGGTATCCGGGTGCTCCGAATCGAGGTATGCCGCCACCGGCGCGTTCTCAAGCTGAGCCAATCGATCCAGCAGGAAGCGAGTCGCACCCGGCGCATACGGCAACTTATACATTGCCGCGGTAGTTGCTTCATCCTCACGGTCCAGAGTGGAGGAACGAATCGACTCAATAGCGGTCACCATGGTGTTACGTTCACGCTCCACGAAGGTGCGGTCCACCGGCTCACCGTTACCGGGCACGAACACGCGGTAGCGATCAAATTCGAGCACAGCACCGAGGGTATCGATCCAACGGTCGGGGAAAGAATCCTCAAAGTAGGGGTCGGTACCCTCTTCAATCAGACCGCCCATGAAGAGCACATCTTCAATGCCGACCAGAATGTCGCCGTCGGTGTGGCCGGGACCCATGTACATGAGGGTTGCGCTACGCTCACCCAGGTCAATGGGGGTAAAGGTAATGCCGTCACCGCTGTTGGCGACCAGGCGGTTGGGGACAATAATATCGGTGGCTGCACCCTGGTGGTGCGCCATTTCCGGTTCGAGCGTCTCGACGTAGGGACGCTGCGCCTCACCGTATTTACGAATTGCACGCGCGGCGCGAGGATGCGCCCAGAATTCTTCGGCACCCATTGCCGCGAAAACATCGTTACCGAAGAAGCGCTCATAGTGTCCGTGAGTGTTTACGACGGTGATAGGAAGGCGCGTGAGACGGCGAACCTCATCATAAATTTCGGTTGCCTGACGGGGACCTGCGCCGGTATCCACGACAAGTGCCCGTTCCAGTCCGAGGACCAGTCCGGTGTTCAGTCGGTAGTTATCGGTCGCAATGCGGTACACACCGTCTGCGAGTTCAATAGTACGAGCCATAGATACAACCCTACTGTAATTTTTGGTGCTTGCGGGGTTATTCCGCCTTCTAGGGAACATATTTTTGCACTATCGCACACGACTAAGGCAATAAAAGTGCATCATTCTGCACAATTCCACCTCTACGGACAACTGATACGTGATGCTTGACAACCTCCACAGATTGATTAGCCGGATAGCGCGTTCCTCCTGCTAGTCCAGCGCCGGTTAGGAGTCAGCGAGGCGCTGAGCAGGAACCAGAAATTCACGCCCTATAGGATAGGAGTATGACTTCTTCCTCCAGCTCTTCTTCTAGCGCCTCAGCCGCTCATACTTCGGCACAGCCGTTCCCCAGCGGCACCGGACGCTACGCCCCCTCCCCCTCGGGGGACTTGCATCTGGGCAATTTGCGTACCGCTATTTTGGCGTGGGCGATGGCGCGCCGCGGCGGCAAGCCCTTCTACCTGCGCGTGGAGGATTTGGATCGTGTGCGCCCGGGCGCGGCGGAACGCCAGATTGCTGATTTGGCGGCTCTGGGCCTGGATTGGGATGCGAGCCCCGGCGCCTCAGCAGAGCGCGTCGAGGGATCCGAGAGCACCGAGGGTAAGGAAGCGGGCGTACTGTATCAGAGCACGCGCCTTGCCGCCTACGAGCAGGCGGTTGCACAGCTGCGCGAGGCGGGACTCGTCTACGAGTGTTTCTGTACTCGCCGCGAAATTCAGGAGGCGTCAAGCGCCCCGCACGGTGCCCCGGGCGCATACCCGGGTACTTGCCGCGGGCTGAGCGAGGAGCAGCGGGAGGAGCGCCGCGCCCAGCGTCCGCCGGCTCTGCGCCTGCGCGCCGAGTGCACGAGCTACACCGTGCAGGATGATTTTTACGGTACCTACACCGGTCTGGTGGATGATTTTGTGCTGGTGCGTAATGACGGCACCTACGCCTACAACCTGACCTCCGTGGTGGATGACGCCTTTGTGGGGGTTGAGCAGATTGTGCGCGGCGATGATCTGTTGCCTTCTGCGCCCCGCCAGTCGTATTTGGCGCAGCTTTTGGGGTTGGCGCAGCCGCGTTACGCTCACGTGCCGCTGGCACTGAACGAGGAGGGTAAGCGTCTGGCGAAGCGTGACGGTGCGGTGACTCTGCCGCAGTTGCGTGAGGCGGGCGTTGAGATTCCGACGATTTTGGGGTGGATTGCCGCGTCTATTCCGGTGTACGACGCTGATGGCTCTGCCCATTCTGCGGACGTCCCGGTGCCCAATGCGGCGGCGATTTTAGAGCGTTTTGACCCGGCTCGTATGGCTACTGAGCCGTGGGTTGTGAGGGATCTCTAAGCCTCTGTGACATTGTTGTGTAACAGTTCAACACTCCGAACGGCTTTTAAATTTTTCGTTTAATTCGTTTCAGATGCATACGGCTCTGATCGTTTGCGTTGCTTTTAAACTGCATCTCTTGCACCGAAGTGCCCGAAACCCTGAATTTCAGGGGTTTTTCGGGCACTTTTTCGCACATGCTCCCACAGCACCCCACGTGTACGACCATAGGATTTACACAGCAAATACATATTTATTCCATAGACTCGCGCTCTTTAGCGTCAAATAGACTTTATTTTCAGCCCTTCAGAGCCTAGACTGTATCCTATGCCACTCATAAAGTTATGGGGTAGCGCATAAATACACACAGGCGCACACTATCACCAGGAGAGAAGGAACATTATGGCCGCGAGTACATACCAGGTCATCGCGCTGGCGATTTATTTTGTTGCCATGATCGCAATCGGCCTATGGGCAAATAGCAAAAACAACAGTCTTGACGACTATGTGTTGGGCGGGCGACAGCTCTCCCCCACCGTCGCCGCACTCTCGGCTGGCGCATCCGACATGTCCGGTTGGCTCCTCATGGGTCTGCCCGGCGCCGTCTACCTCAGCGGCCTCTCCCAGGCGTGGCTCGCCGTCGGCCTGACAATCGGCGCATGGTGCAACTGGAAGTTCGTGGCACCGCGACTGCGTAGCTACACCGAAGTAGCAGGCGACGCCGTGACCGTCCCCGTCTTCCTGAGCAACCGTCTCAAGGACACCAAGCGCGTGCTGCGCATCGTCTCCGGTGTCGTGATTCTGGTGTTCTTCACCTTCTACGTCTCCTCCGGCATGGTGTCCGGCGGTCTGTTCTTCAAGTCCTCCTTCGGTCAGGAATACCACACCGGTATGCTCCTGCTGGCAGGCATCACCGTGTTCTACACGCTCTTCGGCGGCTTCATGGGCGCATCCTACACCGACATGGTTCAGGGTCTGCTCATGCTCGCAGCGCTGATCGCCGTTCCGGTCATCACCATCATTGACCTCGGCGGCGTGGGCCCCGTGGTTGAGTCCATCAGCCAGGTACGCCCCGACGCGCTGAGCATCTTCGCAGGCACCACCTTCGCCGGTATTGTTTCGTCCCTCGCATGGGGTCTGGGCTACTTCGGCCAGCCGCACATTATCGTGCGATTCATGGCGATGCGCACCCCCGCAGACGCTAAGTCCGGTCGCCGCATCGGTATCAGCTGGATGGTCCTGACCGTGTTCGGCGCACTGAGCGGCGCGTTCATGGGCATCGCATACTTTGCACGCCACCCCGAGGCGTCCCTCACCAACCCCGAAACCGCAGAATCCGTGTTCCTGGACCTCGCACAGATCCTCTTCCACCCCTTCATCGCCGGTCTGATTCTGGCGGCGGTTCTGGCGGCAATTATGTCCACCCTCTCCTCGCAGCTGATTGTGTGCTCCTCCGCTCTGGTGGAGGACCTCTACGGTATCTTCTCCTCGAAGAAGCTCAGCGCTTCCAAGTCCCTGTGGCTCGGCCGTGCAGGCGTGGCAATCGTGGCAGTGGTCGCCGGTGCCCTGGCGTGGAACCCGAACAGCTCCATTCTGCAGCTGGTCGCATTCGCGTGGGCGGGCTTCGGTTCGGCATTCGGCCCGACCGTTCTGCTCTCCCTCTACTGGCGTAAGCTGACCACCCAGGGTGCACTCGCCTCCATGATTACCGGTGCCGTTGTGGCATTCGCATGGGGCCAGAGCCCGCTGAAGTCCGTGCTCTACGAAATGGTTCCCGGCTTCGCTTCGGCGCTGCTGATCGCAATCATCGTCTCCCTGATGACTTACAAGAAGAACGAAACCATCGACGAAGAGTTCGACCGCGCAGTAGAGCTGGCTAAGGTCAAGTAACCTACGCATAACGAAAGCAGGGTAAGGATTCTTACCCAGCCTCTAAGGCCCGGGCCGCACACACGCGGTCCGGGCCTTCTTCTATGCCCGACAACCTGATTCGCTATACCGGGCGCCCGCTCCACTCACTCGACCGCACCGCGGGCAACGTAGAATAGGGTCTATGACTGCACAACTTCCCGAAAAGGTCTCGGACATCTTCAACCCCGCCGACTGGCGCGTCGTCGAAGGCTTCGAAGACTTCACCGACATCACCTACCACCGCCAGGTTCAGCGCGACGAAAACGGCGAAATCGTACGCGATCTGCCTACCGTGCGCATCGCATTCGACCGCCCCGAGGTCCGCAACGCATTCCGCCCGCACACCGTGGACGAACTCTACCGTGCCCTCGACCACGCACGCATGACCTCCAACGTGGGCACCGTGCTGCTCACCGGCAACGGCCCCTCCGCCAAGGACGGCGGCTGGGCATTCTGCTCCGGCGGCGACCAGCGCATCCGCGGCCGCGACGGCTACCACTACGCCAGCGGCGAGACCGCAGAAAGCATCGACCCGGCACGTGCGGGCCGACTGCACATCCTGGAAGTGCAGCGCCTCATCCGCACCATGCCCAAGGTCGTTATCGCCCTGGTCTCCGGTTGGGCTGCAGGCGGCGGCCACTCCCTGCACGTGGTTGCCGATCTGACCATCGCCTCCGAAGAGTACGGCAAGTTCAAGCAGACCGACGCAACCGTCGGCTCCTTCGACGCAGGCTACGGTTCGGCGCTGCTCGCACGCCAGGTGGGTCAGAAGTTCGCCCGCGAAATCTTCTTCCTCGCCAAGGAATACGACGCACAGCGCATGTACGAAATGGGCGCGGTCAACGACGTAGTCCCCCACGCAGAGCTCGAGAACAAGGGCCTGGAATACGCGGCGCACATCGCCCGCCAGTCCCCGCAGGCAATCCGCATGCTCAAGTACGCCTTCAACCTGCCCGACGACGGCATGCTCGGCCAGCAGGTCTTCGCCGGCGAGGCAACCCGCATGGCGTACATGACCGACGAGGCCGTGGAGGGCCGCGACGCGTTCCTGCAGAAGCGTGACCCGGACTGGTCCAACTACCCGTACTACTTCTAAGAGACAGTCCCTCTGCAGAAGTAGTTTCAGATGCATAGGCTCGGAGCCGGATTCAACCCTGAGAACCTCAGCTAAGAATCCGGCTCCGGCGCATTTGATGCCGCGTCTTTCCCCCCCCACCCCGGCATATAACATGCCCTGGCGGATAACACCCCGACGAACGCAGCCGCTATAGCCAGCCGCTAAGGATTTTCCATGATGAACACCCCCGTACCCGGGCTCGCACCCTCCCCCGCCCCGCAGGAGGCTGCCCTGCACCCGCAGGCGGTTCAGGTGCGCGCCGACCAGCCCGCCGACCCGCACGCCATGCTGGGTGCCTTTGAGCAACTGCTGGGTGGGTACGCGCTGGATGCTGAAAGTGCAGAGGTAGCTGAGCCTGTTGCCCTGGTGGTAGGTACCTCCGGCTCAACCGGAACCCCTAAACGCACCGCACTGACCGCGCGGGCTCTTGCCGCCAGCGCGGCAGCCACTGAGAACTTTTTTGAGACGAACGCGAATGTCACCTCGCAGTGGCTCCTGGCTCTTCCGGCACACTATATTGCCGGCGCGCAGGTGCTCGCCCGTTCCATACTCGCAGGTACCGCTCCGGTGATTGCCCGCTCCGTAACCGAGCCGGTGCATTTTAGCCCCGAGGTTTTCCTGCAGGCGGTTGAGCAGATAAGCTCGGCACGCCGGTTTATTTCCCTGGTACCCACCCAGCTGCATAAGCTCCTCGAAAGCGCGGACGCCGACCCGCACCTGGGCGCTGAAATTCACGAGGCGCTCGGCTCCTTCACCGGAATCCTGCTCGGAGGCGCCCCCGCCAGCGCCGACCTGCTCGCCGCCGCCTCCGCGCTGGGTCTGAATACGGTGACCACCTACGGTAGTGCCGAAACCGCGGGCGGATGCGTCTACTCCGGCTCCGTGCTGCCCGGCGTACGGGTTGAGCTCGTGCCTGAAGAGAGCATGCCCTCCGTGCCGAATATCGGCGGGAAGCTGGCGCATGATGAGCATGATGAGTCTGTGCAGGTGGGTCGTATTTGGATTAGCGGCGCGCACCTCGCCAGCGGCTACATTGGCGATACCGCCCGCACCGCCGAGCACTTCTTCACCGCCGCGGACGGTACCCGCTGGTACCGCACCGACGACTACGGGCTGCTGAGCCCTGTAGCGGCTCCCGACAGCAACGAGAACTGTAGCGAGCAGCGCCTGCAGGTGCTTGGCCGCAGCGACGACGTGCTCATCAGCGGAGGCGTGAAAATCTCCGCCCGCGCCGTGGCAACCGTCCTCGAAGAGCACCCCGCTGTACGCGAAGCCTGCGTGGTCGGTCTGCCCGATGCACGCTGGGGCACCGCCATAGCCGCCGCGGTCACGCTCGTGCCCTCCGCGCTGGTACCCTCTGCTGCTACATCTGCTGAGAATAGCGCCGCCCTGAACGAGGAACTCTGCGCCCTGCTCCGTGCCCGCTGCGCCGAAAAGCTCGGCGCGCCCGCCGCACCCAAGCAGCTGAGCATCCTGCCGGATTTCCCGCTCACCAGCACCGGCAAGCCGGACCGCGCAGAAATATACAGTATCCTGGACAGAGACTATCGTCAGGGCTAAAGCAGGCGCATCCGCAGGGTTCAACCTCGCGCACGCAGCCGCCCACACGCCCTGGCCCTCGCATCACGACACCCACGCATCATACGCACTTAGACCCGGAAGGAACCCCCGTGGCAACTGCCGCCCAATGGATTGAAGGCGCTCGCCTGCGCACCCTGCCGCTCGCCGTCGCCCCCATTATTGCCGGTTCAGCTGCCGCCTACGAGGTCAACGAATTCAAGCCGCTCTACGCGTTCTTGGCGTTCCTCGTCGCGTTCTTCCTGCAGGTGGGCGTGAACTACGCCAACGACTACTCCGACGGCATCAAGGGCACCGACGAAGACCGCGTGGGCCCGCTGCGCCTCGTCGGTTCCGGCGTAGCTAGCCCCCGCTCCGTCAAGTACGCCGCCTTCGGTTGCTTCGGCCTGGCGATGCTCGCCGGTCTTGCCCTGGTGGCGCTGGCGAACCAGTGGTGGTTCCTGGCGATTGGCGCCTCCAGCGTCTTCGCGGCGTGGGGCTACACCGGCGGCAAGCACCCCTACGGCTACATGGGTCTGGGTGACGTGTTCGTCTTCGTCTACTTTGGTCTGGTCGCAACCCTAGGCACCCTCTACACTCAGGCGCACACCCTGACCCTGCTCGGCTGGGTCGGCGCTATCGGCATCGGCCTGATTTCCTGTGCGCTGCTCATGGCGAATAACGTGCGTGACATCCCCACCGACATTGAGGCGGGCAAACTGACCATGGCGGTCCGCCTGGGTGAACGCTGGTCGTGCATCACCTACATCGTGGAGATGGCGCTGGCACTGGGCCTGGGCGTGCTCCTGCTCGATGAGAACCCCTGGTTCCTGCTGATCTTCCTGCTGGTCGGCCCGACCATCCACTCCTGCGTGACCGTGTGGACGCGCGGCGGCCGCGACCTGATTCCCGTGCTCAAGCAGGCGGGTATTGTGGCACTCGTGTACTCGGTTATTCTTGCCCTCGCCGTGTGGCTGGGCTCGCTGGATATTATTAGCCACGAAGTTCAGGTGTTCACCGGCTACTAAGACCGGCTACTAAGCCGACGTACGAATCTGCGCCGGATCTGCGCCGGCTTGTACTGTGCCGGTTCGCGTCGTAGCTCAGCGCGCCATGACGCCCCGCCGTTAAGCCGTACCGTTAAGCCGCTAGCGGGCACCCAGTTCATAGTTCCACGATAACGCGGCGGTATGTCATAGTAGTGCTTATGATTCGAGCCATGCTGATTATTGGCGGCGCCGCCCTCATCGTGGGTCTGACCCTCTACACCCTCTTGGACGCCGTCCGCACCCCCGCACACGAGGCGCGCACCCTGCCCAAGTGGCTGTGGGTTCTCGTCACCCTGCTCTTCCCCGTGGTAGGCCCCATCATGTGGCTCATCCTGGGCCGCCCCAAGGCACAGCCCGCAGCAGGCACTCCTCGCGCCGGTTTCGGTCAGCGACGCGGTACCCCGGCGCCCTCGGTCTCTTCCCCCGACGACGATGAAGAGTACCTGCGCTGGCTCAAAGCAAAAGCAGAACGCGAACGCCGCAGCCGCGAGGCAGAATCAAACAACAAGCAAGACCCCGAGCACAAGAACCCCGAGGACGGCACCCCGAATCAGGGCGGCGGGCAGAACTAGTCAGGGTGGCGAGGCTCGCGCCCCTAAGGTTTACAGCAAGAGGCTGTGGGCACATCCAATGCGGATGGGCTCACAGCCTCTTCTCTATGCACAAATTCTCTATGCACAAAAGCCTCATAAATTAGCCACAGGGTGTTTAGCTGCCGGGCAGCTGAATCACACCGCCGTACAGCGGCGCGGCAGGCTCCGAATACCCCACAAAACGCGGCATCTCATGCTCAAAATCAGTGGTGCTAAACGCCAGAGTCGTAATTGACGCCAGGTTGCACTCACGGGCGCGCGGGTCATGCTGCAACATGCGGCCCTCAACGCCCAGGCGAGTAATCCAAATCGGCAGCTGGTGCGAGACGATGATCGCCTCCGCGCCCTCGCCGCCGCGCTCGTAGGCGGTACGCGCCGCATCCTGAACAGCCGCCGCCATACGGCGCACCTGATCCAGGTACGACTCACCCCAGGAGGGGCGCGCCGGGTTGTACAGCTTCGTCCAGTGACGCGGGTTCTGCAGCAGCTCCTGCGCGTTCACGTGCAGACCCTCAAAGTAGTTATCCGCCTCGATGAGGCGCTCATCCGGCTGCGCGGTCAGGCCCAGCAGCTCCTCAACCGGGGCGGCAGACTCGCGGGTACGCTGCAGCGGCGAGCAAACCAGGTGCACGAAACGGGCGCCTCGCTCAGCACGAGCGGCGAACTCCTCAGCGCTCAGACGCACCATCTGCTGACCCTTATCCGACAGGCGGTAACCGGGCAGACGGCCGTACACGATACGCTCGGGGTTGTGCACCTCGCCGTGACGCATGAGGTGAACTTTAATGGTGGAAGTTTCAGTCATAATCCCAGTCTCTCAGATAGCGCGCCCCACCCCAAACAGGCGGCCCGCACAAGCTCTATAGAAACGCAGGGCAGCAGGGACGCAAAAACCCCGCCTCTCCAAGCGGAGGGCGGGGCGAAAGAAGTCTATTTACTTCTTGTTGCGGCGCTGGTGGCGGGTCTTACGAAGCAGCTTGCGGTGCTTCTTCTTGGACATACGCTTGCGGCGCTTCTTGATAACGGAACCCATAGGATTTCCTCACTTTACTCGTACCCGGCCGAGCCATTCGACTCGGTAGCTACCCGGGGATATTTATACCGGTATAACCGATCCAAAACGCATTTTAGGCACAGAAATACCCTTGCGTTTTAGAGCGCTACCTACCTAGAGTACTAGGTTTACCCCCATTTTCACCATTCGAGAGCCGCTTTTCAGGAGTTTTTCCCTGAAAATCCGCATTTCCCACGGGTATATCCGGGGTATATCGGGGCCAAAATGGGGATTCAGTAACCCTAACGGCGCTTCTTCTTCGACTTCTTCGAGCCCTTACCGCGGCCATGAGACAGCACCGAACCGGAAGAAGCTACAGCACCCTCAGAAGTGCTTTCCTCAGCCGGGGAGGCGGCATCAGCCGATTCCTGCGCAGGCTCAGAAGCTTCAGCGGGTTCTTCAACCGGCTCTTCTACAGAAACCTCTTCAGCGGTGCTCTCCTCAGCCGCCGCGTGCAGCGCCTTCAAACGCTCAGCACGCTCAGCCTCAGCACGAGCCAGCGCCTCCTCGTCAATGACAGGCTGAGGGTCAGGCTGGGGCTCAGGCTTTGTTCCAGCCTTCACAGCCTGCTCCTTCACAGCCTGCTCCTTCTCAGGGCTCTCCTGGGCTTCATCGTGCTCAGGCTCGTACACGTCCACGCCGAAGAAACGCTTCATCTTCGAGAAGATGCCGCGGCGCTCCTGCACCGGCTCCTCGTGAGGAAGCTTCTCATAGGTGTCGTGGATGGTCGCTGCCGCCTCAAGACGGGTAGGCTCAGCAGGCTGAACGGCGGGCTCCTCTGGACGCGCCGGGGCACGCAGAACCTTCTCAGAAGACGCAGACTCAGCAGGCGCCGCAACAGCCGCAGGACGCGCGGTACGGGCAGGCGCAGTCAGCACCTGGCTACGATCCACCGGCTTAATGATGGTCGCACGCACCGGGGAAACGATCTGGCCGCTACGGCGACGCGGAGCCGCCGTGGAGGCGCGCAGAACCTTCGCGGGGCCCTCCGCCTCTTCCTGCGCGTAGGCGGCAGGGACGCTCGGCAGCTGACCGCTGGGAGTCTGCGAATTGAGGGTCTGGGCGCCAGATACCGGAGCCGCCGAAGCAGCCGGGGTAGCCTGAGCAGACGGGCTGAAGCCGCGCGGGGTGCCGAAGCTCAGCGGCACATCCGCGCTCACCGAATGAGCAGCAGGCTGAGCGGCAGCAGGCTGAGCGGCAGCAGGCTGAGCGGGGGCTGCGGGAGCCGCAGCAGGGGCAGGCTGAGAGGGTACGGGAACGACATGTTCTGCCTTGTCAGAAGCATCAGAGGCAGAAGGAACCTCGGCAGGCTCATCGACATGCTCCGCAGGAGCCTCAGAAACGGTCTCCTCAATGTAGACGATATCGCCCTCAGGTACCGTGTACTCCACGGCAGAAGACTGTGCAGAAGCCTGATCAGGTTCCGAAGCGGGCACCGCAGAAGCGGGTGCCGCAACGGGCGCATCCGCGGCGGGCAGAGCCTCCGCATCAGCGAAGGACGGGTCGTCCTGCAGCAAATCATCAAAGTCATCTGCGGCGAACTCATCCACGTCAACCGGCGCAAACTCAGACGCAATCGGCTCACCCGGCAGACCATTCGCTGAGGTCGCCTCCTGCTCCAGGTCAATACCGGCATCGGCATACATGCCGCGCAACTGGCCAATCACCATGGCGCGAGCAGTCGCAGCGTCGCCCGCCTTCAGCGCCTCCGCAATAGCGCGGCTCTCAGCACGCAGACGCTCCACAGCGCTGCTCCACAGCGGCATACGACCCACCAGCGACAGCATCGACTCAAAGCTCGGCTGACGCACCGACGCGAGCAGACCCACCAGCAGCTCATTGCCGGCGCAACGCATCACCTGGTGGTGGAACGTCAGCAGAAGTTCCAAGAAGTCACGAATCGACAGGTCGAAGTCTTCCATCTGCGCCAAGACCTCATCCATCTCCGCGAAGGAGGCAGTCTTCGGGTCAATACGCGCAATCGCCCAGCTCTCCAGCAGAATACGGGTCTGCACCAGGTCACGAGTCGGGTAACGCGAGCTGGACATGTGCAGGCGCAGAGCGGCACTCGCAGCGGCGGCAGGCTCATCGCTCAGGTGCACCAGGATCTCCTTGCCGCGGCCGTTGTACAGCTGCACCAGATCCATATCTTCCAGGGTGCGCAGAGCCTCGCGGGTGCGGGAACGACCCACACCAATAGCGCGCGCAATTTCGCTATCGTTGGGCAGGTCCTGACCCAGCTGAATATTGCCCTCGAACAGTTCGTTCTCAAGCCAGCGCAGAATTTTACGATGAATAGCCACGTGAATGCGTCTTTCGGTTAGATAAAAGTGAGTGAGAGTGTGTGTGCTTTATACAGAGTGATGCCGGAGGTTGAACAACGTCAGGGCACGCCCTAGCGGCGGCGGCCACGCAGGAAGCCGAAGAGACCACCGCGGTGGTTATCCTTCGCCTCAGCGCTGGTCGTCTCAGTGCTGGGGCGGTACACCGAATCGTAGGCGGGCATGGTCTGGTACTCGGTCTCCTCAGAGGAAGTATCAGACTTGCTTTCAGCCTTGTCAGACTCTTCTACAGCGGCCTTCTCGGAGGCAGATTCTTCAACTGCAGGCTTCTCAACAGCTACGGTTTCTTCAACCGAGGTCTTCTCCTCAGCCTTTTCCGCGGGCTTCTCAGCGGGCTTTTCCGCAGGCTTTTCATCAACAGCCTTCTCAGCCGCAGTGGACTCCTCGGCAGCAGGAGCTTCGGGGGTCACCGCAATAGGCTGAATCGAACCGCCCACAACCGCAGCCGGGTCAATACCGTAAGACACAGCGACAGGCTGAGCAGTCACCACGGGCTCCTCAACCACAGCGGGCTTCGCTTCAACGGGCTTGGTCGCGGCAGGCTTCGCCTCAGCGGGTGCGGCAGGCTGAGCGGGAGTTGCGGACGCCGCGGGGGTAGCCCCCACATCGTAGCCATAGGATGCGGGAGTAAAGGGGCGCATCGGGGTACGCTCCACAACCTCTTCGGTTGCAGCGGGTGCGACGGGTTCAGCCTTCTCAGCGGATGCAGAAGTAGCTGCCTCGGAGGTGGCGGTTTCGGAAGCGTGTTCCGCCGGACGCGAGTAGATGCGTGCGCTCGGGGTCAGGTACTGGGCGCGGGCACGCTGAATACGAGCCTGCTCAATTTCCTCAGCGGAGGGAGCCTCAACGGCGATGGGTTCGGGCGCCTCAGTGGAGGAAGCCTCCGGTTCCTTCTTCTCGGTCTCAGCGGCGGGCTTCTCAGCCGCCACCTTCTCAACAGCGGGCTTCTCGGCAACAGCCTTCTCGGGAGCCTTATCCGCAACCTTGTTATCGGCGGGCGCGGTAGCCCCACCGGGTAGCGCCACGGGCACATGCGCCCGACTGGACTGGCGTGCAATCTGAACGGTCTCGTTAATCCACTCGGTAACGGTGGCGAATACATCCGGGTTCAGGGAGTAGAGGCGACGCTGCCCCTCCACGGTCACGGAGACCACATCTGCATCGCGAAGGACTTTCAGGTGCTTCGAAATGGTCGGTTGGCTCATGCCCAGCTTTTCAACCACAGCACCCACCGTGTGGGTTTGCTCAGCGAGAATACGCACAATTCGGCGGCGAGTCGGATCCGCGATGACAGAAAAAACATCAGAATGCATATAGCGATTATGACATATAAAGAGGCGCCTCAAGCTTAGAATGAGGCTGATACAGAAATTACCTTCAAAAATTCTGAAAGACTCCTGAACGCTAGCTCAAAATGAAGCATTGAAGGGGATAAAAGCATGAAGTGTCCATCACATTAGACGGTATATAGCTGTATCACACGATGAGCATACGCCAGCTTTTCAACCCGCCACCGAATATATACCACAAAGAGAATATATGCTTTTCTGTGGCTCACACGAAAAACCGCCCACGCGTCCTTACCCAGCTCACACATTGAGCGTCCAGCGATCAACACCCTACCCCCTCTCAAGGCACCCGGCGCGATACACTAGAAGGCGTTAAAACAGGCAAAAACCGCCGCGCACAAACCACCATTCCTCGGGCACCCCACGCCCAACACCCAGGCACAACATGAAGGAGGCGCATGGGACGCATAATCCGCCGCACCCGGCGCCGACATCACCACCCCCAGGGCCAGCTCAACCGCCGCTGGGACACCCTCAGCGGCACTACCTCCATGCCGCAGAAGCAGCAGGTTCGCCGTAGCCGACGCGACCGCCTCGAGGCAGAGAACCTGAGCATCCTCACGAGTGTGCCCGGTATTGATCTTGACCGCCTGCCCGCCCTGCGCGACCACGCCAGCGAGGACTCCGAGGCTCAGCGCAAGCGTGCGCCCATTGGCTTCAATCTGCAGACCCTCGAACGGTTCCGCGACTTCATTGACGTGACCGTGCTTGCGTCCCCTTCGCGTACCGCGATTACGGCGTTCTTCCTGGTCATCATCTTCTTCACGCTTACCCTGCTGTTGCCTATCTCTTCTAACGATGGGCAGCCCGCGCCCTTCCACCACGCGTTCTTTACCTCTACGAGCGCGGTGACTGTTACCGGTCTGACTACCGTCTCCACCGCCGAGCAGTGGTCTACTTTTGGGCAGGCAATGATTCTGGTGGCGTGCCAGGTGGGTGGTCTGGGTACTCTGACGATTACTTCGCTGCTGGCGCTGGCTATCGGCCGTAAGATGGGTCTGCGCACTAAGCTCATTGCGCAGGAAGACCTGAATATCAGCCGCCTCGGTGAGGTCGGTGGCATCATCAAGAGCGTCTCCTACGCCTCGTTCTCCATCGAGGCGATTATTGCCCTCGTGCTGATTCCGCGCTTCCTCACCCTGGGCGAAGACCCGTTCCAGGCGATTTGGCACAGCATCTTCTACTCCATCTCGGCGTTCAATAACGCCGGGTTCACCCCGCACTCGGACGGCATCGTGCCCTACGGTCACGACCTTTTCTTGCTCGTGCCCATCTGCGTTGCGGTGTTCTTGGGCTCGCTCGGTTTCCCCGTTTTCATTGCGATTCAGCATCATCCTTTCCGCCCCAGCCACTGGTCGCTCACCGCGAAGCTGACCACCGTCACGACCCTGTTTTTCTTCGCCTTTGGCGCGTTCTTCTGGGGTCTCTTCGAGTGGAATAACCCCGCCACTATCGGCGACTACTCTGCGGGTGACAAGGTTCTGAATGCCATTTTTGCCTCCGTCATGATGCGTTCGGGCGGCTTCAATCTGGTCGACATGAGCAGCATTACCCCCGTCTCCACGCTACTGACGGACATGCTCATGTTCATTGGCGGCGGCTCCGGCTCGACCGCGGGTGGCGTGAAGGTCACGACCATCGCCGTGATTGCCCTGTCCATTCTTGCCGAGGCGCGAGGCGATCAGAAGGTCGTCGCGTTCAACCGCACCATCCCCGAATCTTCCCTGCGCATTGCTATCTCCGTGATTGTTATGGGTGCTACCGTGGTAGGTGTTGGCGCCGCGTCGATTCTGATTATTAGCGGCGCGGACCTCAAAGAAGTCATTTTCGAGGTTATCTCCGCCTTCGCGACCTGCGGCCTCTCGAATGGCCTCTCCTCCAGCCTGCCGCCGGCGGGTATCTACGTGCTCAGTGGCCTGATGCTCATTGGCCGTGTGGGCACCACAACCGCCGCAACCGGCCTGGCGCTGCGTTCACGCCGCCGCCTCTACAAGTTCCCCGAAGAAAGGCCCACCATTGGCTAGTGCACATAACGCCCCCGTCCTCGTGATTGGTTTGGGCCGCTTCGGCTCCGCGGTCGCCGCCCAGCTACGCCTGCAGAATAAGGAGGTTCTCGCCATTGAGAAGGACCCCGAGCTGGTGCAGAAGTGGTCCGGCGTGCTGACCCACGTGGTCTCCGCCGATGCGACCGATATCGACACCCTGCACCAGTTGGGTGCGGACGATTTTGGGTCCGCTGTGGTGGGTGTGGGCACCTCCGTTGAGGCGTCCGTGCTGATTACCGCGAACCTCGTGGACATTGGTGTGGAGCGTATTTGGGCGAAGGCTATCACCCCCGCGCACGGCAAAATCCTGGAGCGTATTGGTGCGCACCACGTGGTCTACCCGGAGGCGGACGCCGGCCGCCGCGCCGCGCACCTGGTCTCGGGTCGACTGCTGGATTACATTGAGTTTGATGACGACTTCGCGATTGCGAAGATGCGCCCGCCGAAGGAGACCCACGGTTTCACCCTGGCGGAGTCGGATATCCGTTCCAAGTACGGCGTGTCCGTGGTCGGTATCAAGTCCCCCGGTGAGGACTTCACCTACGCGGATGCGACCACCCGCATTCACTCGCGTGACATTCTGATTGTGTCCGGTCAGGTGGACCTGATTGAGCGTTTTGCGGCGCGACCCTAAAAGCACTTTTCCTCGCTGCGGCGGTTATCTTCCCCAGCTCTGCTCGTTTTGAGGAGCCCGCGATTGAGGAACCTGCAAATAGACATAGAAAAACAGCCTCTTCCCGTTCTGCCGGGAGGAGGCTGTTTTTCTGTAGTTTCACCTAGTCAGAGGGATACTACCAGACGGTATTAGTCCTCGTCAGCGGTGTACAGCTTGCTCATTTCCGCCGAACGTGCCGCGCAGGCGCGCATCGCTTCCTCGGTCAGCTGGAAGAGGCCACCATCAACAAAGGTGTTCAGCGCACGCTCGGTGGTGCCGTTCGGGCTGGTCACCGCGCGGCGCAGGGCGGGCGCATCCGGGTTGGTGTCGAGCAGGTAGCCCGCGCCGGCAACGGTTGCGCTGGCGAGCTTGAGGGCGGTGTCTGCGTCCAGGCCGAGCTTTTCGCCGGCGGCTGCCATCGCCTCCGCGAGCAGGAACGCGTATGCCGGGCCGGAGCCGGAGACGGCGGTGACCGCATCCATCTGGTCTTCGCGAACCTCAACGACCGTGCCGACGGTGCCCAGGACCTCTTCGACGAGCTTCTTCTGTTCGTCCTTCACGGTGTCGGTGGTGGAGATGGCGAGCACGCCCTTGCCCACGGAGGAGGGGGTGTTCGGCATGCAACGAACAATGGGCTGACCTGCGGGAAGGCACTCTGCGAGGGTTTCGAGGGTCACGCCAGCGGCCACGGACACCACGACGGCGTTCGGGGCGAGGGCGGGCGCAATATCGCGGGCGAGCTCGACAATGCCGTAGGGCTTCACGCCGAGCAACACGACGTCCGCGTGGGCGGTTGCCTTGTGGTTGCCGTCAGCTTCGCCGCCGGTGGTGATGATTTCTACCTTGTCGCCGAGGCGCTGGGCGAGGGCGGCGCGGGATTCTTCGCTACGCACGGTGGCGCGGATGTGGGCGGGGTCGTGGCCTGCGGCGAGCAGACCCGCGGCGATGGAGCCGTTCATGGAGCCGGTGCCGAGAAAAGCAATAGTTGCGGTCATCGTTGATCCTTCCGAGTGGGGTGCCTGCGCCCGGCGGCTACTTTGCACGGTGTGCGGCGGGCGCGTGGAGGCGTACCCTTCCAGCATAGCGGGTGCGGCGAGGGGCGTGTGACCTGGCTCGTGCCTCATGTGCTTTTCTGTATGCGCTTTTCTGGGGTGCGTTCTCCGGGGCGCCTTCCCCTGCTGTGCCGTTTCGTCTCTCAATCTTTGGCACACCGCTGGGAGGGCAAATAGTGCGGGCGTAGAATTAAATCGGCTTCAGCTGCGGCGATTTTCGCCGGGTATGGAGCCTCCAACACCACACAGCACGCAACACACAAAACCCCTTTTCTATGTCTTCTCATACTGGTTCTTCCTCGAGTTCTTCCTCTGATAGCCCGCAGATTCCTGCGGGTTCCCGTTCTTTTTCGTTTCGCCTCCTGCTGGGGCTGACTCTTGCCGCACTGGTCACGGGCGTATTCAGCGGTTTGGGCGCGATTGCCTTGCACTATGTTCTGGACTTTATGCAGGAGCTAGCGTTTGGTCATTCTGAGGGTCATCACCCGATGGTCACTGACGGTGCCGACCCGGCGCGTCGTGCGCTGGTGCTCGCGGCGTTGGGCCCGTTCGTGGCGCTGGTTTGGTATTACCTGCAGTCGGGCGGTCGGCGCGTGGTTGGCGTGAAGTCGCAGATTGCCGGTGCTACCGAGGAGGATCGCGCACCGTCGCTGTGGCGGCAGATTTCGCATTCGGTCATTCAGATTGTTGCGGTGGGTGCGGGTTCCCCGGTGGGTAAGGAGGTCGCACCGCGTGAGCTGGGCGCCCTGGCTGCGGGTCGGTGCGCGCGCCTACTGGAGCGCATTGGTGGCACTCGCCCGGATGGTTCGCCGCTACTGGGTGATCGTGAGCGTCGTCTACTGGTGGCGGCGGGTGCGGCGTCCGGTTTGGCGGCGGTGTATCAGGTGCCGGTTGGTGGCCTGGTGTACCTTGTGGAGGCGATGGCTGCGGGTTTGAGCCTGTGGTCGCTGTATGTGGGTGCGGTAACGGTGTGGACGGCGACGGTCACGGCGAATCTGGTGATTTCGAATGCGCCGACCTACCCGGTGCCGCAGCTTCCGTTGGATGCGACGACGCTGACGGTTGCGGCGTTGACGGGTGTGGTGTTGGCTCCGCTGGCGTTGGGTTTTAGGGCGCTGTCGCAGCGTGCGGAGAAGATTAAGGCGAAGGACCGTTCTCTGTTGTGGCGTATTCCGGTGGCGTTTGTGCTGGTCGCGGTGGTTTCGCTGTGGCTTCCGGAGATTCTGGGTAATGGTCGTCTGCTGACTCAGCACACGTTTAATGTGTCGCTGGATGCGGCGGCGGGCGGCTTGTCTGCGGCGGCGGCAGTATATGTGTTGGCGTTGTGTGTGGCGAAGGCTGCCGTGGTGCTGTTGAGTCTGCGTTCGGGTTCGTATGGTGGTACGTTGACGCCTGGTTTGGCGTTGGGTGCGGCGGCCGCGTTTTGTGTGGCGGCGCTGGTACTGTGGGCGTTCCCGGCTTTGGACGGGGTGCCGGGTGGCGCGTCGATGGTGCTGTATGCGGCGGCGCTGACGGGTACGGCGGCGTTTTTGGGTATTTCGATGAATGCGCCGCTGTCTGCGTTGACGTTGTTGATTGGTTTTACGGGTCAGGGTGCGAGTGCGTGGCTGCCGATGGCGGTTGCGGTGGGTACGGCGGTGCTGACCCACTGGGCGTGGACGCGAGTGTTCGGCTCTAAGAAGTAGCTTTCAGAAGTAGGGGGGCGGCCCCGGATGCGTGTGCGTCCGGGGCCGCCCTGTTTTGCTGTGCCGAAGAGCTGTCTTAAATTTGCTTTGACGGCTTTGAAAGGAATAGTAGATAAATTCCGAAGATGAGCTTAATCGCCGCGTCAATATATGCGATTACCTCTAACGGAATGTCGGTAAAAATATATCCTGCAAACACGTTAATGGCACAGGCAAGACCCAGGTATATCATTGACTTTCCATGCACAAAATAGTACGGGAAGAAATGTAGCGCGGTTGCCATCAGTGCCCCCAGCCAAATCAATCTCCAATTTTCAGTTGCGAAGAATGGGCCGCCCAGCAAAAACATCAAAACAAATAATAGAATAACGGCACGTGAAGATACTTTATTTTGAAATTCACTCGAAGGGCCATCGGATAGTCTATTCAGCACCTTTTTATTCATGTTGATTGAGAAAAAGCTGACGACGTAGCCGATGCTGAATACTTGCATGTTTATTATTTGTTTTCCTCCGGCCATGGTGGCTATTGCGATAACCGCCGCCACCACAATTAGCCACAACCCGCAGGCCCTCTTATAGTTAAATTCTAACTTTTCGTCTTTGCTATAGCTTAGAAAAGCCATCGATTCCTCCAATAGTCTCTCGTAAAATTATTTCTCTTGTCGCGCTACTAAATTTTATTGTGAAAAAGTTCTGCCATATATCAATATACTCCAATCCTTCTGCATGTATTTACATCCTCTGAAATTGTATCAAGATGGCAATAAAATCCCCCTAAGAAACGAGGAGGCGGCCCCGGATGCGTGCGCGTCCGGGGCCGTTCTTGTTTTAGCATGCCATGCTGCACTGAAAGTTGTGCCATAGGTTAGCCTCTTTGGTCGTAGTTAAAAACCATGGCAGAAGACGCTAAACTATGGCACAAATTCTGGAGGGATAAATTCTCAATGCATGCACTCGGAAAGACCGAAGCCATCCAAGCAAATCAGTTCTTACCTTTCTTATCTGAAGCAGCTTTATCCTGAGACGACGGTTCTTTATTTTCATGATTCTTAGCATCAATTTCAAATACCCCATCCAAATAAGAACCATAGGGGATTCCTTCCTTATTAAACTTTTCAAGAAGAGTATATGGAGTTGCAGACATTAGAATCTTTACAGGAGGAATATACCACTTATCTTTTCTCCATATTTTAGGGACATTAACCAGAGCAGCATATTCTTCATCTACCATCGCATATC
>NZ_CAJZIE010000038.1:0-22306 GCF_916049665.1 uncultured Rothia sp. | reverse complement strand
CTTCGCTTCGGACACCCTGATGTCGCTACGGATAACACCGACCCTTTCTCAACCCGTATAAGCCACGAGCCAGTATGCTCTTCGCTCCTACAGGGAACCCGCCCTCGCTTCGCTCGGGCACCCTGATGTCGCGTTCAGAGCATACTGGCTCTCGTCGTTCGTCCTTAGAAGGAGACTCGGACCGCCTTCGCATCCGCCTCGACCGACGCCTTCAACGTAAACGGAATCTCCTTCTGTACCTGCGAACGCGCACCCGTATACAAATCCAACTGCGTAAACGACACCTTCGCCGTACCCGACATCGGCTTCAACGACCACACACCCGCCGAACTCACACTCACCTGCGGATCCGCGACCTTCTCAACAGACCACTTCACCTCAGAATCCACACGACCCGTAAAAGCATACTCAAAAGGGCACCCACCAGGATAAAGAGTGCTCTGCTGCGTACACTTCTTCAAATAATCCTGCACCTGCTCCTTCACCGACGACAACGCATTATCACTCGGCTTCAACTCCATACGCACCGAATGATTCGCGTCCTGCGCCGTCACCACCTCATTCACCTTCTGCGCCGTATACACCGTCGAATCATACGACACCGCATACACACCCGGATAAAACACAGGGAACGACGCCACACCCTTATCCACCGCAACCTTACGGTTATTAATCGTCGCAGCCTCCACACCCTGAATATTCACCTTCACCGACGGCAAAGACGCCTCATCAATAGCCCACTTATCAAAAAAGCCCCAATGCGTACCCGAACGGTGCAAACGAAAATCCGTATGCTGCTGCGAACCCTCCAACGTATAGGACGCACGCACCGTCGCATGCTCACCATCCTCGCTGGTCTCCACCACCTCATACGACACCTCACCCAACGAAGACACCGAACGCCTCAAAGCATCCCCATCCAGCAAAGATGCGTCACCCTCAGGAATCTGCGCACCCAACAAACCACGCGCATACGAACCATTACCCGTACGCAACGCATGAAAATACTCCCGCACCTGACCCGTCGGGCCATACACCAGCTTATTCGTCATAACCAGCGCCGCAGCAGCCACAGAAACCGCCACCACAACACCGACCATCCACATTGCCAGAACCCGCTCCACGGGAGAAAAATTACGCATAGAACCAGAGTAACGCAGGTAGTCCGCTAGGTTTCACGCACCGCACACACTAAAGTTGTGTATATGGCAGAACGCGCTCACGAAGTCCCCGCCAAATACGGCGAAGTCAACGAACTATTCCACCCCCGCATGCGCTCCTACGGCAGGCGCATCGAAGCGGCACTCCCCGGCACCATCGTGCTCCTCGCCGCGCTCGCCTTCATCTTCTACAAGCGACCCGCCCTGCCGTACACCATCCTCGTGCTGCTCATCGGCACCATCGCAGGCGTAAACCTCTACTCAGTCCTCAAACCCACCATCATCGTCATTACCAAAACCCATGTGCTCCGCGCACGCACCTTCGGCTGGTTCGCCGTACCCCTCGAAAACATCGACCACACCATCTTCGCCGAAAAGCTCTACCCCAAAAAAGCCTACGGCCAGAAACTCAAAACCGTCGCCGGCCGCCTACGCTACCGCAGCTTCCCCGCCATGTGGGCCGTCGACAAAGACGGCAAACAGCTCATGCGCATCGACGGCCGCGTCTGGGACGGCAAAACCATGCGAGAAGTCTCCTCCAAGCTCTCCGCTCAAACCACCATCTACAAGCAGATCAACGTGGTCAACATGGACAAAGAACACAAGGGACTCATCACCTTCAACGAGCTGCACCCCGGCTGGCGCTCCAGCCTCATGACCGCGCTCGCCGTCATCATCGTGGCAATCCTCTTCGCCGCATCCTTCCTGCCCGAAGAAGTCGCCCGCAACATCTACATGATCCACTAGGCGGATGTGCCCCACAGCGGACGCGAAAAGGCCCGGCACCCACCCCACACGGGGTAGGCGCCGGGCCTTCTCAATGCCTAGCTAAATACGCTTGGTGCGTTCGTTATAGAAACGAGCCTAGCTCTAGATGTGAGCCTAGTTTGAGGGGCGGGACAGTACCGCCACCAGGAACTCCGAAGAACCCTCAACAAACGGGTGCATCTGCCACGAGGAGTAGACGTTATCAACGTTCAGACCGACCTCGCGAGCATCCGCCAAGAACTGCTCAAACGCATAATCACGGCCCGGACCCGAACCGTAACCCACGACAGCGCGGCCGCCCGGCACCAGCACGCGGCGGAAGTTCTCAACCACCGGCTTACGGGTCGAACGAGCGAGGAAGCCCATCACGTTACCCGCACATACCAGCAGCTCAAAGCCGTTCTCCTCAGTGGCGTCACCCTCAATGCCCAGAACCTCCGGCAAATCCACCAGGTCAGCCGTAATCCACGTAGCATCCGGGCAGACGCGGCGCGCCTCCTCAATCAGCTCAGGATCAATATCAACACCCGTCACACGGTGACCCAGAGCGTGCAGCTGCTTACCCACACGACCAGGACCCGAACCCGCATCAAGAATCTTCGCGCCACGAGAAGCCAACGCATTCACCAGACGAGACTCACCCGCCATATCATTACCCTCAGCCTCCATCGCCTTAAAACGGTCAATGTACCACTGCGAATGATTCGGATTGCTCTCCTTGCGGATCAGCCACAGGGACTTCTCACGCTCGCCCGGAGCGTTGAAACTCATCATTGCCATAAAAACTCCTTAGACAGGGTTGAGGATGCGCCAGCCACCAGGCAAGGTGACCGCGGCGTATAAGCGGTGTGTGCGCTACGTACTAGCATAGCCCCACCCGGCTTCTGCCGGTAAGGGCAGTAAGAGCCGAACGGGGCTACGGGAGGCGCTGCAGAGGCGCTACAGGGGCTGGACGATAGGGGCGCGTTTAGAGGTGGTCGCCCTCAGTATTCGACGTGCCCTCAGCAATCGCCTTACGCATCTGCTCCTGGCGCTCCTCCTCAGCCAGACGAGCAGCCTCAGCAAACTGCGCCTCAATATCGGTCAGCAACGCCTCAACCTCCTCCTTACCAGCCACCGGACCGCCAGCAATCAGACCATCAGCACCCAAAACCACAGCCAACGGCACACCATTACCAAAATTTGCGCGCGCACCAGCATCACGGTCAATCAGCGGAGTCAAACCCTCCGGCAACGTACCCGCATTACGCGAGGTCTGCAACGACTCCAGGCTCGAATACACCGGATGCAACGCCACCTGCGGCAGACGCTCCTGCCACGAAGACATCGTCTTCAAAAACTTCACACAACCAGCACACGTCGCCGACACAAACACCAGCATACGCGCCTGATTCTTAGCCAACGCACGCATATTCGTGTGACGGCCATTCTCCAGGTACAGCGCCGCATGAGGAATCGGCATACGAACATACTGCTCCTCGCCGTTCTCGTCATACACCGGCTCCGGCAAAATCACTTCAGCCTGCGGCTCCGGCTGTGCCAGAGCGTCACCGCGGCGAACCGCATCCAGGGTCAGCGCAATCAGCGCCGCACCAACAACCCAAGCCCAGCCACTAGCGCCCAAACCCAGCAGAGTCGACACGACACCCGTGCCGCCCCTCAACGCGCTCGCATGCGCGCCAGCCGCGGCCAACAACAGCGCAACATTACGAATCAGCGTGTAGCGGCTCACCGGCGCAGTCGACTCAGAACCGAAGCAATTGCAGCCCGCGGTGCGTCCCGTCGCCAGGGCACGGGCAATAACCACCGTGTAGAAAATCATCAGGACCAGAGCCAAACCCGACGCAATCACAACAGGCAAACGCACCGGCGACAGCAGCAGGACGGCGGCTAGGGCGATCTCGAACCACGGCAGGACAAGCGACACCGGGCGGGTCGGCGCGATCTTCTCCAAACCAAGATTCTGAATACCAGTCACGGTACTCTGCGGATCCTTCGCCTTCGCAATACCGCTAACGAGTAGGGTTAGAGCGATGAGAGCCGTGCACAAAACAAGCGGCACAGTAGGGACGGTGAGCATAAAACTCCTAGAGTGAGTGTGCGAAAACAGGAAGCGGCAGGGCAGTTTTTAGGCAGAACAAACCGCGCGACGTGCCGCCGTGTTATACACGATTTTACGCCCTGCACATGGGGAAACCGTCTCTACGAGTTATGCGCCTACCTGTTAAGCGGAAAGCGGTATACGCCCTCGTTCCTACAGGGGCACCCGTCCTCGCTTCGCTTCGGACACCCTGATGTCACTACGGGCGATACCGCTTTCCTTAGGGCTTGGCGCGCTATGCCCTTCCTCCGCTCCTGCAGGGACACCCTGATGTCGCTTCCGGAAGGGATAGCTACGCCTGGTCGTCAGCAACCGGCGTCCCTAAATTGCCGAGAGGCGCACCCCGTACTCGCCCGCCAGCTGCTCATACGCCTGCACAAAGCGCTGCGCACGCGCACCCGAGGCACAGAAAACACCGACCCGCTGGTCGCGCACCGACTCAAACAGGCTCAGCAGCTCCGCAGGCACGCGGTCAGCCGGCAGCAGCGAGCCCTCAGCGTCAGCCAGCTGCGACAGAGGGAAATGCAACGAGCCCTCATGCTTCACCGACTCCTCACGCTCGGGCACCTCACGCACATCCAACAGCACCTGCGGAACCTCATGCGCCGACAAATCCACCGGCACCACACGCGCCGGATCCGGCACCGCCCCAAACGACGTACACGTACCTGACAGGGCATCATAGGTCAGCAAGCTACCCGCTGCCGTCGGCAGACCACTCACATGCTTGAGCACCTCCGTCGCCATCAGCGAACCAACCACCGCTGTTGTTGCCCCCAAGACACCGGCAAGCGCGCAGGACTCCACCGTCTGCGGAGTCGTCGGAAAAATATCACGCAAATGCGCGCCATCCGGCTCAAAAAGACTCACCGACCCGCCAAAACGCAGCACAGTGCCCCACACCAGCGGCAGACCCGCAACCTGCGCGGCATCCGCAATCAGATACTTCGACGCAAACGTATCTGTACAATCCACCACACAATCCGGCGCCGACGCGGCAAAAAGATCCAAAATCCAGGACGCATCCACATGCCGGATTGTCGTCTCAACCGTCAACGACGGGCACAGCTCCAACGCACGGCGCGCCGCAACCTCCGCCTTCGGCTCACCCACATCAGGCACCCCAAACAGCGGCTGACGCTGAATATTCGACAGCTCCACCGAATCAGAATCCACAATATGCAGATACCCTACGCCAGCCGCCGCCAACGCCTGCACCACCGGACAGCCCAAACCGCCAGCACCAATCACCAGCACGCGAGCCGCCGCCACCGCATCCTGATCAAAACCGGGGAGGCGACGCTGGCGGTCCGTGCGCTCGCGATCCAGACGCGCATGCTCCGGATTCACCGGGGTAGGGGAGAGGTTTACATCCACGAGACGAAACCCTCCGACGGCGACGATGCCTTCGCGTGCTCACGCACCGGAATACGGCCCGCCTCACGCGCTAACGCGCCCGCCTGCACCGCAAACTTCATCGCCTGAGCCATCGCCACCGGATCCTCCGCACGATTCACCGCCGACGCCAACAACACCGCATCACAACCCAGCTCCATCGCCAGGACGGCATCCGAGGCGGTACCCACACCGGCATCCAGAACCACCGGAACCTGCGCGCGGGACGCAATCAGCTCAATATTGTGCGGATTCAAAATGCCCAGACCGGTACCAATCGGCGCGCCCAACGGCATGACCGCGGCAACGCCCGCATCCTCCAGACGGGCTGCAGCCACCGGGTCGTCAGAGGTGTACGCGAGCACCGTGAAATCCTCAGCGACCAGTTGCTCGCAGGCGGTCAGTAGCTCCACGGTGTCCGGCAGTAGGGTGTCTTCGTCGTGGATAATCTCGACTTTCACCCAGGAGGTGCCCAGCGCCTCGCGGGCGAGCATCGCGGTCATCACCGCGTCCGCTGCGGTGCGGCACCCTGCGGTATTGGGCAGCGGCGCAATATTGAGCTTCTGCAGAAGCGGAAAAATGGGGGTGCCTGCGGCGTGACGGCGCATGGCAACGGTCGTCATTTCGGTGCCGGACGCAATCAGCGCCTGCTCGAGCAGGTCCATACTGGTTGCGCCTCCGGAGCCCATGATAAGGCGGGAGTTGAAAGTGCGGTCGCCGATGGTGAGTGGTGTGAGGCTCATGAGTTCTCCTCTGTGGGAACGTCTAGATAACGGGGTTTAGGTGTGTGGGCGCGGCGGTGCGCCCGGTTTAGAAAGAAAACCGAGAATGGCTGTTCTTTTTCGTCGGTGGATATTCGCCAGCGGGAATCTAACCGGTACAGACTGGAGGATTAGCCACCCTGCACGGCGGTGAGGGCATCCACCCTGTCGCCCTCGCTCAGCGGCACATCCAGCCACGTGGAACGCGGCACGATGCTGCGGTTGAGCGCCACAGCCACACCATTTTCGGTGCCGAACTGGTCCATGACAAGGTCAAATACGGTGCGGGCGTTGGTGGTTAGCGGCTCGCCGTTGTAGGTGATGATCATGCGGAATCCTTTCGTGAGTGCGCCGGGTGCACCCGGCTGGGGTGTTTAGTGGGTGAATCGTGCCGGGTCGCACGCCTGCATGATGGGCGGAATCTCAGCCCCGCAGGCGACCTCCGCGCCGACCTTACCGGCGAGCGCGGCAAGCAGAATACCGTGGCGGAAATAGCCCGTGGACACGAGCTGGCGGGTGCCGTCGGTGCGAGTGCGGTGCCCAAAGATGGGCAGGTCGTCCGGGGTGCCGGGGCGGGCGCCGACGTTCGCCTCCAGCAGCTCGCACTCTTCAACCGCGGGCACCAGCCGGATGGCGTCACGCAGCAGCTGGTGTACGCCGTCAATGGCAGGTAGCGTGCGGTGGTCTTCGCGGCTGGTCGCGCCGATGCACAGCTCCCCGTCGGGGCGGGGGATGAGGTAGACGGGGCGGGAGTTCACGTAGCCTCGCACCACGTGCTTGAGGATGGGTCGCGGGGCGCGCAGACGCAGAATGTCTCCGTAGACGGGCCGCAGCGGGTAGTCCCCGTGCAGCGTTGCCCCTAGTCCGGTGCAGATAATATCGCCTGCATCCGGGTTGGTAACCCGTTCGGTGCTGAAGGTGACGCCGCGGCGGGTGAGTGCATCTTTGAGAGCGCGCCTCATGAGCCGCGGGTGCAGCTGATGGTCGCTGGGGATGCTCACGGCACCGGCAATGCGCGGCGCCAGGAGCGGTTCGAGGGCGCGCGCCTGCGTGGGGGTGACGGGGTCCGCGGGACGGTTCAAATCCCGGTAGTAGGCGCGGGTGCGCTGCAGGTGTTCGGCGTCGGCACGGTCGGCGGCGACGATGAGCGTGCCGGTGGTGTCGTAGCCGGTGGGCAGGTCGGTGGCGCGGCTGAGCCGCTCCATGAGGGAGGGGTAGGCGTCAGCGCTGGCGGTCATGAGGGGGAAGAGCTCGTCCTGCTGGAATTGCACCTCTGCGATGGGCGCGAGCATGCCGCCGGCGTAGTGGCTGGCGGCAGGGTAGAGCGCCGTGCCGTCCTCGGCGGTACCGTAGTCGCCGGTTTCGGCGTCGATGAGGTGCACGTTTTCGCCGCGTTCGGTGAGCTCAAACGCGGTGGTGAGACCAATGATTCCGCCGCCAATAATGGTGATGGTCATGGTTATGCCTTCAGTGCGGGGTTATCGACGAAGGCGCGGACCATGGCGATTCCGGCGACCCCGGTGGTGCGGATGGCGGGACAGTCTTCGGGGGTGATGTCGCCAATAGCCACGGTCGGCACGGCGGACAGTTCGGCAAGTTCGCGGAGCCCGTCAATGCCGAGGGGTGGGCGGTTGGACTGCTTGGTGGGGCTGGGGCGGAACGGGCCGGTGCCAATGTAGTCGATGAGGTGCGCAATCTTGTTGGATTCTTCGACGAGTTGCCGGGTGCCGGTGGTGAGGCCGATGATGGCGTCGGCACCGAGGAGGGCGCGGGCGTCGGCTACGGGCAGGTCGTCTTGACCGATGTGCACGCCGTCAACGCGCACGCCGCGGGCACGCAGCGCGAGGGCGACGTCTACACGGTCGTCGACGAGTAGGGTCTGGTGCGGCTGGATGATGCCGGCGATTGCCTCGGTGAGCTGGTAGAGTTCGCGCGCACTGATGGGTTTGGACCTGACTTGGATGCAGGTGGCGTGTTTGGCTGCCCGGACGGTTTCGAGGGGGTTGTCGCCTGTGACGAGGTAGAGGCTCAGGTCGAGGGGGCGTTCGGGGGTGGTGTAGGGGTGCGTTTCGCGGGTCATGCGGGTCTACGATTCGTCGTCGAGTAGATGTTTTTGAGAAATTCTCTCATCGAATTTCTGTGGTTAGGTTAGCACAACTGTGTGGTGAGTTGAACATTCTTCAAGTGTTTTGGGGTGGCTCGCGGGGTGTGTTCCTCGCTCATGAATGGGAAGACCGGCGCGCTATACACTTCCTTCGCTCCTGCAGGGGACCCGCCCTCGCAGAGCCCGGGCACCCTGATGTCGCTGCAGGAAGGTATAGCAGTACCGCGCTCGCACAGTTGCGGCAAGCCCTTTCGCACCGAGTCCGCTGGTAGGTACCCTGACCTCATAAACTGCGCCACCACCGCACCCAAATACCTATCCCGTTTCCCGGCGACGTGTCTGCGGTACCTCACCCGAGCATCCCCCTCCCCGCCTCCGCGCACACTCTTCCCAAGCCGAGGGCCCGCGGTTCGTTCCTCAAGGCATAGCCGCGCCCTACCTCGCACACAGGGAAGGGGAGGGAGTTAGTAGGGGAGAGGCCGGTATGTTCCGTCGCGACATCAGGGTGTCCGACGCGGAGCGAGGACGGGTTCCCTGTAGGAGCAAGGAACATGCCGCCTCGACCAGCCATACCCAAAGCAACCCAAAAAAATAAAGCCCCAAACCGTGAAGTCCGGGGCTTTTGGAGCGGCTGACGGGAATCGAACCCGCGTATCAGGCTTGGGAAGCGTGCGCTCTACCATTGAGCTACAGCCGCATCTTTTTCAGTGTATCGCGCTTGCTTGCCGGGGGTGAAATATGTTGCGGCGCTTGTTGGCGGCGTGGCCGGGGTTGAAATGTGATGTAGGCCTGTGTGCTGGGGCTGGTGGATGCCTGCACGTGGGTGGTGTTTGCCAGGTATCCTTTAAGCGTGCTTATTTCAGATCGCGATATTCGTCAAGAGATTGCTGATGGGCGCATCGTTCTTGAACCGTTCGATGAGTCGATGATTCAGCCTGCAAGTGTGGACGTGAGGATTGATCGTTTCTTCCGTCTGTTTGATAACCATAAGTACCCGCATATTGATCCTGCTCAGCCGCAGGAGGATTTGACGCGCCTGGTTGAGGTGGCTCCTGATGAGCCGTTTATTTTGCATCCGGGTGAGTTTGTGTTGGGTTCTACGTATGAGAAGGTGACTCTGCCTGATGATGTGGCTGCCCGCCTGGAGGGTAAGTCGTCGTTGGGTCGTCTGGGTTTGTTGACTCACTCTACGGCTGGTTTTATTGATCCTGGTTTTTCTGGGCATGTGACGCTTGAGTTGTCGAATATGGCGACTTTGCCGATTATGTTGTGGCCGGGTTCTAAGGTTGGTCAGTTGTGTTTCTTCCGTTTGAGTAGCCCGACTGAGCATCCGTATGGTTCTGGTGCGTATGGTAACCGTTACCAGGGTCAGCGTGGCCCGACTGCTTCGCGTAGTTATTTGAATTTTCATCAGACGATGATTCCTGCGGATAGTTCTGTGGAGTCTTAGTCTTTCCCGCTTTGGGGTGCGGGCGTGCAGTCTGCGTGTTTGTGCGCCCGCGTTGGGCGGTTTTTCGCCTGTTTGTGCTCGTGCGTCCACTCGCGTGCGGGTTTTTATCTCTCACTCTCTAAGGATTTTTTGATGAATCTGAAGCCTGTTGTTCTGCGTGTTGCTGGCGCGGAAGTTTCTGTGTATCTGATTGATATGTCGGACTCTTTTGTGGAGCGTTTTAAGAAGGCGTGGGAGCCTCTTGCTCCGGAGTTTTTTGATACTCCTGATGAGGCGTATGCTTCGTTGTCTCGTTTTGATCAGGTGATGCTGGTGCATGCGCCGACTGATGAGTCGGTGATGGATTTGGCGAATCCGCTGATGGGTCCGTTTGATAAGGTGTCGACGCTGCGTGTGGCTGATGATGATTCGGGTATGCAGGATCTGACGAGCCGTATTACGTTGGCGATGATTGAGCAGCTGGTTGGTCGCGGTGTGATGTTGCATTCGGCTGTTATTGGTGACCCTGAGTCGAAGCGCGCTGTTGCGCTGGTGGGTGTTTCTGGTAGCGGTAAGACGACTGCGTCGCGTTTCTTGGGTTCGAAGTTTGCGTACCTGACTGATGAGACTGCGATTATTTCGGATGAGGGTGTTGTGTCGCCGTATCCGAAGCCGCTGTCTGTGATTGTTGACCCGAATGCGCCGAAGGATCAGCAGAACCCGGTTGATCTGGGCCTGAACGTGGTTGATCGTGATGACCTCAGCTATAAGCTGTCGCGTATTGTGTTCATTTCTCGTGATGAGTCGGCGTCTGAGCCGTATTTCGAGCGTGTTCCGCTGCATGAGGCTCTGGTGTTCTTGAGCGAGCAGAGCTCGGGCCTGGCGCGTCACCCTGAGGGTGTTGTGTCGCTGGCTAAGCTGGTGGAGCGTTGCGGTGGCGTGTGGCGCCTGGTGTACTCGGAGGTTGAGGATACTCTGCCGCTGGTTCAGGATCTGCTGAACGGTGGTGAGCTGCCGAATGCTGATGAGGTTGAGAGCCTGGAGAAGTACACGGTTGAGGATCACCTGCCGGGTGTGTTCTTGAACGGTACGATTGCGGTGTCTCGTATGCCGGGTACTTCGGGTGTGCGTGTGGGTGAGGACGGCCCGTTCTTGCTGCTGTGTGACACTGAGCTGAATGAGCTGTCTGAGTTCGCGGCTGAGTGCTGGCTGCAGGCTGAGGGCGACATTTCGTATGATGACCTGTTTGCGCGTCTGGCTGAGATCTTTGAGGGTCTGCCGGCGGAGGCGTATGACGAGAACCTGAGCGCTCTGGCGGCTGGTTCGATGCTGTGGGTTCGTGTGATTGATGATCCGCTGATTGATGACGCGACCTGGGCTCAGCTGACGAGCGATGAGGTTCTTGATGAGGAGGAGCAGCAGATTGCGCTGGACTCCTCTGAGGATGCTGTCTCTGACGGTGAGGATGACGTGGTGGAGGACTAGCCACCGCGGTTCCTTGGGACGGCGCTCTGGCGCGGCTCCCCAGTTGGTGAGCTCCGCTTGATAAGCACCGCCGAATAAGCACTGCTTAAGCACAAGGGAGGGGCGGGTAGAAGAATAATTCTTCTACCCGCCCCTCCCTTTGCGTTTGCGAGGTTGCGTTTGCGGGGTGCGGAGCGCTTAGCCCCGCGTAGCCTTACTGAGTAGCCTTACTGGGCAGCCTTGTCGCGGCGCTTCTGTTCACGCTTCTGTTCGCGGCGAGCCGCACGCACACGTAGCGGACCGGGCGCCTTCACCGGCAGCAGCAGGAGCAGACCCGCCACCACAACGATCAGGATACCGAGCACACCCCAAATCTGTGCGCCCATGATGCTTACGCACAGGCCGAACAGCATCGGTGCCAGGAAGCTGGTGGCACGACCGGTGGTCGAGTACAGACCGAACAGCTCACCCTCGGTGCCGGGATCTGCCAGGCGAGCCAGGAAGGTGCGGGATGCCGACTGTGCCGGGCCCACGAACAGGCACAGCAGCAGGGCGCATACCCAGAACACGCCCGGTTCGGGGAAGAACATCAGCGGGGTAGCCGCCAAGATAATACCGACCAGCGAGATAACAATAATTGTCTTTGGGCCCAGGTAGTCATCCAGGTAGCCACCCAGAATCGCGCCAACCGCCGCGACGGCGCTACCGGCAATACCGAACAGAATCACATCGGAGGTGCTGAAACCGAACGTGCCTGCCGCGAGAATACCGCCGAACGTAAAAATACCGGACAGACCATCACGGAACACCGCCGAAGCAATCAGGAACCACAGGGTCTGCGGGGACGTCATCTTCAGCCGCTTAATGGTGCGCCACAGCGCCTTGTAGGAGGCGAGCAGACCGCCCTGACGAGCCGGGGAGAGACGCTCCATACCGAGCTCCAGGAAACGCAGCTCGCGGGTGGGCAGCACCTCCGGCAGGAAGCGCTCGCGGGTACGCATACGCACCAGCAGAGGCACACAGAAGATGAGGCACCATGCGGCGGCGAACAGCGCGACCGCACGGATATTCAGGGCGTTATCGGTGGTCAGACCGAGCACTTCGGGGGTAAGCACAAAACCCCACAGCACCACAGCCAACGCCAGGATGCCGCCAATGTAGCCGGCAGCCCATCCGGCGCCCGAAATCTTACCGATGTTCTCCGGGTGGGAGATGCGCGGCAACACGGCGTTGTAGTTCACGTACGCGAACTCGCTGAACACGCTCGCCGCAGAAATCAGCGTGACACCCAGCCACAGGTACTGCGGGGTGGGGCCCACGAAGAAGCACGCCGCCATCGAACCGACTAGCAGCATGGTATTCACGCCAAGCCAGAAGATGCCCCTGCCAGACTTGTCGTTACGCTGACCGGTCACCGGCGCCAGAATCGCAATGAGGAAACCGGCAATGGTCAGACCCAGCGACAGCGCCGAAGAAGTCTCTTCGGGCGTGCCAAAGTAGCTACTGGTCAGGTACACGGTGAAGATGAAGGTCGTCATAATCGAGTCGAAGCTCGACGAACCAACATCCCACATGACCCAGGATGCGACCGAACGGCGGCTGTTCGCGTGGTCAACGACCCTACGCGGAGCCTTCGTCTTACGGCGGGGAGAAGAAATAGTCATAGTTGTGCTTTCGGATGCCGAGGTGGCGCTTCAGCGTAGCGGCGGCATGAAACCTGCTGAAGTAGAGCGGGCGTGCTGAAGAAGGAACACCAGGCGGTACGTACCGAGTGGAGATACGTACCGCCTAGTTCATGAACTTTCGCGCGGAAGGCGCAAAGCCTTAGTTGAAGAAACGACGCTGCAGGCGAGCAATACCGAAGCTCACCACAGCACCTGCGACGGAGGTCAGAACGGTCCAGAGGATGACCTGACGCAGGGTGTCTTCAGAGTCGTGGGAAATGGCGGGAGGCTGGTTGCCGGTAGCCTTGGTCCAGGCTGCGCCCAGACCCTTACCGACCAGGGCAGCAGCGCCCATGTTGATACCCGCAATAGCAAGCTTAGCGACGGGGTTCATGTGTATCTCCTTAGCTGTATACGATGCGGCGTCCTGCCCGTGAACCCCTTCGGGGTTGGGTGAGAAAAGAGCGCCACTCCCTAGCGTATAGGGTTTAAGGCGTTCGTGCCGCCTTGGAGCCGCTCCGTCCCAAAATTGTACACCGTGCAATTCTGTAATGCGGGCAGAAGAAGAAAACAAAAAGCGGCAAATTGGCGCGAACAGCCAGACACGCCTACAATCGAACCTGGGCTTCCGCCCGCGCCAAAACGGTACGGACAAGGAAGCCCACAACGACAGGGGAGCGCCACCGAGGCGCTGAGAGTGCTAAGCAGACCCTCGAACCTGATCCGGTTAGTACCGGCGTAGGGAGTCGAATTTCTTCTCAATGCCCTCGTCCATTCAGAGGGCGAGGACATTCCCCTTCCAACGAAGGAAGGACCACCAATGTCGCAGAACGTAACCCCCGCCTCCCAGGCATCTACCCAGGCAGAAGCGAAGAAGCCGAACCTGCGCTGGCGAGTCAACGAAATTGTTATCGCCGCAGTCATCGCCGTAGCCTGCGCAGTCATCTTCTGGATCTGGGACATCGCAGTTTCCCCCGCCACCAAAACCGCACTCGTAGCAGCACCCGAATTCCGCCCCATCATCGGCGGCGCATGGCTGCTCGGCGGCACCCTCGGCGGCCTGCTCATCCGCAAGCCCGGTGCGGCACTCTTCTGCGAAATCGTCGCAGCCTTCATCTCCGTACTCTTCACCGGTGGCGCGTGGAGCGGCGAAATCCTGCTCGCAGGCCTCTTCCAGGGCATCGGCGCAGAAATCGCCTTCGCAATCTTCCGCTACCGCCGCTGGGACGCATTCGTAGCGGTCTTCGCCGGCGCACTCTGCGGCCTGTTCATGGGCGGTAACGAAATCTTCATCTACTACCCCGACATGGAACCGACCAAGGCATTCATCTACGTGGCATGCTCCGTCATCTCCGGCGCAGTGATCGCAGGCTTCCTCGCATGGATTCTCGTGCAGAACCTCGCCAAGACCGGTGTGCTCTCCTCGCTGGCATCCGGCAAGACCCGCCGCTAACCACCAGCAACTAGTCACTCACCACAAGTCACCACTCGGCACACTCAGCAGCCACAAGGCTAAGGAACCATCATGGAAGCAACACCGCGCGGGGCGCGCATCGAGCTCAACAACTTCAGCTGGCACCACCCCGGACGCCCAGAACCCGTCATCAGCGGACTCAACCTCACCATCAACCCCGGTGAAAAAGTCCTGCTACTGGGCACCTCCGGCGCCGGCAAATCGACGCTCCTGCACGCCATCGCCGGTGTGCTCCACGATGACGACGGCGAATCCGCCGGCGGCACCATCACCATCAACGGCAAAGAACCCGCCGAAGCACGCGGCACCGCAGGCATGATGCAGCAGGACCCCGAATCCTCCATCGTCATGGCAACCGTCGGCAACGACGTCGCGTTCGGCCCCGAAAACCTGCGCGTACCCCGCGAAGAAATCTGGGGCCGCGTCACCGAAGCCCTCACCGCCGTAGGGCTCAACGACCTTGCCCTCGACCACCCCAGCAGCGCGCTGTCCGGCGGTCAGAAGCAGCGCCTCGGCCTGGCGGGTATCCTCTCGATGCACCCCGGCGCCATGATCCTCGACGAACCCACCGCCAACCTCGACCCCTCCGGTGTGCAGGAGGTGCGCGACAGTATTCTTGCCGCCGCGGAGGCGACCGGCGCGACCCTGCTCGTCGTGGAGCACCGCGTGAGCATCTGGGCACCGCATATGGACCGCATTATCGTGCTCGGCGAAGGCGGCACCATCACCCACGACGGCGCACCCGACACCGTGCTCACCGAAGCACGCCAAGAACTCATCGACGCGGGCGTGTGGGTACCCAACTACGTGCCGCGTGCACCGCAGACCGGCGATGTTGTGGGCGGCGAAAGCGAGCACGGCGAGGCGCTACTCCGCGCCGAAAACCTCAGCATCACCCGCGCACAACCCACCCCCAAACAACGACGCGCACGCCGACGCACCATCAAACGCCTCGGCGACACCCCCGCACCCGCACCCGTCGACCTGCCCGTACTGCGCGGCGGCATCAACCTCACCCTGCGCGCCGGCGAACACCTCAGCGTGCTCGGCCCCAACGGTGCCGGCAAATCAACCCTCGCCCTCACCCTCGCAGGGCTCCTCACCGCGCCCAACGGCACCCTCACCGCCACCGACGCGCTGCGCAATCACGAGGGTAACCACGGTGGCGAGCCCGCACACTGGGACGTGCCCACCTGGACCCCCGCCCAAATGCTCAGCCGCATCGGCTACGTCTTCCAAGAACCCGAATACCAATTCATCCGCGGCACCGTACGCGAAGAACTCGAACTCGGCCCCCGCCGACTCGCCGCACTCACCCGCGAACCCCTCAACGAAGACGACCTCGCAGCCCGCACCAACGAACTCGCGGCCCACCTACGCCTCAATCACCTACTCGACGCCAACCCCTTCACCCTCTCCGGCGGCGAAAAACGCAGGCTCTCCGTCGCCTCCGCTCTCGCTACCGCACCGCGAATTCTCATTCTCGACGAACCCACCTTCGGGCAGGATGCACGAACCTGGGCAGAACTCGTCGACCTCATCCGCGAACTCCTCGCAGGCGGCACCGCAGTCATCTCCATCACCCACGACGAAGACTACACCGCCGCACTCGGCGGCAAATCCATCACGCTCGAAGCCCTAGAACCCTCCGAAGCCATCGCAACCCCCGGAAAGGAGAACGCATGAACACCGACTTCTTCGGCACCATCGACCGAACCAGCTACTTCAGCAACCTCAACGCCGGCGTAAAACTCATCGTCTCCTTCGCCCTCATCATCGCCGCACTCATCGTGCGCGACCCCCTCACCTCCGGAATCCTCTTCGCCCTCGAACTGCTCGGATTCATCCTCGTCGGATTCCGACCCGTCAACGTCCTCGCCCGCTTCTGGCCCATCCTCATCGCCGTCATCACCACCGGCTGGTCCGTCGCCATGCTCAGCGCCAAAAGCGGCACCACGATCCTCGATCTCGGCTTCAACAGCATCACCACCGACTCCGCCGCCGTCGGCGCAGCCATGATGATCCGCTCCCTCGCCATGGTCCTACCCACCCTCGCATTCGTACTCACCACCGACCCGACCGACCTGGGCGACTCCCTCGCACAAACCTTCAAACTGCCCTCCCGGTTCGTGCTCGCCACCGTCGCCGCACTCCGCCTCGTCGGTATTCTCTTCGCCGAATGGAACGCCCTCGGCCAGGCACGACGCGCCCGCGGACTCGGCGCAGGCCAATCCCTCGCCGGACGTGCACAAACCTTCGGCGGGCAAAGCTTCGCCCTGCTCGTGCAGGCTATCCGCCGCGGTTCCCGCCTCGCCATCACCATGGAGGCGCGCGGCTTCGGCGCAGGCGAACGCACCTGGGCTCGTGTGCCTAGCTACTCGCCGCGTGACGTGCACGTGAGTATTGCCGCCGCCGTCATTATCGCTGTTGCGTACGGTGCATCTATCGCGGCGGGTACGATTCAGTTCCTCTGGGGCTAGTTCGTTCCGTTTCTAGTTTTGCTGGGAAGCGGTACTCGCCCTCGTTCCTACAGGGAACCCGTCCTCGCTTCGCTTCGGACACCCTGATGTCGCTACGGGCGATACCGTCTTCCCACGCTGGGATACGGAGGCGCTCGCACTCTTCCTTCGCTCCTACAGGGACCCGCCCTCGCAGAGCTCGGGCACCCTGATGTCGCTTCAGGAAGGTACAGACGCCTCCTGCTTAGCACCTGCAGACAGCACAAAGGGACGGCATTATCCTCGCTCCTACAGGGGCACCCGTCCTCGCTTCGCTTCGGACACCCTGATGTCGCTACGGATAATACCGTCCCTTTGTGTACGCGGTTAGCTCTGCTGCGCCAGGTAGTTCAACAGCGTGGCGGTCAGCTCCGGGTCATGCGCCAGCGCCGTGCCGTTCAGGTGAGTCACCGGTGCAATCAGACGCACCGACGACGCCAACCACACGCCGTCCGACTCGAACAAATCCTGCGGGTAGAGCGGACCGAAGCCCAGCTCCCAACCGGCCTGGCGTGCCGCCTCGAACACCGCGCCCTGCGTGGTGCCGGGAAGGATGCCGTGGCTCGGCTCGGGCGTGTACAGCACCTTCTTGCCGTCCTCAATCTTGGCAACCAGCACCGAAGAGGTGGCGCCCTCCAGCACGCGACGCTCATCGGTAATGAAGATAGCGTCGTCCGCGCCGCGCTCCTGCACGTACCGCAGGACCGCCATGTTCACCGCGTAGGAGAGGGTCTTCGCGCCCGCCAGCAGCCACGGGTAGGCGCTATTATCCATCGGCTCATGGCCGCGCGGTAGCAGCATCGCCTTCACACCCTCGGTGCGGCGCTTCACGATGGAGGCGGGCACCGGCGACGCCATAATCAGCGTGTACGGGCCCGGCTGCATGGAGGTCACCGCCTGGGTGGGGCCGCGCGAAATAATGATCTTCACGATGTGCTCTTCACCCAGCGCAGTCTCGGCACCGGCGGTCGCCTCACGCATGAGGCGCTCCACCGCCGAACGCAGAATCTCGGGTTCCGGGTCGGGCAAATCCAGCATGCGCGCCGACGACTCGAGGCGGGACAGGTGCATGCCGAGCTTACGCACACGGCGGTTGACGGACAGCATGGTCTCGAAGACGCCGTCGCCGCGGGTGAAGCCCTGATCATCAACGCTGATGAGGGGCACGGACGGGTCAACGAAGATGCCCTGCGGGTTCTGCTCGTTCAGAAGAATTACGGTACTAGACATAGTCTTATTGTACGTTCGCATCCAGAACCAGCGCGGGATAACGGTACTCGCCCTCGTTCCTACAGGGGCAGATGGACGAGACATGCAGAAGGGCGGTGCTATCCACGCTCCTACAGGGGCACCCGTCCTCGCTTCGCTTCGGACACCCTGATGTCGCTTACGGATAACACCGCCCCTCCTGGGCATACGCACAGATATGTACTTATGAACGGCTAGTGACCCGCCGCCGGGGCCTCATGGCTCTTACCGTCCGCCGAGTAGTCCGAATCCTTACGCGGCGTAGTCCACAGCACCAGCGCCGTCAGGACCGCGAAACCAAAAATGGAGAAGCCCATCGGCAGGTACTCATGCTCACCGGCAAACGACACCAGCGGCGCCGCCAACGCACCCAGCATCGCCTGAACCGTACCCATCACCGCCGAAGCACTACCCGCCATGTGGCGCGCCTCGTTCAACGCCAACGCCGAAGCATTACCAAAAATCAGGCCGCACGAGCTGGTCAGCAGGAACAGCAGAATCAGCGTCGGCACCAGCGAGATACCGATAAGGAAGCTAACCACCAGCAGCGAAGACACCACCAGCAGGCTAACCACGCCGACATTCACAATGCGGCGCTGCGCCACACGACCCACCAGCTTCGTTGCAATCGCACTGAACAGCACAATGCCAATCGAGTTCACACCGAACACGATCGTGAACTCAGTCTCGGACAAGCCCAGAATCTTCTGCAACACAAACGTCGAACCGGAAATGTACGAGAACAGCGCACCAAACGCGAAGCACATCGTCAGCATGAAACCCAGGTAGCGGCGAATCTTGAAGACCTTCGGCAGCTCCGAGTACACGCTCAGGGCGGTACCCTGGTAGCGTTCCTCCACCGGCAGGGTCTCCTTAATCACGAAGATTACGCCGAGCATCATGATCGCGGTCACCACGCCGAGCACATGGAAAATATCGCGCCAGTTACCCCACGCCAGCACCCAACCACCAAACAGCGGCGCGAGCACCGGCGCGAAGCCGTTAATCATCATCATGACGCCCATGAGCTTAGCGGTCGCCAGGCCTTCAGTCGTATCGGTCACGATGGAACGAGCCAGCACCGCACCAATCGAACCGGTGAAGCCCATCATGAAACGCGCAAAAATCAGTAGCTCAATATTCGGCGAGAAGCCACACGCCACCGTCGCAATGAAACAGATGACCGCACCAATCAGCAGCGGCTTGCGGCGGCCCGTCTTATCCGACAGCGGACCAACAACCAGCTGGCCGAGCGCCATACCGACCATGAACGCGCTCAACGTCAGGGACGCGTTCGTGCTGGTCGTGTTCAGGTCCTCCGCGACAGCGGGCAGTGCGGCAAGGTACATGTCCGTAGCGAGCGGCGCAATAGCGGTCAGCAACGCCAGAACAACAATGAAAAGGGGCGATAGCCCGAAGGAGGTCTTAATCGACTTCGAAGACATTAGCCTTAGTTTTTCTTTCTGCGTGACGCACGTGCAACGGAGCCTGCGGCTCTAAGGTTGGATGCGGCGGTGCCGGATCCGGGGATGAGCTTGCGCAGGCCAGAAGCACAACCTTTTCACCCTATCAGAATTGGGTGTGGCTTCGTAAGTTAAACGGTAGACATTCTTTTGTGGGGGAGGACTCGCCACATATTTCCTCCGCGCCTACGCAGGGGCACCCGTCACCCGGACGCTCCGCCCCTCCTCGCTTCGCTGCGGAGAGCGTCCGGGCTGACACCCTGAGGGCGCTTCCGGAAAACGTGGCTGCGCCCCCTACTCATACCGGGTACTGCAAAGGGGTGGTGTTACCTCTCCCCATTGGAGAGATTAACACCGCCCCTTCCCGATGGTTACCGCGCGTCTGCCGCCGCGCTGTCGTAGATGAAGTCCACGGTCTCGTAGTCTTCCGGGATTTCGGCGAGCAGCGCCTCCTCCTGCGCCGCCCAGCGTTCCCAGTGCGGGCGGAACGTGTCACCGTCACGAGCCATGGCGCGCTCGTAACGCACCTCGTCCGGGGCGGTGGCGAGAATACGCACCTCGCAGGCGCCCGCAATCGCGCCAACACCCTCACAGATAATGACCTGCGTAGCCGCCGGGTCGACGGTGCGCTCCTCACCGGGGGCGCCCGCCTCCCAATCCCAGGGGGTGTAGGTTCCGGCAATACCTTCGGTGAGCTGCACGGACAGCGCGTCCCACGCCTCCACGCCGTCGAAGAGGCCGTCCCAGCCGGGGTAGAAGTCGTCCAGGTGCAGCACGTGCACGCTGTGCCCTGCGGCGGTGAGCTCACGCTCAAGCTGCGCGGCGAGGCTGGTTTTGCCGGTGCCGCTGCGGCCGTCAATGCCGATAATCAGCGGGATCTGCGCGAAGTCGGCGAGGAACTGCTCACGGAATTCGGTGAATTCGGCGGTGTCCATGTCGAAGTCGTTGCCGATGCCGTGCTCCAGGCGCAGCATGTCTTTGCAGAGCTCCAGGATTTCGGCGGTGCCGGTGACGCGGCGGTTCTGGTTCAGGGGGATACGCTGACTCACTGCGCGTCACCTTCCTGCTTGAGGTGGTTGATGAGGCCGCGTGCGGCGGCGTCAATGAGGCCGGTGGTGTACACGAAGTCGCGTTCGCTACCGTACCAGGGGTCGTAGATGCCGAGCTGGTCCAGGTGGGTGGTGGTGACCTTCGGGTCGAAGCTGCGCATCATGCGGATCTTGGCTTTGTCTTCGTCGTTGCGGGCGAGGGCTTTGAGGCGCAGGTAGTGGGGTGCGTCCATGGCGAGGATGAGGTCGTTGCGGTCGAAGTCCTCGACGGTGAAGACGCTGGCGCGGTGCGCGGACGAGTCAATACCGCGGGAGGTGAGCTGCGCGGCGGCGCGCGGGTCGATGCGGTTGCCTTCTTCTTCGTTGCTGATGCCGCTGGAGGTGACGGTGACGGGCACGCCGGCTTCTTGGGCGTGCTGGCGGATGAGGTATTCGCCGACGGGGGAGCGGCAGATGTTGCCGGTGCAGACAGTCATGATTCGGTACATGGTTCTAGTGTATCGGTGGGGTAACGGGTGGTTGGGCGCGGCGGGTGATTGGGGTGATTCTTGGGCGGCTTTGCGGGCGGCGATGTGACGGGCGGATGCGCTCGCCGGTGGGTAGTTGGGATGCGCACTCGCGGAGAGCGCGAGAAAGCCCCGCCGACGCGGGTCGGCGGGGCCTTTTAGTGATGAACCTTATTCAGCGGGCTTTTCTTCCTCGATATCTGAATTTTCAAGCGGCTTTGCAGGCTTACTCACGCGAGTGTATTCCTGCTTTTCTTCATCCCAAGACTTAGGGTCAAAAAGTATGGTTCCTTCGGGAACTATGAACTTTTTGCCGTTGATTTCAGATTGTCCGAGTTGAATTTTATAGGGACTATGGGAGGACACGCTGAATATATAACTTTCTGGGGTGACACCACATGAGAAACGTGTCATAAATATTGATGAATTAGGGAATGCAAAACGTGGTTCTTTGTTGATGAACTTTGTTCCATAGAAACCCACACTGCCAAAGAATGTTGAATTTATAAATTTTGCAGAACTTATGAATGTTGCATCGGTAAAATCTATAAATCCATCAAATTCATTAAATGTAATACTGATGAAATCTGCATTACTTTCGAAATTGGCTTCACTAAAATTGGCAAATCCTTCAAAGTAAGCACCTCTGAAATCTGCGATATTTTCAAAAATTGCGCCATTGAAATCTGCGGTTGCATCAGATGGATTTGCTCTAGGGGAAATAATTTTATTGAAAGATGCGTCGGTAAAGATTGCTTCCTTTTTGAAAATGGCCCTAGAGAAAATTGTGTGTCCTGTAAAATTTGCATCTTTGAAATCTGCTTTTTCTTTAAAATGTGTTGATGTGAAGCTTGTCGTGCTCCCGAAAACTGTATCGTGGAAAATTGCAGAGTCATTGAATGTTGATTTTTTAAAGCTAACCCCACCTTTAAATTCTGCTTCATGAAATAATGAAGATTGTTTAAAAACTACATTGATAAATGAAGATGTTTTTTCAAATTCTGACCCATTGAAGAAAACTTCTCCTTCGAATATTGAATTATAGAATTATATTACCTGCCCAAATATTGAATTTGAAAAATTAATACGAGAATTTATGACAATATTACGAAAATCGACATTGTAGAGAAAATGTGTTCCAGAAAAATTGTATGAAAAATCTGACCAAGGCCCTTTTTGGGGAATTTTCTTCTCGATTTCAGGCTTCTCTTTTTTATTGCTG
>NZ_CAJZIE010000037.1:0-22707 GCF_916049665.1 uncultured Rothia sp. | reverse complement strand
GACATCAGGGTGTCCGAAGCGAAGCGAGGACGGGTGCCCCTGTAGGAGCGAGGATGACCCGGTCCTTTCGCCTCCGTTCATCCTAAAGGCACAAAGGAACCGGTACTATCCGCAGCGGTATCAGGGCGGCACAGCAGAAAAGGGTCAGTATTATCCGTAGCGACATCAGGGTGTCCGAGCGAAGCGAGGACGGGTGTCCCTGTAGGAGCGAGGATAATACTGACCCTTGATTCTTTTATAGGTTCCTAGTTGATACCGCGAAGGTCCAGGACGAGTTCGCTTTCGTCTGCCTCGTCACCGGTCACGATGACGGGAATGCCCCAGTCCTGCTGGTAGAGGTGGCATGCTGCGTGCTCGGGGATGTCACCGTCGGGGGTGCCGTCGCAGGCGGCGGCACGGGCGGTGATGTGCAGGACTGCCTCGGTGATTTCGGGGTTGAGTACGAGGGTTCGGGTCAGTCCGGTGGAGGTGCCGGCACCTTCCAGGATGAAGTTCTCGGGGGTGGATGAGATCTTCAGCTGGGTGGGGTCGCCCCAGCGGGTGTCGAGCTTCTGGCCGGTGGGCACGGTGAATCGTGAGACGAATTCGAGAGTGCCGCCGGTGAGCTTGGTGGAGGGGCGCGCGGTGGTGATGGCGCCTTCGTCGACGTGCTGTGCCTTGGCGGGAATGGAGGCGCGCACGAGCTGGTGGGCGTTGGTTTCCACAATGATGAGGCGCGGTTCTTCGCCGGGTACCTCTTCGACGAGCAGGTCGGAGGGTTCGTCGAGGCCGCGTTCGAGGGTGCCGAGGGTGCCGGTTGCGGGGTCCCAGCGGCGGATGGCGCCGTTGTAGGTGTCTGCGACTGCGATGGAGCCGTCGGGCAGCTCGGTCAGGCCGAGGGGGTGCTGCATGCGGGCGGTGTCCGAGTCGCCGTCAACGAAGCCGAAGTCGAACAGGCCCTTGCCGACAGCGGAGGTGACCTGTACGCCATTGTCGGTGAAGGTGACGTGGCGCAGGCCGCTGGTTTCGGAGCAGGCGACCCAGAGGCTGCCGTCGCGGGCTTCGATGATGCCGGAGGGCTGGGCGAACCAGGCTTCGGCGGCGGGGCCGTCAGCGAGGCCTTCCACGCCGGAGCCTGCGAAGATGCTGACGGTGCCGTTGACGGGTTCGTAGCCGAAGAGCTGGTGGGTGCCTGCCATGGCGATGATGAACTGGCCGGCTTCGCGGGAGTAGACGGCATCCCAGGGTGAGGAGAGCGCAATTTCGGTGGCGGGCACGCCAACGGGGATGTGGTTGGGGTCGCCGGTGACGGCGTTGTCGCCGTCAATGACGCGCTGCACGCCGTTGCCTGCGAGGGTGCGTACTTCGCCGGTGCGCAGGTTGAGGGAGCGCAGACGGTGGTTGACGGTGTCGGCGACGAGCACATCGTAGCCGAGCTGCTCGCGCAGGTTCTCGGGTACGAGGGCGAGGCCGGCGGGTTCGTTGAAGCGCGCTTCGGTGCCGGTGCCGTCGACGTGGCCCTTAACGGGGTGGTTCACGGGGTCGTCGCCGCCGCCGTAGGTGTTGATGACGGTGTTGAGGTCGGCTGCTACCTGCAGGATGCGGTGGCGCGCGCTGTCTGCAACGAGGTAGGTGCGCTCGCGGTTGCCGAAGAGGTTTGCGGGGCCGAATTCGGCGGGCAGTTCGATAGCCTTGCCGGGGAAGGCGTAGGTGCCGGCTGCCTTGGGGCGGGGCACGTAGGGGCCGTCGCCGCGGTGCAGAGTGCCCTTCGCCTCGTGTTCTGCGACGAGTTCGCGTACGAGGGAAGTGAGGCCCTGTACGTGGCCTTCGCCGGAGAGGTGGGCGACGATGTAGCCTTCGGGGTCGACGACGACGAGGGTGGGCCATGCGCGGGCGGTGTATGCCTGCCAGGTGGTCAGTTCGGGGTCGTCGAGTACGGGGTGGGTGATGTGGTAGCGGTCGACGGCTGCGGCGAGCGCTACGGGGTCTGCTTCGTGCTCAAATTTGGGGCTGTGCACACCGACGGTGACGAGCACGTCGGAGAATTCTTCTTCGAGGGGGCGCAGCTCGTCGAGGACGTGCAGGCAGTTGATGCAGCAGAGGGTCCAGAAGTCGAGAATAACGATTTTGCCGCGCAGATCCTGCAGGGTCAGGTTCTTATCGCCGGTGTTGAGCCAGGCTCGGCCTTCGAGTTCGCTGGCGCGCACGCGTACGGTGCGGGTGGTGTTCTCGCTCATGGGTTCTCTCTCCTGTTGGGTGCGCCGTGTGTGGGCGCGATGGTTTGCTGTCCCCATTATGCCAGCGTGGTGGGGGTGGTTCGCTGGGAGTTGAGCTTTGTGAACGCGGGAGGTAAGGGCTCGTCATATTACGTCATATTTGCGTGAGTTGAGGAGTGCGAAAGTGGTATGCACGGGTTTGGGAATCGTTGCATCTCATTCATTCGTCATGCCCTCCGGTACCGATACGCAGGGGCACCCCCAAAATATTTAACTTAATAAGTTAAGCCTTACCTAACTATTGATTAACTCAATCCTTAATTTTTAGACTAGAAGGGTGCGGTTTTTCGCACACCATTCTGCGGGACTCGCCGATGACCCCGCCCCCACTCAAGGCCCGCCCTGCAGGCGGCGCCCCCCAAGAGAAAGGCCTCCCATGGTGCAACGTCAGCTCCCCAAGCCCAGCGAACTACTTGAGTTTATGCAATTCAAGAAGCCCAGCCTCGATTTTGCAGGTAACCGCCTACAGAGCGCACTGACCATCTACGATTTGCGCCGCATCGCAAAGCGCCGCACACCCGCCGCCGCTTTCGACTACACGGACGGCGCCGCGGAAGGTGAACTGTCGATGACCCGCGCCCGCCAAGCCTTCGAGGATGTCGAGTTCCACCCGGGCATCCTGACGGATGTTTCCACCGTAGACACCACCACGCAGGTACTGGGCGGTACCTCCGCTCTACCCTTCGGTATCGCCCCCACGGGCTTCACACGCCTCATGCAGACCGAGGGCGAGATTGCCGGATCCGGCGCGGCGGGGGCAGCGGGCATCCCCTTCACCCTCTCAACCCTGGGTACAACCAGCATTGAGGATGTACGCCGCGTCAACCCAAACGGCCGTCTGTGGTTCCAGCTGTACGTGATGCGTCAGCGTGAGATTTCCTACGGCCTGGTCGAGCGTGCCGCAAAGGCCGGCTACGATACGCTCTTCTTCACCGTAGATACGCCCATTGCGGGGGCGCGCCTGCGCGATAAGCGCAACGGCTTTTCCATTCCGCCCCAGCTTTCGCTGAAGACAGTGGCGAACGCGATTCCGCGCCCGTGGTGGTGGTATGACTTCCTCACCACGCCCAAATTGGAGTTCGCTTCACTCTCCTCGACAGGCGGCACGGTGGGCGAATTGCTGGACGCTGCTATGGATCCGTCCATCAATTACGAGGATCTTAAGGAAATCCGTGAGTTGTGGCCCGGCAAGATTGTCATTAAGGGCGTGCAAAACGTGGAGGATTCCAAGAAGCTGGCTGATTTAGGCGTGGACGGCATCCTACTGTCGAACCACGGCGGCCGCCAGTTGGACCGCGCTCCGGTTCCCTTCCACCTGCTCCCGGAAGTGGTTCGCGAGGTCGGCAAGGACACCGAAGTTATGGTGGATACCGGCATTATGAACGGCGCGGATGTGGTGGCCTCGCTGGCCTTGGGCGCCAAGTTCACGCTGATTGGCCGCGCCTACCTATACGGACTCATGGCGGGTGGCCGCCGCGGTGTGGATCGCACGATTGAGATCCTCTCGGAAGAGGTGCGCCGCACAATGCGCCTGCTACAGGTCAGCTGCGTTGAGGAACTCGAACCCAAGCATGTGACGCAGTTGCGCCGCCTGCAACCCATTCCGAAGATTTAAACCCCTCCATCCCCGAGTGAGAAATAATTAAAGACGCCCCGCACGCATCACTATCGGATGCGCGCGGGGCACTTGGTAAGCCCTATTCTGGTGGGCTGTTCTGGCTGTTCTGCCCGGAGGCAGGCGCTAGTTTTTACTTAGCGCCTGCAACCTCGGAGAGGTCACCAATCTTGGTGGGCTTGACCGGGGTCTTAGCGGTGCCGCTGAAACCGTCGATACGGCCAGGTGCCTTCGGGGTCTCGATGGTGGAGACGTCGGTCGCCTTCTCGAAGGTCTTGGTGTTCAGCACGGATGCGGTGCCGTCTGCATTGACGACGGTGTAGAGGTTGTCCTTGGGGTTGGTCTTAATCCAGGAGCCGTCCTCTTTCACGACGATGGTTGTACCGTTGGAGTCGATGCTGGTCCACACACCGGTGTTCTGGATGCTGACGATAGCGCCGTCCTTGGCTTCGAATGCGGCAAGTTCATTGGTGTAGTAGACGGTGCCGTCGCTGGTCTGCACCTTCTTCACGCCGGACTGCTCCTTGAGCTGCTCCAGGGCTTTCTTGCTGGCGGTGTAGCCTGCGGAGGCTGCCTGCTCAGCGGATTCCTGACCCTTCTTGAGTGCTTCGGTTGCTTCGCTGGGCAGACCGCTAGGTGCACTGATGGTGCCCTGGGTGGTCTTGGTTTCTGCCTTGGTGGTTTCAGCTGCTGCGGAGGTGCTGCTTTCGCTGGTTGCCGCTGCGGAGGTGCTAGCGGGTGCCGAGGCAGTTGCGGAAGCGGTTGCAGAAGCGGATGCGCTTGCCGATGCGGTGGAGTTGGAGTTGCTGCCGCTGTTGCCGCCGCAGGCTGCGAGGCCGAGGGCACCGGCAATGGTCAGGGACAGAACAGCAATAGACTTCTTCACTGTAGTTTCTCTTTTCTGTATGCGCCGCTCTGCGACGGCGCAGTGCGTGGTGTGGTTGACCTGTACACGGGCTACCCGGTGTACGCCATCATGCTAGCACCGTGACCTGAAAGCTCCCTGAGATGTCGCGTCGCAGGTGGCCCCTCCCCCGCTACTTTCACGGCTCTTCTCATCACGGTTTGAAGACACAGAAACGCCCCGCACGCATCACGTTCGGATGCGCACGGGGCGTTCAAGCTTTGAAAGGCGCTACGAGCGGCTACCCCTGTACCGGTCTGCCTACTCGTGAGTCTTAGCGCTGGTCGGCTTCACGCCTTCCTTCGGGGCGGTGCTGTAGCCGTCCACGGGGGCCGGGGGCTTGGGCAGTTCCAGCGACTTGTAGTCCTGGGAGTATTCACCGGTGACAACGTTCGTGATGGTAGCTTCACCGTTCTCATCAACAGCGATGGTATCGCCGTTGGTCTTGATGACGCTCCAGTCACCGGATTCGCTGACGCTGCTGAGCGATCCGTCGGGGCTAACGCGGATCCAGCCGCCGTCATCCTTAATCAGGATGTAGTCACCGTTCTTAGCTTCGACGATGGAGGCGCCTTCCTTCGTGTCGGTGTACACGGCGCCGTCAGCGTTGGTGCTCTTCTTAGTGCTGGGGTCCTTCTTGGCCTGTTCAGCGCCCTTCTTGAAGACGTTATATCGTTGCTTACCGATTCCGACTGCGGCGTTATCACTGGAGCTGCTATCGGTGCCCTTGGTATCTGAAGAGCTCTTCTCAGATGCGCTTGCCGAGCCGGATGCCGATGCGCTTGCCTTGGACTCGGAGGATGCGCTCGCGGAAGCGGTAGCCGAAGCGCTCGCAGAGGCAGTCGCCGATGCAGACGCACTCGCGGAGTTGCTCTGGCTTTCGGCGGGTGCCTTGATGTTGGTGGGGCTGCACGCGGCAAGGCCGAGGGTTGCGGCGAGGCTCAGGGACAGAACAGCGATAGACTTCTTCACTGTGTTCTCTTTTCTGGTAGATCCCGAACTGCGCTGGGCGTCCGGGGTGTCCGTTATGGGTGGGATTTGTTGAGCGGGCGTTATTTCCCGCGTCCAGCCTAGCACCTCATCCTGGCGGTACTCTGCAAGCGCACAGAAACGCCCCGCACGCATCACGTTCGGATGCGCACGGGGCGTTCAAGAGTTGAAAGGCTCTACGAGCGGCTACCGCTGTACGGGTCTGCCTACTCGTGGGTCTTGACGCTGGTCGGCTTTACGGGATTCTTCGGGGCGGGCAGGTCTCCCACGGGAGCCGGAATCTTGGGCAGCTCCAGGGACTGGTAGTCGCCCGAGACCTCCGAGGTCTTAATGTTAATCATGGAAGCTGCACCGTTCTCATCAACGCTAGTTATTTCGCCATTAGGATTGACAGCAATCCAGGCGCCCTTATCATCCACGGCGACAACCTCGCCTTCAGGGGTCACACGTACCCAGCTGCCGTCGTTCTCAATGCTGATGTAGTTACCGTTCTTAGCTTCGACAACAGCGATGCTTCCGTCAGGGGCAGCGTACACATTGCCTTCAGTGTTCGTAGTCCTCTTGGTGGAGTGATCTTTCTTAGCCTCTTCGACGATTTCCTTGTAACGCTTGTAGATCTGCGGACCGTAGTTGCTATCGGTGGGGTCCGTAGGAATGGCGGATGCACCCGACAAGCCACCCTTCTGGCTTCCGGATTCCTTGGCGGAGGAGCTCGAGCTATTTGGGTTTGCAGATGCGCTTGCCGAGGTAGCTGTCGAGGTGGATGCGTTCGCAGACGCGCTGGAGGAGGCAGACGCGCTCGCGGATGCACTCTGGCTTTCGGCGGGTGCCTTGGCGTTGGAGCTACAAGCTGCAAGACCGAAGGTCGCGGCGAGGCTCAGGGACAGAACAGCCATAGACTTCTTCACTGTGTTCTCTTTTCTGGTAGATCCCCGTGCTATGCCGGGGAGACCTATAGTGTGGTTGTTCGTTGAGTGAGAGTTGAGTGAGAGCTAGATTCTGAGCGCCTCCCTAATCCTAACAACAGTTATGCGAAGCTTCCTATTTTCCCTAGGAGTTCAGCGCAGCTTGAAGACGCAAAACGCCCCGTGCACATCACGCTCGGATGCACACGGGGCGTCTTATAGGGTCAGGGGCTGTTACGCTCTGGTAGCGTCACAAGCCGCTGTTAGCTCTTTGCAGCTTACTTGGGCTGTGCGGGCTTGACGGGGTTGACCTTAGCCTGTGCGGGCTTTGCGGGAACCTTCGGAGCCTTCAGGTCTGCCTTCTCGCCGCCAACGATGGAGGTTACTTCACCGGATGCGTCCACGGATGCCTGCAGGCCGCTGTTAGACTGGATGGTCCAGGAGCCGTCAGCCTTAACTGCGACCTGGCCGTTTGCGTCCTGGCGGCTCCAGGAGCCGTCAGCCTGTACAGCTACCTGACCTTCGTCACCCTGAATGGACCAGCCGCCGTCCTCGGAAGCAATAACGTCGCCCTCAACGGCGGAGGAGGAGTTACCCTCGGAGTCCTTGGACTCAGCCTTGGTGCCCTTCTCGTCGGACTCTACCTTGGAGGAGTTACCCTCGGAGTCCTTAGCGTTGACGGAAGCCTTGCCGTCTGCGCCGACCTTCACGTCTGCGGAGTTGCCCTCGCCGTCGTTAGCCTTGACGGTGACGTTGCCGTCCTTGTCAACCTTCACGTCTGCAGAAGCGGAAGCAGATGCAGCCGAGGTGGTTGCAGCTGCAGAGGATGCCTTAGCCGATGCGCTTGCGGAAGCAGTCGCAGAAGCAGATGCGGATGCAGTCGCGGTGGTGGTGGAAGAGGACTGGGAGCCACATGCGCTCAGGCCCAGTGCGCCTGCGAAGGCGATGGACAGAACCGCGGTGGTCTTCTTCATTGCGGGGGCGAATGCCATTATTTCTCCTTGTGGTTGTTAGTATGGTGCGGCTAGTTGGCGACGTATTCGCGTCGTGCGCAGGATCCTTGTGGGATTCCATAACGATTATCGGTGTAACCAACCGCGTTAATTCTATCGAGTTTGGGGGGCTTTTATCCGAGCCACCGGGCGTTTATCCGCATTCTAGCGGGTGGGATATCCCACGTTTCTGCCCGGTTTGTCGGCTGGTCACATCAGTTAGTTACGGGGAGTGACGGGCTTGACGGGGTCCACGGTAGCACCGGCAGGCTTGAGAGGGACGCTGGGTACCTTAACCGCGCCTTTGCCGCCGGTCTGTTCCCAAGTGCCGTTGGCTTCTACCTCGATCACGCCGTTCTCGCCGGTCTGCTCCCAGGAGCCGTCAGCATCAACCTCAACGACGCCTCCATCGCCAACGCGCTCCCAGGAGCCGTCAGCTCGTACCTCAATGATGTCGCCGTTGGGGGCGTGGTAGGACCAGCCGCCGTCGGTCTTGATTTCGATGAGGGTGTAGCCGTTGGCTGCGCTGACGGTTCCGCTGTCGACGGTCACGGTGCCGGAGCCGTTCGAGCCGCTCTTGGCGGAGGTCTCGCCTGCCTTCTCGTCGACCTTTGCGGAGGAGCCCGAGTTGCTGGAGCCCGAGTTGTTCGATGCCGAGCCGCCGTTGACGGTTGCGTTGCCGCTAGCGTCGGCGGTCACGCCGGTTCCGTTCGCGCCGTTGACGGTTACATTACCGTTGGCGTCTGCGGTGACCCCGGTACCATCAGCACCGCTGACGGTCACACCGTTTTCGGTGACGGTGACGGTACCCTGGGAGCTGCTTGCGGTTGCGCTCGGGGAGGCTGCGTCGCTTGCCTTGACGGTGACCTTGCCGTTGCCCGCGTTGACTGCTGCGTCAGCGGTGGAGGTTGCCTTGGCGGTTGCGGTTGCGGTGGGTGCCGGGTTGGAGGTGTTCTGCGCGCCGCAAGCGCTCAGGCCGAGTGCTGCGATTGCTGCGAGGGACAGGGCTGCCGCGCCGGTGCGGAAGCGACGGTTGGGGGTCTGTGCGGAAGTATGCAGTGCGGGGCGTGCCATGAGGTGGTTCTCCTTGTGCATCCCGGAGGGTCAATCGTCCGGGGTTTGTATGGTTGATTTTCCGGTTGGGTGGGGCCGTTGTGTATGGTGTGTGGCTTTTCCTTCGCCGGTGATTCCAGCTTAGGGTGTGAGTCTAAGATTGAGCTTTAGTTTGCTGTGTTTAAGCTGTGTCCGATCGGCAATGTATAAGTATTTTTCTCAGCAGGGTTTGATAATCGCGGTTTTTCGCTCAGCTCATGCATAGCTTTCTGCTCATATGCATAAATTTTCTTTATTTTTTCTGTAGCCCATCGTAGCTTCCCCTGTGAAACCGAGCTACTTTCTGTGTCTTATGCTCGAGTTAAGGGTTAGGGTCTTGAAAACCCACCTTGTGCACGCTCCCCGCCACGCGTGCCCTCGCAGCTCCCCTCAGCACCGCCTCATCGGTAGCACCTCGCTAGCCGCGCTACCTCACCGGTACCGCCACCTCCCGACAACCCGTACCTCCGTCACCAAGAGAGAGCATCTGGGCATACTAAAAGACCCCCACCGTATTGGTGGGGGTCTTTAGCAGATTCAAAGTCTCAAGAATTACTTCTTCTTAGCGACTGCTGCCTTCAGCTTGGAGCCTGCGGTCAGCTTCACGCCGTGACCGGCGGGAATCTGGATGGTTTCGCCGGTCTGCGGGTTACGGCCGGTACGAGCTGCACGGTCGGTGCGCTCGATTGCCATCCAACCGGGGATGGTGATCTTCTCGCCCTTGGAGACGGAAGACTCGAAAACCTGGAACACTGCGTCGAGGACTGCGTTTACAGTTGCCTGGCTCTTGCCAGACTTCTCTGCAACCTCTGCAACGAGTTCGGTACGGTTCTTAGCCATTAGGGTGCCCCTTCCAGAGACTTAAGGTTTGAGTCTAAAGCGAGTGACCGTCGGTGACGACGGAAAACCGTTTAGGAACTAAAATACCAGATTTACCAGCTGGACTTGGTGATACCGGGCAGCTCGCCGCGGTGTGCCATCTCGCGGAAGCGCACGCGGGAGATACCGAACTTCTGGAAGGTACCGCGGGGGCGGCCGTCGATCTGGTCGCGGTTACGCACGCGAACGGGGGAAGCGTTGCGGGGCAGCTTCTGCAGTGCCACGCGTGCTGCTTCGCGCTCCTCGGGGGTAGCGTTCTCGTCGATCAGGGTCTTCTTCAGCGCGATACGCTTCTCGTTGTAGCGAGCGACGATGACCTTGCGCTGCTCGTTGCGAGCGATCTTGGACTTCTTAGCCATTCTTAGCGCTCCTCTCGGAAGTCAACGTGCTTGCGGACGACGGGGTCGTACTTCTTCAGCACCATGCGGTCGGGGTTGTTGCGGCGGTTCTTACGGGTCACGTAGGTGTAACCGGTGCCAGCAGTGGACTTGAGCTTGATGATAGGACGGAGGTCCTTAGCCTTGGATGCCATTTACTAGATCTTCTCCCCGCGTGCGATGATTTCTGCAACAACGGCATCGATGCCACGAGCATCGATCACCTTGATGCCCTTAGCGGACACGTTCAGGGTTACCTTACGACGCAGCGAAGGAACCCAGTAGGTCTTCTTCTGTACGTTCGGGTCGAATCGACGCTTGTTGCGGCGATGCGAGTGCGAAATGCTGTGTCCAAAGCCGGGAACAGCTCCGGTCACCTGGCAGACTGCTGCCATGTTTCACTCCTTTATTGATTGACTTTTATGACGGTACGCAGTCGATGTTACTCGTGAGCGTCCCGCCACCAATGTAGAAGCACCGGGTTATTCGCCGGGCTAGAGTGTTTGAGATCGTCACGTGGGTGAGAGGCCACGCATCGATCCCCGCCGCGGGAAAAACGGTGAAGCTTATTAGTGTCGAGAGGCGTTTCCACCACTACGAACAGCGTTAAATTCTAGGTAAATACGGGGGTTCGTGCAAGCCTGCACGCCGGATTTTGCCTTAAAAATCCGCGGAATCTCGGTGTTCTGAGCCGATTGCACCTCGTTTAAGCGAGGCACTCGATTCGCGGATGCGCGCTTGCCGCCGGGCGGCAAACATACCTACCTATTCTACCAAAAATGGGTATTTTTGCAAGTCCAGATGTTTTTAAGGGATTCTTTAACGCCCCTAGTCAGGCGTTAATGCACCGATTTAAGAACGGGCGTTCTCTATGTGACCGGGAATAAATTACACCGGTGAAATTCATGTTGTGAGATTAACAGCTTAAGCCGGATTTAAGCCGAAAACGGCCCCGCGCCACCGCTTCTGACGGTATGCGCAGGACTGTTAAACAGGCTTAAACACGCGTTTAAAGAGCTTTTAACTCTCGTTTAAACGCTTCCGCCCCGGTTTTAAAGGGCAGTTTAAGGGGTAGTAACGGTACAGGTAGCGGCGGTTTTACCGCCCCCGTTACGGCGTAGATGCGAGCGCAAATACGGTACAGATACCGCGCAGGGCACTCCCCCGGCGTACAGTTCTACGCCGTACCGTGAGCCACCGCAGCCCTAGTTCTTCCGCCTAGTTCTTCAGGCTTGCCGCGGGCACCCACTGCGGGTACTTGGGGCTCACGCCGTCACCGGAGCTCGTGCCCTTCAGTCGGCGGCCAATCCACGGCAGGGCGAACTCGCGAACCCAGCGCGCCTCCTGCTCGATCTTCTCACGAGCGGTCAGCTGCACCTCCGGAGGCAGTACCGATTCGGTGACCACGCCAGGCAGGCCGAGCTGCGCCAGCACGCGGGATGCGAAGCGTTCATGGCCGAGATCGTTCATGTGCAGACGGTCATCAGCCCACAGACGCCAGTCGAGGAAGTCATTCCAGCGCCAGTAGTCAATAATGTGCACGCCGTGGTCTTCGGCGATGCCGCGCAGTAGCTCGTTGTAGGTGGCGGTGCGGCCGCGGGTGCGGGCGAAGGGGCCCTGGCCCTGTACATCCAGGCCGGTTACGGTAAGCACTTCGATTCCTTCGCCGCGCAGGGTTGCGAAGGCTTCGTCCACGTGGGTCATGAGCTGGTCAATATCCACGTTGGGGCGCATGATGTCGTTACCGCCGCCGTAGAAGGTGACGAGGTTGGGCTTCAGCTCCAGAGCAGCCGGCAGCTGTTCTTCGAGGATGGGAATGAGCAGGCGGCCGCGGATAGCAAGGTTTGCGTACTGTGCCTGCGGGTCTACTGCGCCGATACCTTCGGCAACGCGGTCTGCCCAGCCGCGCAGTCCGTTGGGGCGGCGGCGGTCAACGTCGCCCACGCCTTCGGTGAAGGAGTCGCCGATTGCTACGTAGCGTACTGATTCACCGTTGAGCTTGCCGTTGGAGTCTAGGAGCGGGGTCGTCATTGTGTCTTCTTTCCGGGCGTCTGTAGAGTTTAGCCCTTCTATGGAAGAAGCCGGTACACCCGCGCGGTGTACCGGCTTCGTCGCTTAGCTTTCGGTGCGTCCTGTTTTCCAGTATCCCATGAATGAAACATCATTTTTGGGAATGGACGCCTCCTGCACGCAGATACGGCGCAGGGTCTTGACAACCGACGCCTCACCCGCAATAAACACGTAAATCTGCGGGTTCTCATCATCTGCCAGGGTCCAGACAACCTCGGTTTCGTCGTCACAATCTGGGGAAGGCTCAGCAGCTACAGGGGCACCTTTAGAATTCCACGCACCCAAACCCAGAGCCTTACGCAGACCAGCGGTCAGGGCTTCGCCTCGGGGCGCATCTTCGCGAGCACACCAGTTAACGGTGAGGTTCGGTAACTCACTCAGTGCAGGCAAGTGCGGATAAGGACCGTCCCACAGCGTGGTTAGGCTGTCGGTTGCGTGAGGCACCTCTGCGATGAGCTGGATTTCGGCAGGCTTCTGATCCCCGGCAGCATAGTCCGCAAGGATAGAGAGAGCGGCGGGTACCGCGGTTTCATCCACCGCGAGGATGATGCGCGCGGCGCCACCACTCGACCAAGAGGCCCACAGAGGCTGACCCGCCAAGGGCGCGAGGATAGAGACTCTATCCCCCCTCTCAGCAAGGCTTGCCCAGGTAGCACCGGGGCCCATGCGTTCAACCCCGTCGGAACTTACCTCGGTGTGGAGTACAAAGTCGAGATCGATTTCGGGCAGAGCGGAGTCGATACCTGGCGCGGCAGGTAGGCTTACCCCGGCAGGGATGAGAGGCGCAACAGGCAGGGCCTCGATCACCTTGCGCAGAGCAGCATCAGGATCGTGCAGGCGGGAGGCGCGCAGAGTGTATGTACGCATCCAGCCGCGTTCGGTATCGGGCAAGGCGAACCAGTCCTGCCGCCATGTGTCGGTGAGGTCGATGTGCACCGGCTCAGGGTTTAGGCGCGTGATGCGTCCATACTCGTCGTGTTGGACGGCGGGCGGCACGAGCAACTTAACGTAGCCGTCCAACACGCCGCGGTAGGAACCGAGCTCGCCCTCACTCCTGGTAGTATCCTGTTCCCCCACCGCATGTGTGTCGGCATTTAGCCCACCCAACGCGACCGGGTTCACGGCGTAGCGTAGGGAGGGACCGGTCAGGCTGACCCGCACGTAGGAAGGGGTCAGCCGCTCCACACGGCTCACAGCCAGGGTGAAGATGCCATAGGCGTTATCACCATGTGTGCGCACACGGCGTCGTTTGATGCGCTCCCCCACGGCTACTCGCGCTCCTGGCCCGCTACACCGTGGTTTGTGGGGATGCGCGGGTGCGGTACAACCACGACGCTTCCGTCATTGAACGGGTCTGCAACTTCGGCTTTCAGCCCGAAGATGGTGTGCAGGTTCTCGCGGGTGAGTACGTCGTGTGCCTCGCCCTGGGCAACGATGGAGCCGTCCTTCATCGCGACCAGGTAGTCAGCGACTCGGGCGGCGAGGTTCAGTTCATGCAGCACCATGATCATGGTGGTGCCGCGCTGCTCGTTGAGTTCCGAGAGCAGATCGAGTAGCTCCACCTGGTGTGCCAGGTCGAGGTAGGTGGTCGGCTCATCCAGTAGCAGGATATCGGTTTCTTGGGCGAGCGCCATGGCAATCCAGACGCGCTGGCGCTGACCGCCGGAGAGTTCGGTGACCTGTCGTTCTGCCAGGGACATTGTATCGGTGGCTTCGAGAGCCCAAGCAACCGCCTCGTCGTCTTCGGCGCTGTTCCGCTTGAAGAGGCCCTGGTAGGGGTAGCGGCCGCGCGAGACGAGGTCGGCGACGGTGATGCCTTCGGGTGCGATGGGGTGCTGGGGCATCAGCCCGACCATACGCGCGAACCCCTTCATGGAGTACTCGTGAGTGGATTTTCCATCCAAGGTGAAGTCACCGCTGAGAGGCTTGAGCAGCCGGGAGACACCGCGTAGCAGGGTGGACTTGCCGCAACCGTTCGGGCCAATAATCGCGGTGATTTTGCCCTTCGGAAATTCAAGGGAGAGGTCTTTGACGATGGTGGTTTCGCCGTAGCCGAGGCTGACGTTCTCTACTTTGAGGGTGCGTTCGGTGATTTCTTTCATTATTTTCCTTCCTTTTGATTCTGCACGAGCAGCCAGATGAGCAACGGCGCGCCCATAGCACCGGTCAGAATACCTACGGGGAATGAGATGGACGGGAAAAGGTTCGCCGCCACGAAGTCGGCAAGCACCACGATGGTTGCGCCCACAAGAGATGCTCCCAGAATCGTGTGGCGGCCGCCAATAATACGACGGGCGATAGGTCCCGCGACGAACGCAACGAAGGCAATGGGCCCAGTAGCCGCAGTGGCGACAGCGGCCAAGAGTACACCCAAGCCGATGTAGTACCAGCGGATGAAACCCACCGGCACACCCAGACCGTGCGCCAGGTCATCACCCACGGCTGAGGTCTTTAGGTGGTTGATACCCCAGAGGATAAAAGGCAAAAGCACCAGCAGAGCTATGAGCAGAATACCAATGCGATCCCAGTTGGCGATGCTGAGGGAGCCGACCATCCAGACGGTCGCGCTACTAGCCTGGCCGATAGACATGCGTTCGAGCAGGTAGGTGACGGCCGCGTTGCAGAGCGCAGCCACGCCAATACCCATCAGGATGAAGCGGTTCCCCACATTGCCTTGTCCCGAGGCCAGAAGCATCGTGACGACCGCAGCGGCGAGGGCGAAGACGATTGCGAAGAGCGAGACGCTGAATCCCGAAGCACCCCAATAGACCATGGAGAGCACCGCGCCGAGGGAGGCGCCGTTGCTAATGCCGATAATATCTGGGCTAGCCAGCGGATTGCGTAGGAGCAACTGGAAGATGGCACCGGCGCATCCAAAGGCGATGCCGGCGAGAGCACCAAGGACTGCGCGGGGAAGTTTGTCCTCCATGACGATAAACCTGGCCCCTCGTACGGGTACTTCACCACCGGTGACCAAGGTCAGAAAGTCGGGAATGGTAACGGTATAGCTACCCAGCAGAACGCGTACAGCCATGGCAGCCAGGAGCGCGAGGGCCAACCCGGAGAGTCCAAGGATGGGGCGGCGCATTTCGCGGCGACGGATAGCGCGTAGCTCGGCCACCCCGCCGGTAGCGTTACGATGCGGGCTCATCATGAGAGGCTCGCCCCCTTAGACCGTCGAATCAGGTAGATGAAGACAGGCACGCCCACCACAATGGTGCTCACGCCCACCTGAATTTCCTGCGGAGGCATCAGCACACGGCCGAGCGTGTCGGCGAGCAACAGGATAACCGCGCCGAAGAGTGCAGAAGCAGGCAGAAGCATTCGGTAGTCCGCACTGATGAAGGAACGCATGGCGTGCGGGGCCATGAGGCCGAGGAAAGCGATGGGGCCCGCGAGCGCGACGGCGGCGCCGACGAGTAGGGTTATACCGATAAAGAGAATGAACCTTCTTCTATTGACGTTTTCGCCAAGGGACGCAGCCATGTCGTCGCCAAGGGCGAGGTTGTTAATGGTTCGGCTTCCCGTAAACAGGATGAGCGCACCAACAAGCAACAAAATCCCCGAGGGGAAGAGGTTCTCCAGATCTTTACCCGCGATGGACCCCACCTGCCAGCGGCGCAGATCATCCAGGGCGTTCTGGCGCGTCAGAATCAGAGCGCTGGTGAGCGATCCGAGCCCGGCGCTGAGGGCCGCACCCATGAGCGCCAGCTTAACGGGGGTCGCGCCGTCCTTGCCGATGGAGGCAAAGGCGTATACCAGAGCGGAGGCCGCGGCGGCGCCTACGAATGCGAGCACGGAATACTCGGTTGTGCTCTTCACGCCGAGGAAGGTAATACCGGTGACCACGGCAAAGGCTGCACCGGAGTTCACCCCGAGGATTCCGGGGTCGCCGAGCGGGTTGCGGGTAATACCCTGCATACCGGCTCCAGCGAGGCCGAGGGCGGCACCGATGATGAGTCCCCAGATGGTTCGGGTAATACGCGCATCGATAACGGCGCCTTCGATACCTTCCGGGCTGTGACCGGTCAGGGTGTTGAGCACAGTAGCTGGGTCGATAAATCGAGTGCCAACGAGCAACGATAGCGCGGCGGCAACGCAGGTGAGGGCAATGAGGAGACACAAACGGGGCAGGCGCCGGGTGCTGTGTACACCGCGGGCCTGCCCGTGTCCCGAGTGGGGATGGCTCACGTTACTTGGAGCCCTTACCGTTCTTGATAGCGGTGGAGAACTTCTCCAGAATGGAGGAATTCTTCACGGCCCAGGTCAGCGACAGCGGGGAGGCAGCCGAGAGGGCCAGACCAAGGTGCTTATCGGATTCGAAGATAGCGGCGTTCTTCTTCAGGGCAGGGAGAGCAGCGAAGAGCGGATCTGACTTAATCTTCTCCACGTCAGCGGGGTCGTTGACCCAAGCCCAGAGCACGTCGCATTCAACCTGGTCGAGCACTTCGGAAGAGATGGAGAGGAAGACGCTCTGCGCATCCTTGGAGTGTTCAGTGACGTAGGGTGCTTCAACCATGCCCCAGTCGGTAAAGGTCTGGGGGCGGGAGTCCTTGGCGGTGTATGCGCCGAGGGTTTTCTTCTCGACATCAAAGTAGCCCGCGATGAAGCTTGCACCAGCGAGGTTGCTGTACTTGGAGGTTGCTTCCTTCAGCTTTTTGGTGGTCTCGTCAATGAGCTTGGTAGCGGCGGAGGGGGTACCAAGCATCTTGCCCGCCTGCTCAACGACTTGTTGCCAGGATACTTCGAACATGCCTACGCCCTTGGGGGCGGTCACGACGGGTGCAATGTCGGAGAGCTTCTTGTAGATTTCGGCGCTCATATTGCCGTAGGGTGCGAAGATAACATCCGGAGCGAGCTTGGCGAGTTCCTGATAGGCGGGGCCGTCGGCCTCGGCGTAACGGGTAATGTCGTTCAGGCTCTTGCCCATTTCCTTGAGCTTGGCGTCGAACCAATCGGTGGAGTCGTTGGAGTTCTGGCCCCAGCTGACCTTGGGGATACCTGCGGGCACCACGCCAAGGGCGAGCAGTGCGTCGGCGTTCTTCCAGGCGTTGACCACGGCAATCTTGGTGGGGGCCTGCTTGAGGACGGTATCACCGTAGTCGCTGGTAATCGTGATGGGGAATGCGCCCGCTTCGGCGCTCGCGGTGGTGGTTGAGCCCGAGGTACTGGAGCCGTTGCCGGTAGAGCATGCGGCGAGCAGGCCGGCCAGTGCGGTGAAAGATGCACCCTTAATGAAGGTGCTACGTGAGATGGTCATTGTTCTCCTTGTTGGAGCAGGACGCAGTCGGACGAGCCGGGTGCCGCTTTGTTCCGCGGAGGGGGTTACTTCAGTCCGGAAGGGATCATCGTGTGCTGTCGTGCTCGACTCTGTGGTGTTGTCTATAAACCAGGATTATTAAGGCAACCCTAAGATAATTTTAAGTTAGCCTATCCTGATTTCATATTCAACCATGCATCACTATATAGACCCACAGAGTCCATTTGCCACTGCAGTTCCTCCTAATACAGCGGATCCCCCGCACTGTTCATACTTCTGTAGAACAGCACGGGGGATCCGCTGTATTGGCGAACTTTAGAAGTTCACTTTTCCGTTGACGAGCCAGCCGCCTTCCGCTGCACGCTGGAACACTTCCTGAGCCATGGTGCGGCTGTAGGTCTTGGAGACATGGTTGTCATCGATGTAGACGTAGATGTTTCCGACCACGGGGCTGCAGGTGCCATCCGGGCAGTACACGTCTGCCAGGTCGACCATGACGGCGCCCTGTCCGCGGTACTTGTCGAAGACTTCCTTTGCGGGGTTTTCGGCAGCGTACTTTTCGCTTGCGGGTCGTGCGCAGGAGCTCTTGTCGGCGCCGGCCTTCTGAGCGCATTCGTAGATGTTGTACTCGAAGCGCGGGTTATCGCGTAGACCGATGACCTGGATTCCTGCTTCGGTGAGACGGCGTACCGTCTCGTCGAGGCTCGGGTCGATGCGTTCGTCGTTCGAGCGGGCCTGGGCGATGGTCGCGATGAGGACCACGGTCTGCGGCTTACGCTTGAGGATTTCCTCGGTCATCTTGGTGTTGAATTCCGAGCATTCATTACTAGCGTTAACGGCGCGGACCGGGTACTGGCAGCCACCGAGCAGGTAGGCCTGCAGGTTGGTTTTGGTCTGCTCGGCGATGGGCTTGAAGGAGCTCAGCACCTGTTCGGCGTGGGAGTTGCCGATGACCATGGTCAGCGGAACGTCGTCGCCGCCGTTCTTCTGCAGGCTGCAGTACTTGGCGAGTGCCGGGTCGGAGGGTGCGAAGGCGCCGGTGCAGGTGTCGCTCAGGCCTTCGTACTGGGCTTTGACGTCACCGCCGGAGGGGATGGGGTTGTCGATGAGCCCCTGCTGGGCGCCGCCGATAGCGCGGGCGCCGGGGTAGTTTTCGGTGACGGTCTGTACCTTCAGTTCGGCGTTCTGCTCGGACTGGGCGTTGCGGTAGCCGATCCAGGTCTGTGCGGCGGTCAGGGGTACGCCGGCGACCAGGAAGATGGCGAGGATGAAGGCGAGCTGGTCGGCCCAGGTCTTGACGGAGAAGACGGTCTTGAAGCGCATCTTCATCATGAGCCAGGGTACGAAGGGATCCTTGCGGTAGCGCAGCGGCTTTTCGACGAAGCGGATGAGCAGCCATGCCAGGCCGATGGAGGCAAGGATGATGATGGTGCCTTCGATGATGTTCACGCGGGAGGTGCCGACGGCGCTGCTGTAGAGAATGAGGATGGGCCAGTGCACCAGGTACAGGGCGTAGGAGATGTTACCCAGGTTCTGCAGGGGTGCGGAGACCAGCAGTCGGTCAATGCCCCAGCGGCTGTTGGTGCGGCCGGCCATGATGACGAGCGCACCGGAGAGCACGGGCCACAGGGCGAGGTAGCCGGGGAATGCTCGTTCGACGGGCAGGATTGCACCGCAGGTGACCAGGCCGATGATGCCGACCCAGCCCATGACGACTCGCGCCTTTTCGGGCGCCTTCCATTTGAGGGTGAGCATCGCCAGCAGGGTGCCGATGGCGAACTCCCACAGGCGGGTGCGGGTGTCGAAGTAGGCGAATCCCTGGTTGGTGTCGGTTTCGACGATAGAGAAGGTTAGGGATGCGACGAACACCGTGTTGAAGATGAATACCGCGGTGGTGAAGAGGTTCCCGCGGAATCGGTGTACGAAGTAGGCTACTGCGGCAAAGAGCAGGGGCCAGATGATGAAGATCTGCCCCTGGATGGAGAGCGACCAGAAGTGCTGGAAGGGCGACTTCACAGAGGCGTTTTGGGCGTAGTAGTCCACGGAGCTGAACGCGAGGTTCCAGTTCTGGAAGTAGAACAGGGAGCTCGTTGCGTCGGTAACGGTTTGCGACCAGCGGCTGGGCGCGAGCACGAAGAAGGACGCAATCGTGGTACCCGCGATAACCACCGTCGCTACGGGCAGCAGTCGCTGGAAGACGTGCAGCCAGTAGTTGAAAAGTTTGAGGGGTTTGCCTTCGTTGATCTTGCGCATGAAGGAGAGCGAGAGCAGGAAGGCGGAGATGAAGAGGAAGACGTCCACACCGCCGGAGACTTTGCCGAACCAGACGTGGTAGAGCACCACGAGGAGCACGGCGAAGGCGCGCAGGCCCTGGATTTCGGGGCGGAATCCTCGCGATTCGATGAATTCTTCGAGGGGGTAGTCGTTGTTTTCGCGTGCTTTGACGGTGCGCAGCGCCGCGGTACGGGTGCCCTGCGAGGCGGTGGCCTGCGGGGTTCCGGAGGTTTCAGACATACTTGGTTCCTCAGGGCGGGTAGACGATGTGTTGGTGCGGGTCCCTTAGACACTCGAGGACACTCGCTACAATAAAATCCTGATCCGCACCTCTGCTATGAGGCTGGTGCGAACCAGGATTTTTCTGAGCCCCCTACCGGATTCGAACCGGTGACCCTCTGTTTACAAGACAGATGCTCTGGCCAACTGAGCTAAGGAGGCAACTTGTCCAGTGTACCCTATTCTCGTGGTTGAATCTGCTTAGTTGTTCTTTGGCGGTTTGCTTGAGAATGCTTCTGGATTGTGCCGGTTTGATTCGTTCGTTTCCTTCGTTTTACCCCCTTAAGAACACCACTTCTGCTTGATGCTCATCCGCCCCTCAAACTCATCACCCTGTACAGAAGAACCCGGTAGCCTCACGCCGAGGTTACCGGGTTTTCGTATCGAAGCGGTTACTTCTTCTTAGCTTCGATCTTGCTCTTCAGGAAGGCGCTGAAGTCGTTGCTGGTGTACTGGTCACCATCAACGAAGACGGTGGGGGTACCCTTAATACCGTTCTTTGCGGATTCAGCGTTGACCACGTCCACGAAGGGGCGCCACTTGCCTTCGTTCATATCGGAGCCGATGGACGCACCGTGCTTAGAAGCGATGTCGGCGATCTGCTGGTTGTTCATGTCGCCGCGGCCCTGGTGAGTAAAGATCTCACGCTGGTAGTTCAGGAATTCGCTGGTGCTGACCTGGTTGGCCACGGAGTATGCTGCTGCCGCGTTACGTGCGGAGTAAGCGGTGGGCGAGGAACGGTCCAGGAAGGTCAGGTTGCGGATTTCCAGGGTGATGGTGCCGTCTTCGACGAGCTTCTGGATTTCTTCACCGTACTTCTTCTCGAACTCTGCACAGTGCACGCAGTTGTAGTCCTGGAAGATGGTCACGCGAACGGGCTGGCCGTTCTTGGCTGCTTCTTCAGCGGTCTGCACGCCCGGGGGCATGGTGTTGACTGCTGCTGCGGTTCCGTTGACCATGGGGGTTACGGAGGAGGTCGAGGTTGCGAGCTGTTTGAAGTCGCGGGTCTCCTGGGTGGAGGAGTTTTTGACGATTCCGTCCTTGGTCAGCACAATGCCACCGTATTCGTTGGCGCTGGCGGGCACGGGGCCGCTTTCTGCTACCTTGGTGTTCTTGTTGCCGTTGATTACGACGAAACCGATGATACCTACGATGACGAGGACCACAGCGAGTACGCCGAGCTGGAGCCAGCGGCGGCTTGCCTGGCTGGGGCTCTTCTTGGCCTGCTGTGCCGCAATCTGGCGGGCTTTTTCGCGGGCGTCGGTCGACATGCCTGCTCCTTTGGTTGGGAATATGGGTGGCGGTTCGTCCACTTCTTCTAGCCTACTCCTTATGGAGTACGCACCCATCAGGGCAGAGGTTCAGAGTGCCAGTGCTCGTCTGAGCTGGGTGCCTTCTGATCTCTGCGGGGCGTTCTAGAGCTCAGCTTCCTGCCGTATATGGCAGCTTAAAGCTATGTTGGGCAGTTCCTATCATGTGGACAGGTTCTGTCTTTTCTCTAGTGTGGACGTACCGCGCTACCCGTCTAGCCTACCGAATGGGTGCCTTATCGGCTAGTTAATACTCTGACTGAGATACTGTGATGTTTGTTCTCACGCTCTTAGCTTATTTTCCTTGTAAACTTTCGTAGCATTGGGAGGTGCCACTCCCCTCTGCCACAAGTAGCGCACAAGTATAGCGCCGAGGCACCCATCCGGTTCAGCTCACCAGCTGCTAGGGAATGTTGTAGATTTCCACTCCCCCAATGAACGGGCGGGTGTCGAAGTTCCCCTTCCACTCCACGTTCAGGCCGTACTTCTCCAGTACGGGGATAATGGTGTCCTTCATGAGCTCCACGGAAAGCTTCTTGTGAAGAGCACTAATCTCTTCCTTCTGCGCATCGCTCAGCGCGTTCCATTCATTTTCGTCCCTGGGGTAGGCGAGGAAGGAACCGAACCCAACGTAGGTACCACCGCTCTCAGCGAGGCTTTCGGTGTCCTGCTGGTGGAAGTAGATGTATCCCTTCCATTCACGGCTATCGTCGATCTCGTCCCAGATTTCTGCGGAGGCGCAGGTACCGCAGCAGGTGAAGTTCTGTCGTGCGATAACTCCTTCTTCTTCCAGGGCTGCGAAGGCACGGTTGAGGTTAGAGTTCTTCTGCATTTCGGGGGTAATGCCCAGCTCAGCAGCAAAGGCACGACGACGCTTGATGAGCTCTTCCACGTAGTCCTCTACGCGCTTTTCCCAGAGCTTGCTGTCTTCGTTCTCCCCATCGTATTCCAGACCGAGTACGTCCATCACATAATCGGTGATGGTTTCTACGTACTGCTCAGTATCAGATTCACCCATGAACAGCAGGGGCCAGATGGGCCAGAGCAACTCGGCTTCGTCTTCTTCATCCAGCCCCCATTCTTTGGGGAAGGGCGGGTCGAGGCGTTCTTCGCTCCAGCGTTCGTAGATGCTCTTCTCATCGGCCATGATGATGCTCCTTTGCGTGTTCTCTACTCGTTCGGGTAGAGATGTGGATTGATTGCTCTTGTTGTTAAGGTACCAAGAGTTCCTCCACCGTGCCCTCTAGTTCGTCATTCAGGCGGATCTGTGAACTCCCCATCTCGTTACCTCTGCAGTAGGCTGGCACGCTGTCGGGCTGGCCCTGCAGCCTTGTTCCTCCACTTCTCTGCTGCGTCTCTGTACTCTGCTGAGTTATGGGGCTTTCGCTCCAAAGAGTTTTTGGGTACACAAAAAGAGGGGAAGACCTATAAGGTCTTCCCCTCTTGAATAAAAAAACCCGCGGTGACCTACTCTCCCACACCCACAAAAGTGCAGTACCATCGGC
>NZ_CAJZIE010000036.1:0-22867 GCF_916049665.1 uncultured Rothia sp. | reverse complement strand
TCATCTACCATCGCATATCTCATGCGCGCCACATTTCTAACAGGGGAAGAGATTACTTTATTCAACCGTTCGCGAACTTTTATAGGGGCATATTTATTTATTATTTTAATGTACTCATATCGGGCTACTTCTTCCCAGCTAATAACAGTCCCAAAAGTTTTAGAAATTACATACGTGACACGAACTAAAATAATCGACAACAAAAACAAAACTACAGTAACAATGGGAAAAAGTAAAACTAAATACCTTGAATCAGAAGGGACGCTATCAGGATTCCAAATAAGCGAGAATGAAACATTTACAAGATCAATGCAATATATAATATATTTAATCGACACAAAAGCCAGAAAAATATATAGAATAAACTCAACCAACATGGAGGCAAGAGTTTTAAAATTTGGTAGCGACCTTATGTCGCCCATCCATTGCCCCACAATATAAGAATCGGGAATTTTCAACAACCTCTTCCGAGCCTGAATATCATGACACTCAGAGAGTACTTTTTGCTCCCACGATAAACGCTCTAAAGCAATTTTGCGGGCCTCTTCAATATCTCTATACTCTGGTGAGACGATTGCCAATGCGTCTACATTTTCAAAATTAACAAGATCCTTATAAGCCTTAGAAATTTCTAAAAGCTCCTTGTACCGGGCTAATTCAGGCGGCTTAGAACGCTTGGAAAATCCATCTGTTTATCAGCCCTACGGCCATTCCACCACGCGATAAGATATGGGCTAGCAAAGGTAGCCAGAGGAACAACGAATACGGGCCAGAAACTATTTAGTGTAAGTACATTTTCGATTCCCTCAGCTAGCACCTGCGCTAACAGTAGTTGGTTCGTCATCGGTGATTGTTCCTTTCCTACATCTTTGTCGGCGGGTTATATACAAAAGAAATGCGGTGACCCCGCAGGCTGTGCCCATTACACACCAGCCTGCGGGGTTCACTTGCGGCTATTCGCCCACGTCACGCACCGGTTACGCACCCAGGAGGGTCTTCGGGTTGACCGGAGTACCCGTACCCTCCGCCAGGTGCTCAATACGCTTCAGGATCAGGCCCTCACGCAGCGCCCACGGGCACACACGCATCGTCTCAACCCCAAACGCCTCCATCGCCGCCTCCGCCGCGATAGCGCCCGCCAGCATCTGCTCCGCACGCGCCTTCGAAACACCCGGCAGGTCAGCACGCTCAGACACCGTCATCGCCTCCATGCGACGAGTCCACAGGCGCAAATCCTGCAAATGCATCTCACGCTTCACATGCGGGCCCGCCGAATACGGCGCCGCACCGCAAATACGCGCCAACGAACGGAACGTCTTCGACGTACCCACCGTCATATCCGGCGTGCCATACTGCAACAGGTTCTCCGCCACCGGGGCGATCTGCTCACGCACATACTTACGCAGACGCTTCACCTGCTTCGGCTTCGGCGGCTGCACATCAAAAAACTCACGAGTCAGACGACCCGCACCCAGCGGCACGCTCATCGCAGCATCAGGCATGGCGTTCGTACCAATCGAAAACTCAAAAGAACCGCCACCAATATCAAAATCAAGGATGCGGCCCGCGCCCCAGCCCTGCCAGCGGCGCACCGCAAAGTACGTAATCGCCGCCTCCTGGTCACCCGAAATACCGTTCAGGCTCACACCGGTCTGCTCACGTACCTGCTGCAGCACTGATGCGCCATTACCCGCCTCACGGATAGCGCTCGTGGAGAACGCCAGTAGGTCCTCCGCCTCATTCTCAATCGCGAAATCGCGGGCACTGGTCACGAAGCGGGTCAGCGCGTCCGCGCCCTCCTGCGAAATGTTGCCCTCAGCGTCGAGGTACTGCACGAGCTGCAGCGGAATCTTATGCGACGCGTACGGTTCGGGGCGCGCTCCAGGGCTACCGTCAATCAGCAGCAGGTGAACCGTATTCGACCCGACATCCAGAACTCCCAGGCGCATGGTGCGCTCCCCTCCCCCGCCCCGCGGCGGGATATTGTCTGTGTGCGGTACCGCAGGTGCGGCGCCTCTTCCAGTCTGTCAGAGGCGCGGCTCACTCCGCAAACAATCCGGGCGGATGCCCAGCATCAGCACAGCACGGGCATAAAAACACAGCACGAGCACAAAAACGCGCCCGGCTTCAAAAGCTAGGGCACGCAAAAGGCGCAGGAGGCGCCCCTCCCCCGCGCGGGGGTTCGGGACGCATCCTGCGCCTTCAAGCAGAAACGCTACTCGGCGGTCTTCTTTGCCGCGGTCTTACGAGTGGTCGTCTTCTTCGCGGTAGTAGACTTCGCCGCAGTCTTACGAGTCGTAGTCTTCTTAGCAGTGCTAGTCTTCTTGGCGGTCGTGGTCTTCTTCGCGGCGGTCTTACGCTTGACCGGGCCCTTCGCACGCTTGTCAGCCAGTAGCTGCACCGCACGCTCGTGGGTCAGCGACTCGACCGACTCCGCACGCGGAACCGTAATGTTCGTAATACCGTCGGTGATATACGGGCCAAAGCGGCCGTCCTTCACCACGATCTTCTTCTCGCTGACCGGGTCCACGCCCAGCTCCGCCAGCGGAGGCTTAGCCGCCGCACGACCGCGCTGCTTCGGCTGGGAGTAAATCTCCAGCGCCTGCTCCAGCGTAATCGTGAAGATCTCATCCTCGCTGCCAATCGAGCGGGAGTCCGTGCCCTTCTTCAGGTACGGGCCAAAGCGGCCGTTCTGCACGGTAATCTCCACGCCCTCAGCGTCGGTACCGAGCACGCGCGGCAGGCTCATCAGCTGCAGCGCCTGCTCGAGGGTCACGGTTGCCAGGTCCATGGACTTGAACAGGGACGCGGTGCGCGGCTTCTCGGGCTTCGGCTTCTTCTTCGGCTTGGGCTTGCCGTTCTTGTAGTACTCGGTCGGCTGCGCGTCCAGGTACGCCTGAATCTGCTCCTCGGTCATCTCCTCGATAACCTCGGTGACGTAGGGACCGAAGCGTCCGTCGCGAGCCACAATCTGGCGGCCGGTGGCGGGGTCCACGCCGAGCACGCGACCGTCGGACTTGCCCTGTTCGAGCAGTTCGCGTGCCTTCGCTTCGGTCAGTTCGTCCGGTGCCAGGTCGGCGGGTACGTTCGCGCGGACCGGTTCGGTCAGCTCGCCGGTCTCGGTGTCGAGGGTGCCTTCAGCCTCCAGGTAGGGGCCGAACTTACCCACACGCAGCACAATGCCGTCCGCAATCGGGATGGAGTTGATGCTGCGGGCGTCAATCTCGCCGAGGTTGTCGACGATGGGCTTCAGGCCGCGCTTGGAGCCGCCGCCGAAGTAGAACTCACCCAGCCACTCGACGCGGGACTCCTCGCCGCGTGCGATGCGGTCGAGGTCTTCTTCCATCTGCGCGGTGAACTCGTAGTTCACGTAGGGACCGAAGCTGGATTCGAGCAGGCGCACCACCGAGAACGCGGTCCAGGACGGAATCAGCGAACCAGAACGAACGTTCACGTATCCGCGGTCCATGATGGTCGAAATAACCGCCGCGTAGGTGGACGGGCGGCCAATGCCCAGCTCGTCCAGGGTCTTCACGAGGGAGGCCTCGGTGTAGCGCGGGGGCGGCAGGGTCTCGTGACCGGCGGGCTCAATAGCCTCGGCGGTCAGTTCCTCACCGGTGGTCAGGTTCGGCAGGCGCTTCTCAGCGTCCTTCGCCTCACGCTCAGCCACGCGGGATGCGTCAACGCCCTCCTCGTAGGCGGCGAGGAAGCCGCGGAAGGTGATGACGGTGCCGGATGCAGCGAACTCGGCGTCCTGGCCGTTAGATGCCACGGCGCCCAGACGCACGGAGGCGGTGGAACCGGTCGCGTCAGCCATCTGGGAGGCGACGGTACGCTTCCAAATCAGCTCGTAGAGGCGGAACTCGTCATTGGACAGGGCGCTGCGCACAGCGTCCGGGGTGCGGAAGGTGTCACCCGCGGGGCGGATTGCCTCGTGGGCTTCCTGCGCGTTCTTGCTCTTGGAGGTGTACACGCGCGGTGCGGAGGGCACGAACTCTGCGCCGTACAGCTCGGATGCCTGGCGGCGTGCGGCGGAGATAGCCTGCTCGCTCAGTGCCACCGAGTCGGTACGCATGTAGGTGATGTAACCGTTCTCGTAGAGGCGCTGCGCCACCTGCATGGTCACGCGGGAGGAGAAACGCAGCTTACGTGCGGCTTCCTGCTGCAGGGTGGAGGTGGTGAACGGCGCTGCCGGGCGGCGCTTGTACGGCTTGGTCTCAACGGAGCGCACCGAGAACGCGGCGGACTGCAGGGCTGCGGCGAGCGCGCGGGCGGCTTCCTCGTTCAGGTGGGTGACCTTGGAGGTGTTGAGGGTGCCGTTGTCTGCGAAGTCCTTGCCGGTGGCGATCCGCTGACCGTCTACGGCGACCAGCTTGGCGTCAAAGCCCTCGGAGGCTGCGGTCAGGAAGCGTCCGGTCAGGTCCCAGTAGTTGGCGGCAACGAATGCCATGCGTTCGCGTTCGCGCTCAACCACGAGGCGGGTTGCGACGGACTGCACGCGGCCTGCGGAGAGGCCGCGGCCGACCTTGCGCCAGAGTACGGGGGAAATTTCGTAACCGTAGATGCGGTCGAGGATGCGGCGGGTTTCCTGTGCGTCGACCAGGTGCAGGTCGATGTCGCGCAGTTCGCCGAAGGCACGCTGAATGGCTTCCCGGGTGATTTCGGGGAAGGTCATGCGGTAGACGGGTACCTTGGGCTTGAGGACTTCCTTCAGGTGCCATGCGATGGCTTCACCTTCGCGGTCACCATCGGTTGCCAGGTAGAGCGCGTCTACTTCTTTGAGCTTGCGCTTGAGTTCGGCGACCTTTTTCTTCTTGTCGGGGTTGACCACGTAGTAGGGTTCGAAGTTCTCTTCAACGTTGACAGCGAACTTGCCGACGGGGCTCTTCTTGAGGTTCTCGGGCAGTTCGGAGGGCTGCGGAAGGTCGCGGATATGGCCCATGGACGAGTCGACAAGGTAGTCCTCGCCGAGGTAGCTACTGATGGTTTTGACCTTGGAGGGAGACTCCACAATCAGCAGGGCTTTTCCGTTCTTTGCCTGAGCGGGCACGGCACTCCTCTATCTGTGTGTTGAAAAGCTACGTATTCAACCATAACCTACGCTGGCGCTTGTGGGCGCCGACTGGTTGTGGTGTACGCGGGTGAGGTGATCGGTGGGGGTGTAGTTTATGTTGGGTTGATGTGGTGCGCTCGGTGCGTTTCATGCGGCGAGCGCGCGGTGACCCGGCGCGAGGCGAGCTGGCACGGTTCTGGTTGATGAGGACCGGGCGTGTTGAGCTTGCATGAGCGCGCAGGGTACTCGGTACATCATACGGTACCGGAGCGGTGGTGTGTGCACGGGGTACATGGGGGCGGGTGCTGGGGCGCACCGCACCCGCTCACCTGCGTTTCTAGCTGGTGAGGGTGTCCGAGTCGGGATGGGTGCCGTCCAGGTATGCGGGCAGCAACGGGTATTCGCGACCGTACACGGTCTGCGGCGCGATGCGCACCCACTGCATTTCGTGGGTTTCGGAGTCGGGCAGGTCGAAGGTGCGCACAATCTGCGGGGTCATTTCCGGCGGCAGCCAGTGGGCGATACCGACCACGATGACGGAGCGGATGCCGTCTTCGAGGGTTTCGTCGATTTCGAAGGCGACGCGGCGGCTGACCACCACGGAGGAGAACTTGTTGCCGCGGGTGGTGCGGATATAGATTTCCTGCTTGTCGTCTTGGCTGGCGACGGCGTAGAGCACGGGCAGCACATCGACGTGCTGGCCGTCAGTGAGGATGAGGCGGCCGAGAGTGTTCGCGTGCAGACGCTCCCAGCACTTGTCGACGCTGATGCTTTCATCGGGGTACAGGTTACTCATGGTTTCAGTGTATGCGATGGGGTGGGCACTCTTGCGGTAAGTGACGGTTTTGGTCAGTGGGTGGGTCGAGGCTGTGTCATTGCGCTGCCGCCTGTACGCGGTGGGCGCGCCCGGGCAGATGCGGCGGGTGCGTAGAATGGTGTGCATGACTATTTCTGCCGCCACTTTCGCCCCCGAGTACGCCGCCGTTGCGGATGCTCCCCGCAGCGATGATTACGCCCGTCTGACCCGCATCCGTGAACGCCTGCTGGCGTTGAATTACAGCTATGACGCTGTGCAGGAGCTGCTGGGTGTTGAGGCGGCTGAGGCGATGGCTCGTGACCAGGTGGTTCCGGGCCTGTGGCGTGTGGAGCATGTTCTGCGCGGCGATTACAGCGCAGGTGAGAAGAACCTGGCGCGCCTGCTGGCGTTTTTCTTGCTGGCTCGCCCGCTGACTGAGGCTGAGGCAACCGAGGTTTTTGCAGATACCCTGGTTGATTTCGAGAATGCCGCGCTGATTGAGCGCGATGCGGCAAATCGCTGGACCGCCAGCGTTGACCTGCGCCCGCACGCCGCCGACGACGGCACCGAAATCTTTGTTGCCGCCGACCTGGGCGCGCATCAGCGCCCCGGTGTACTCCGTAAGGATCATGTGCTCGGCATCGGTCACGCCTCCCTGACTCTGGCGCAGATTACCGAGCGCACCCCCGTCAAGCGTGCCCTGGATGTGGGTACCGGCTGCGGTATTCAGACTTTCCATCTGCTCGCCCACGCCGAGCATGTGACCGCTACCGATATTTCGGAGCGTGCCCTGGCCTTCACCCGCTTTAACCTGATGCTGAACGCGCAGGCGCTCAACATTGACCCGCAGAACCCGCAGGCGCGCGTGAGCCTACGCATGGGTTCCCTGCTGGAGCCGGTCGCCGGTGAGCTTTTTGACCTGGTGGTATCGAACCCGCCGTTCGTGATTACCCCGCGCGTTGCCGGTGAGAGCGCCGAGGAGCAGTTCACTTACCGTGACGGCGGTCTGCCCGGTGACGAAATTGTGAGCACGATGGTGCGTCAGCTGCCGTCGGTGCTGGTGCCCGGTGGCCGCGCGCAGATGCTGGGCAACTGGGAGATTATTCGCGACTCGGCGGACCCGGAAGCACCGCGTCCGTGGGATGAGCGTCCGCGCGCCTGGGTTGCCGACGGTGGTGCGGAGGCGTGGTTCATTCAGCGTGAGGCGCTGACCCCCGCCTCCTACGCGGAAACCTGGCTGAAGGATGCGAGCGAGAACCGCGACCGCAGCCACTACGAGCAGACCTATGTGGCGTACCTGAACGACTTCGCTTCCCGGAACGTTCATTCTATTGGTTTCGGCATGATTTGGCTGCGCCGCCCGACCGAGGCGACCGCGGCAGGTGCGACCGATCCCCTGCAGCGTTTCGAGGAGATCACCTACCCGATTCAGCAGCCCATCGCCCGCGCCCTCACCGAGTCCGTGCGCCGCTACGACCGCCTCGCCGCCATGGACGATGAGGCGCTCCTTACCGCACACCTGGAGGTCGCCGAGGACGTCACCGAGGAACGCCACGGCCGCCCCGGCGCCGAGCATCCCAGCGTCATTTTGTTGCGTGCCGGTTCGGGCCTGTGCCGCACCCAGCTGCTCTCCACCGAGACGGCGGGTTTTGCGTCGGCGAGCGATGGTGAGCTTGCCGTGGGTCAGATCGTGGCGGCTCTTGCTATGCTGCTGTCCTGGCCCGAGTACGACGAGGCTGCCGCCACGGCACGCGGTACGCAGGAGCAGCATCCGCGCGATACCCTGCTGCACTCGGTGCGCGAGCTGGTGCTCAAGAGCTTCCTGCACTTTAGCGACGAGCACGCGGGCGCAGAATCGGCTGGCGAAAATGCCGCTGAGGTACATGCGGCAGAAGCGCAGGGCTAGGCGTGCGCATTTGGTCCCTTCACCCCTGTCTGCTCGATCGGCGCGCCCTGGTCGCCTGCTGGCGTGAAACTCTGCTGGCGCAGAAGGTGCTGCGGGGTCTGACTCGCGGGTACACGAACCACCCGCAGCTGATTCGTTTTCGCGCGCATCCGCAGCCGCTGGAGGCGGTTGCCGCCTACCTGTCCGGGCTGGCGGATGAGGCGGATGCCCGCGGCTACTCGTTCAACCGCGCACTGATTGGCGCGGGCGAAGACGATGCGGGCAAAGATAGCACAAACGAAAATAGCGCAGGCAAAAACGGTACCGATAAAAGCTGTGCTGACAAGGCAGAAAATCCGTACGCTTCGGTCGCGCCGATTCCCGTTCATCTCGGCCAGTTGGAGTACGAGCTTGCTTTCCTACAGCACAAGGTGGCTGGGCGCGACCCCGAGTGGGAGCACCAGTTGAGCGAGCGCCTAGCGGCGCGCGGCGAGCTGGCGGCGTGTGCGCATCCGCTTTTTGAAGTGGTTCCGGGCGCTATTGAGCCTTGGGAAAAGACAAAGGACTTTTAGACAGAAGGATTTCTAAGAGCCTGAGCATAGCGATGCCCCGGCGGAACCCCTTGCGGGTGCCTGCCGGGGCATCGCTGTATGTATGGCTCAGCTGTATGGGAGCAAGCATCTCAGCGCGTCATAGAGCGCTGGAAACAGCTTGGCACCGGGTCTTTACCCCAGGACCTTCACCTCATGACCTTCACCTCAGGACCTTTACTTGGTGGTCAGCGCGGGCTTAATTTCCTTCACGATTGCATCAAGCATCTTCAGGTTGAAGTCCACACCCAGCTGCAGTCGACCCGCCGCAATGAGATCGGCCATGGCGGCAAGTTCAGCCATGTAGAGCGGGTTTTCGTGGCGCATGTCTGGATTGCAGCACTGGCTCTTCAACGTCGGGCGACGGGTCAGTCGTCTTCGAGGTCCTCTAGCACTTCGAACGGCGACTCGACGTCGCCGCGCCAGGCCTCCAGGCCTTCGCGCACCGCGAGCACCGCCACGACCAGCGCCGCGACCGAGTCAGCCCACCACCAGCCGAACAGGCTGTCGAGGACGAGGCCGATGAACACTGCACCGGAGAGGTAGATGCACAGGATGAGCTGCTTGGCGTCGGCCATCACGCTCTTGGAGCCCAGCTCCCGCCCGGTGCGGACCTCAATCCACGCCAGCAGAGGCATGACGACCAGGCTCAGCGCGGTGATACCGAGACCCAGCGGGCTGCGGTCGGGGCCCTCCTGGCCGACCAGGGCCAGCACCGCGTCAATCGAGACGTAGGCCGCCAGCGCGAAGAACGCGATGCCGATGGCCTTGACGGTGACCGTTTCCCACCGCTCAGGGTCCTTGCGGGTGAACTGCCAGGTGATGGCCGCGGCCGAGAGTACCTCGACAACCGAGTCGAGCCCGAAGCCAATGAGCGCCGCGGACGAGGCGAGGACGCCTGCCCAGACTGCGACGATTGCCTCGATTACGTTGTACGTGATCGTGAAGCCGACGATGAAGCGGACGCGCCGGTGCAGCATCGCGCGGCGCGCGGCGGTCAGGGTCTCGCTCATGCTCCCGCCGCCGTTCCACAGCAGCCCGACACCGAGCATGCCGGGTCGATGCACGGCGCGGTCTCGTCCACCGCGAGCGTGACGTCGATCAGGGACGTCAGTGCCGCGGCGAGGTGCGGGTCGGCAATCTCGTAGCGCGTCTGGCGGCCCTCGGGCTTGGCGACGACGATTCCGCAATCGCGCAGGCAGGTCAGGTGGTTGGACACGTTCGAGCGGGTCAGCTCCAGCTCGCGCGAGAGCACGGCTGGATAACTCGGGCCGCCGAGGAGGGTCATCAGAATCCGGGAACGTGTCGGGTCGGCCATGGCGCGGCCGAGCCGGTTCATGACGTCGAGGTGTGAAGCAATAGTCAGCATACGATGACTATACAGTGATAACTGACCAATTGTCCACTTGTGCGGGCTGCCGCACGTGCTCCGCGCCCTTGCCCTCGGGAGGCGGCAGAGTTCGCGCTCATCAGCGACCACCGCCCATCACGGAAGCGACGGCGGCACGCTGGCGCGAAACTCTGCTAGCGCAGAAGGTTCTGCGGAGTCTTCACCTCAGGGGCTTTACTTAGTGGTCAGCGCGGGCTTGACCTCCTTCACGATTGCGTCAAGCATCTTCAGGTTGAAGTCCACGCCCAGCTGGTTCGGGATGGTCAACAGCACGGTGTCCGCCGCCTGAACCGCCTCATCACGGGCGAGTTCTTCGGCAATATCCGCCGGGTCACCAATGTAGCTACGGCCAAAGCGAGAGAAGGTGTTGTCGATAATGCCGGTGTAATCCTGCGAATCCTCCGCGGCGCGGCGACCGAAGTAGCGTGCCGAGGTTGCGCCAATCACCGGCAGCACCGAGCGGGAGACCGAAACACGCGGAACACCGGCGTGACCTGCCTTCGCCCACTCGGAGCGGAAGAGGCGAATCTGCTGCGCCTGCTGCTGATCGAAAGGAATACCCTTATCTTCCAGCATCAGGGTTGAAGACATGAGGTTCAGGCCCTTCTGCGCGGTCCACACGGCGGTGCTATCGGTGCCCGCGCCCCACCAGATGCGGTCGCGCAGGCCCGGCGACTGCGGCTGGACGGGGGCGTACTTGCCGGGAACGCGAGCGCTGGGCGCCATACCCTCGCCCTCAATTGCCTTGAGGAAAATGTCGAGGTGGCGGCGCGCCATATCGCCCTCGTTTTCGCCCTCTGCCGGGTAGTAGCCGAAGCTCTCAAAGCCGCGGATGACGGATTCGGGCGAGCCACGGGAGACGCCGAGCTGCAGTCGACCCGCCGCAATGAGGTCAGCCATAGCGGCAAGTTCTGCCATGTAGAGCGGGTTTTCGTAGCGCATATCGATCACGCCGGTGCCAAGCTCGATGCGCTCGGTCTTGGCGGCAATTGCGGAGAGGAGCGGGTAGGGGGTTGCCTGCTGCTGGTCGAAGTGGTGCACGCGGAAGAACGCGCCGTCCAGGCCGATGTCTTCTGCACCTACCGCCAGGTCGATGGCCTGGTGCAGGGACTCTGCCGCGCTGGGTACGCGGGAGCCGGGGACCTCAGCCCAGTGGCCGAAGGAGAGGAAGCCGAGCTTCTTCTCCTCACCGCGCATGGGTTCGAGGTGGCTAATGCGAATGGATTCGTCGAGCTGCGGATCGAATTGCGGAGTGCCGGGGTTAGTGGGGGTGGTGGGGGTGCTCATGGTTTTTTCCTTTGTGGTTACGCTCGGGTTCGTGTAGTGCCGGGCTGGTGGTTTAAATCTAAACCCAGATACTTTACATGTCAAGTATTTTGTTTCGGAGTATTACACGCAGGGCACCGCCCCTCCGCTTTCGCCGCACGTTCACCCCCGCCAACCCCAAAAAGGGCACAGAAAAGCCCGGCGGCACGAACACATCGCACCACCGGGCCCTTCCATTCAACAGTTAAAACTGCAACTAAAACGACAGAAACAAACTGCCCTAGGAACGCTTCGCCAGCGGAACCCACAGCTCCATACGGTAATCAGCCGCCTGCATATCGCCGCGACCATACACCTCAAGGCCACCCACCGGGCGGTACTGCGGATTCTTCGCGAAGAACGCCTCCTCAAAGCTCGCAAAGCCAGCCGGAATGGACTCCGAAATCGGGCCGGTCACCTCAACCACCGCGTAGGTGCTCGCAGGTAGTTCCAGCACGCCCAGACCCAGCTTCGCCGCGCTCGCCGGCTCCGAAACCAGGAAGCCCGCAGTGTAGCGGACCTGGCCCTTCGGGTTCGGCTGAGTGCACACGCCCAGGTACTGGGTCACCTTCAGAACATCCAGCATCGCCGGGGACGCCTTCTGATTCAGCTCATCCCACAGCGAGGAGAAATCGCCATCCAGGGGGAATACCTGCGAAACGCCGGCAACGACCATCGCCGGGTGCTCCTCAATGCGGGGCTCAGAAATCTGAACCGCGCCACCCTTAGAGGCTTCCATTAGGCGTTCGCCTTAGCAGCTTCGCGGTCCACCGAGCACTCGGGCACGCAGTGGCGCTTCGCGTCATCAGCTGCACACTCAGGGCAGAGCAGAACCAGCTCGCGGCAGGAGTCGTTGGAGCAGTTCTCGAACTTATTCGAGGGGGCGCCGCACTGTTCGCACTTGCCGATAGTGACAGTGTCCGGGGTGAACTCCATGTGCATGCGCTTATCGAAGACGTAGAGCGAACCCTCCCACAGGGCCTTGTCGCCGTACTTCTCGCCGTAGCGCACGATGCCGCCGTCGATCTGGTAGATCTCCTTGAAGCCGCGGTTCTTCATGAGCGCGGAGAGAATCTCACAGCGAATACCGCCGGTGCAGTAGGTGACGACCGGCTTGTCCTTAATGTGGTCGTACTTACCGGACTCGATCTCGCGGATGAAGTCGTGGGTGGTGCGCACGTCGGGAACGATAGCGTTCTTGAACTTGCCGATCTTCGCCTCGAACGCGTTACGGCCGTCGAAGAAGACCACTTCGTCGCCGCGCTCTTCAACAAGCTTGTTGACCTCTTCAGGCTTCAGGTGCACGCCGCCGCCAACGACGCCGTTCTCGTCCACCTGCAGCTCGTCGGGAGCACCGAAAGCCACAATCTCGTCGCGAGCCTTCACGGACAGGCGGGGGAAGTCCTCCGCGCCACCCTCGGACCACTTGAACTCCATGTTCTTGAAGCCGGGGTACTTGCGGGTTTCCTTGGTGTACGCCTTGACCGCGTTAATCTCGCCGCCGAGGGTGCCGTTAATGCCGTGCTTGGAAATGAGGATGCGCCCGCGCAGGCCGAGCTTCTCGCAGAGAGCACGCTGCCAGAGCATGACCGCCTGCGGGTCGGCGATGGGGGCGAACTGGTAATACAGAATAATCTTATTTTGAGCCACGAAACTATTTTATCGTCATATACGCCTAACGCATGCAGATTTTTTGATATGTGCGCGCTGACTACGGGGGCGGCGGGGCTGGGGTGGTGCTGAGGCGGGTTTGAGGAGGGCGTTTAGGGTGCGCCAGTGACCGGCGGCAGGTCGGGTTTTAGCCCGCCGCTCTACAATGGAACCCATGCCGCACAGCACCCCTTCGCAGAATCCCAACCAGCACCCCGAACAGCAGCCCGCGCACCAGTCTATACACCAACCTGACCAGGCGCAGGGGCAGTCTGCGGCGTGCCCCAAAACGCTGCGCTACCGCGAGCTACCCGCGAGCGCACAGCAGGTGCTGGCATCACTGTTGCCGGAGGCGGAACGCACCGGCACCCTGCCCGAGCAGGTGACCCATATTCACACCGTTCCCGCACGGGAGGCGAGCTACGCGCCGTGGCCACAGTGGTTGCATCCGCGCGTGGTGGAGGCTTTCGAGTCGCTCGGCGTTGCCGAACCCTACGCCCACCAGGTGCAGGCGGCGAATGCCGCCCACGCGGGCCTTGACGCGGCACTGGCGGCGAGCGCGGCGCGCTACGGCTGGCAGGCGGGGCGCATCGAAGCTGAGCGTATTGAGGCTGGACACGCTGAGGTATCGGTAAAGAGCGCAAGTAGTGGCGGGCACGTGATTGTGGCGACGGGTACCGCCTCGGGCAAGACCCTGAGCTACCTCATGCCTACCCTGGACGCTATCTACCGTGCATCCTGTGGCGAGCCAGTGAGCTCAACTTCCGCGTATTCCGGGGCGGAAAACCTCAATAATAGAGCGAACGTTCTCTATATTTCCCCGGCGAAGGCACTCTCTGCAGACCAGCTCACCGCCCTCACCTCCTACAACCTGCCCGGGCTCCACGCGGCAAGCTACGACGGCGACACCCCCGTCGGTGAGCGCCGCTGGATCCGCGAGCACGCCAACTTCATCCTCACCACCCCGGACATGCTCAACTACTCCATTCTGAGCAACCACCGGCAGTGGGCGTCCTTCCTGCGCGGGCTGCGCTACGTAGTGCTCGATGAGGCGCACAGCTACCGCGGCGTCTTCGGCGCGCACATCGCCAACCTGCTGCGCCGCCTGCGCCGCGTCTGCGCGCTCTACCGCACCGTACCCGTGTTCTACGGCGCCTCCGCGACCAGTTCCAACCCGGTCGAGTCTTTCTCCAAGCTCATTGGCGTGCCGCAGCAGGCAGTCACCGCCGTCACCGAGTCCACCTCCGCGCGCGGTGAAACCACCGTCGCGCTCTGGGAGCCCGAATTCATGCCGCCCAAGGCGCAGGATCAGCTCGCCAAGGGCGCCCGTAGCACCCAGCAGCAGGCGGTTCAGTCGAAGGCAGAGCAGGAGGCGCCGCGCCGCGTATCCCCCGTGGAACAGGGCGCACAAATGCTCACCGACCTGGTGCTTTCCCGCACCCGTTCGCTGGTGTTCGCCGGTTCGCGCCGCAGCGTAGAAATCCTCTCGCAGAAGACCCAACGCTACCTCGACGAGGTAGAGGCGGGACTCTCCCACCGCGTCGCCGCATACCGCGCCGGGTACACCCCCGAAGAGCGCCGCGAACTCGAACGCAAGCTCCGCAACGGCGAACTGCTCGGCCTGGCGAGCACCTCCGCACTGGAACTGGGCATCGACATCTCCGGGCTGGACGCGGTCATCGTGGCGGGCTGGCCGGGTACCCGCGCCTCCTTCATGCAGCGTGTGGGCCGCGCGGGGCGCAGCGGCCAGGATGCGCTCGCCGTGCTCATCGCCGACGACAACCCGCTCGACACCTACCTGGTGCACCACCCGGAGGCGATTTTCGGGCGGGAGGTTGAGGCGACCGTATTCGACCCGACCAACCCGTACGTGCTCTCCCCGCAGCTGTGCGCCGCCGCGCAGGAGGCGCCCATCCGCGCCGAGGAGCTGAGCCTGTTCGGGCCGCACACCGCCGCCCTGCTGGATCGACTGGTACAGCAGGGGTACCTGCGTCGCCGCCCGGACGGCTGGTACTGGACGCACGCCGAATCAGCCGCCGACCTGGTCGATATTCGCGGCACCGGCGGCGGACCCTACCAGCTCATCGACGCCGAAGACGGCACCCTCGTCGGCACCATGGACGCCGCGCACGCCATGAGCCAGGGGCACCCCGGCGCAATCTACATTCACCAGAGCGCGCAGTACGTGGTCGAGTCCCTCAGCGAGGGCGAGCGCGTGATTCTGCTCAGCCGCGTCTACCCGGACTACTACACGCGCGCCATTGAGAGCACTGAGGTGCGCATTCTGGCGGAGCGTGCGCGGGTCAGCTACGGTGCGCAAACCGCTGTTGGAGAAGCGGATCCCGGCGAGCTTGCTCCCAGTGAGCCTGCTCCCGAAACCGACGCGCAGCAGCTCGCCCCGCTCACCATGCACCGCGGGCAAGTTCAGGTCACCGACCAGGTCACCGGCTACCGGCGATTCTCCGTCTACGGCGGCGAATACCTGGGCGAAGAGGCGCAACCTATGCCGCCGGAAGTGCTCATGACCGAGGCGGTCTGGTTCACTTTCGAGCCCAGCTACCTGTTCGGTGCGGGCGTGACCGAAGAGGACAGCCCCGGCACCCTGCACGCCGCCGAGCACGCCGCCATCGGGTTGCTGCCGCTCATCGCCACCAGCGACCGCTGGGACTTGGGCGGACTCTCCACGCTGCTTCACGTGGACACCGGCAGGCCCACCATTTTCGTCTACGACGCCGCACCCGGCGGCGCGGGCATCAGCGAACGCGGCTTCAACGCAGTTCAGCAGTGGCTAAGCGCCACCCTCGAAGCCATCGAAAGCTGCGGATGCGACAACGGCTGCCCCTCCTGCGTGCACTCGCCCAAGTGCGGCAACCGCAACGAACCACTCAGCAAGCACGGCGCGCGGGCGCTCCTGACGGCAATGTTGCGGAGCATGGCGGAGGCGTAGGGTACTGCGGGAGGCACAGAACGCGCCGGGGCGTAGGGCGGGGCTGGTGGCGCAGGGGCACAGGCTGTGCAGGCTGGGATGATAACTCCCGGTCGAGGCAAATAGCCTAGTTGGCGGGGTTTTCCGGTTCTGCTGGACTTTCTGAATCAGCTGGGTTTTCTGGGTCGGCTGGGTTTTCCGGCTCGGGAGGTTCGGGCGCCGAGTCCCGCTCGACCCCCAGCTCTTCCTCCAGCTCGGCGACCTCATCGGGGCTCAGCTCCTCCGCACTCCCCGCCGCCGCGCGCTCTTCTTCGGGACGCTCTTCTTCGGGGTGTTCAGCTCCCGCGCGGGCACGCACCCTCGCCGGGCCCAGCACACCCATGGGCCCTGAGACGGGGACGGCGACCGTCACCTCCACCGTTTCGGGGCGATCCGGAAAAGTACAGGATTCCAGGTGCGCGCCGTGGCGTTCGGCAAGATTCGCCGCAACCGCGCACGGGTCACCCTCGGTAAGCCCGCGGTAGGCATCCGCCGCGGCGAGCGCACTCAAATCTGCGGCGGCGGACGCCCTGCGATTCGCGGACACCACCCCAATCAGCCCGGCAATCACCACGGTCAGAACCAGCAGCGCGGCGATAATCGCGAGGGCGAGAACGGTACCGCTACCCTCTTCGGGTTGTTCTTCCGCCGGGCAGATAAGAGCCGTGTTTTTATTCACCATCATTGCCGGTGCTTTCTTCACTGTCAGCACTTTCTTGAGCGCCACCGCCGCCTTCAACGCGGGCGTGGGCGTCCGCTCGCAGCACCCAGCCGGTCGCCGAGCCAATCACGCCGGGGGCGGGGCGGCTCACCCGCACGTGCACCTGCCGGGCGCGCCCCTCCCCTGTATCAACTGTGCTATCAGGAGAAACGGAAATCTGCACGCTCTGCGCCGGGTCGATGCGGCTGACGGCGGAGCGAATCTGTGCCTCGGAATCTCCGCGGGCGGCGGCACGAGCAGCCGTCCGGGCGGACTCCTCCACCTTGAGTTGCGCAACCCCCGTGGAGGCGGCACCCAGGCAGAGGGCGAGCACCACCGTCACGGCGGGCAGGGCGACCGCAAATTCGGCGGTAATCACGCCCTCCTCTACGGGACTCTTGCGCGGGGTTGAGTGTGCCGGTTCCGCCCCGGTTTTCCCTGCGGGTCGAGCGCACCAACAAGCACCCAAATTCGCATGAGCGTTCATTCTTTATTCCTCCTTTCTTGCCCCATTTTTCGGGGCGCATAGCACCTAGAGCCAAACTCCACAGCGGGGTTTCCAAAGGCTTTAGAGCAGTCCCGTATTACCCGCAATGGATAGCGCATTACGCACAATATCCAGGAGCATGGAACGCACCTCATCGGACTTGAGAATCAGCACCAGCAGACCCGCAAAGCCGACCGCCGCGAGCATCACAATGCCGTACTCCGCGGTGGAGGCGCCCTCCTCCGGATCACCCGCGGGGGCACGCTCAGCGGGCGCCTTTTCATCGCCTTCAGCGGGCACGTATTCGGCACAGCCGGGCGCGTGCTCACCCAGGCTGCGGCAGGTCGCGCCACATTCGTCCAGGGTGCAGCCCTCGGCGAGCGCGCGGGCAATGGTCAGCGCCTGCTCGGGGCTCAGGCGGTCGGTGTTCATATCAATCTCCATTTCGTGAGGGTCAATCCTGGGACCGGTGTGGTTATGCTCAGCACCGGTGGAAAGTTCGGTATCGGTAAAAAGCTCGGGGCATTCTTCGCGCAGCTGTTTCATGGTCGTTGCGATGGCAACGGATAGCGGCACGGGACCCAGAATGGTCTGGGTTTCAGCGCCCTGTACGGCACCGGGCGCGGCGGGCTGAATCTCAGCCGGAGCGCCAACCGGGGCAGTAACCGGAGTACCACCCGGGTGCAGGTCATGGCGGATTGCTTCGCAGAGGGTGTTCGTCATTGGTTTTCCTTTCGTTGTGCCCCGGTCATTCGGGGCGGGGTGGGTGCTCGTCTGCATTCTTGGCAGAAGGGCGAGGATCTAAACTTTCGGCATTTCAGCTAGTCAGTAGCTCTTATGGGCTTGCTTCTTTAGCTAGTCAGCGTGGGTAGCAGCGAAATGAGGATGGGCACAATACCCAGGCAGATAAAGGCGGGCAGCGAGCACAGCCCGAGGGGTACCACGAGCGCCACGGAGAGCTTTCCGGCGGCGCGTTCTGCCGCGCGGCGCTCGCTGAGGCGGTGCGCATCTGCAAGAGAGAGTAGTAGCGCCGTGCTGGGTGCACCACCCGTGTAGGCGGGAGCGAGCGCATCCCGCAGCTCGCCGAAGGTTCCCGCCGCAGACCCAGACCAGGCACTCCCCCAGCCACTGCCCACCTGGAGGCGCTGACAGACCGTGTGCAGCGGTCGGCTGTTGAGCGCCTCGGCGAGAGTGCCCAGGGCGGCGAGCGGTGCAAGCCCGGCGCGTAGCTGCGCGGCGAGCAGTTCCAGCACCAGGGCGGTATCAACGGGCGGCACGTTCGCAATTTGTTCGGCGCCATCACTTGCCGCGCTCTCCACCTCAGCCCGATGCACGAGCACGGCGGTCCAGCGTCGCCCGGCGAAGGCAAGCCCCAACCCGAACAAGCCGGTGAGCGCACCGAGAATGGAGCCGGTCAGCACGCCCACGGGGTCGCTTCCCATGAGCACTCCCAACCCCAGGCCGAGCAGCGGTAGCCAGGAGAGGATTCTGCCGGTGGCGCGCGGCGCGGCGAGGGCGCTCTGCCTTCCCAGGAGCGCGTCGATGCGTTCTTCGGCGTGTTCGGCGGCGCGTTCCAGGCTCGTGGCGAGCGGAGCACCGGCACTCTCGCTCATACGCAGACTCAACTGCAGGTCGTGCAGGCGTTCGCGGCTGTGCGGGCGCATCCGGGTGTTGCTTTCGAGGAGCTGTGCGCAGGCGAGGTGCGCGGGGGCACCCCAGGAGGTGACCGTGGCGAGTGCCTGCGTGAAGCGGCGGATGTCTTCGGCGCATCGCTTGTGCCCGTAGTCTTCGGAGAGGGGCGAGGAGCTTCGCCCTCGTCGGGGGCGGGTGCCTTTCTTCGCGGCGGTTTTCTTCGCGAGCATTTTCCCAGTGCCCGGCACCGGTTCGCTCTCCCCGAGCTGCCCGGAGCCCGGGTTGGCGTGCACCGCCTCCTGCAGAGGAATACCGGCGCGCAGGTTCAGGGCGAGGGTGCGTAGCATGAGCGGCCACATGCGCATTTCCTCGGCACTGGCGGGCCCGGCGATACACTCAACCCAGCGCTCACGAAGGCTTCCGCCGCTCTTCTCTTTCTGCTTCATTGCTTCCTCCTTTCACGTTTTCCGTTTCCCCCATTTCGGGGACTAGTACCCAACATTGGATTCGACAGAAATGCGCCTGACCTGCAGGTACTCTTCACTCCCCTCAACTGCGGGGTGCAGACTGTAAATACCCTCGATGCGGCGGCGTCCGTCCCGGTGTTCTAGGTGAATAATGCGTTCAAAAGCCGTCGCCGTATGTAGAGCGACCGTTCTACTATCCAGTCCAGCGAGCGCACCCAGGGCGCACAAACGCAGGGGCACCGCCTGCGCACTATTGGCGTGCAGGGTCGTTCCAGCACCGCGGTGGCCGGTATTCATGGCGGTCAGCAGGTGCACCACCTCCGCACCGCGGCACTCACCCACGACGAGCCGATCCGGGCCCATGCGCAGCGCCTGCACAATGAGCTCACCCAGCCCAATTTCGCCGGCACCTTCGGAGTTCGCGGCACGGGTTTTGAGGGCGATCACCTGCTCATGTTGTGGCGCGAGTTCCGGGGTGTCTTCGAGCAGAATGAGGCGCTCCTGCGGCGTACACAGACCCAGCAGGGCGTTGAGTAGCGTGGTTTTGCCGGTACCGGTACCGCCGCTAATCAGGAACCCGCGGCGTTCGGCAATCATGCGGCGCAGGTAGGCGGCGGTCACCTCATCGCACAGCCCCGCGGTCTGCAGCTGCGCCAGGGTGGGGCGCTCGCGGGCGGGCAGGCGAACGGATAGCCGGGTGCGTTCACTCAGCGGCGGGATAATCGCGTGGATTCGCCGACCGTGCTCGTCGCTGATGTCAGCCGCCGGATGCGCGGCGTCCAGCTGCCCGCCGTGCCTGCGGATGAGCCGCTCGGCAAGGTCGCGCACGCGCCGTTCATTGCCGAGGCTCAGCGCTACGGGGCGGGTGGTTCCGTTGATGCCCACCCAGATGTCGCAGGGTGAGTTCACGTAAATATCGGTGATGGTTCCGGCGCGTTGCCCCTCGTCGAGGAGCAAATCCAGAGCGCCGAGGCCGTAGAGTTCCGCGGCGAGGTAGCGCAGCGCGGTCTGCCGGTTGACGGGCACATATTCCACGCTGGGGTAGCTCCAGGAGGCGGGCGTGGGCGGCACAGTTTTGGGGCGGATTCTTCGGGGTTTTGCTAGACCAGTTCCGTCTGTGCTCGCGTTCCCCAGAGCATTCCCCAAGGCATTCCCCGGGTATCCGCCGTCGATGGCGCAGATTGCCTCGTCCACGGCGTTTTCGAGAATCTCGCGGAGGGGCTGGGAATCCTGGAGCAGTCCACCGCTCGCACCACTCGTTGCGTTTACGCTGCCCGCGGGGGCCGCACTGCCCGCGGCGATTGCACCCTCTGCGGGCGCGCGCTCCTCTGCCTTCTCGACACCGGCGCTGAACCCGGCGCCAAATCCACCGCTAAAACCGTTCAGGGCGATAGCGCTCATCTGCGGCGAGCGCAGGATTAGCTCGCGGGCGTGCAGGGCGACGGCGCGGGCGCGGTAGTCTTCGGGGATGAGCAGTGCGGGCAGTGAGTGCGCACCGGTATTCTGGGCACCCGCATTCTGTGCGCCCTGTCGATTCGTTCCCTGCGCCTGCGTGCTTGGGCTCTGCGTGTTTAGACTCTGCACGGCGCTGGTCGGGTAGCCATTGGGACTACCAGTGTTGCTGGCGGGATTGCTGGTGGGGTTCATGGCTCTAGGAGAGCATTGCGCCCGCCCCGAATTTTTATGAGAATGAGCGTTCTGTGGATAACTCCTCGCGCACCCCGAAATATCCACGATGCACGCACCTCAAACGAACAAAACGCACGCATCCGGCGCTTTTATGACAAACCACTCGTACATTCTGGTGATAACCACGCACCACCCGTTCTACCGACACATCCTCGATAATGGAAGAATGTACGTTCTGCTCAGTCCTGCCACCGGCGCGGGTATTACCGCCCAGACCGGCACCCCCGCGCACCCGGTCACGTCGGCTATTGCCGCGGGTGCGTCCCCGCGCGGTGCTCAGCCGGTGACCTCGTGGGGTGCTTTTCATTTTTCGGCGCCGACCGCTGAGCAGTTGCAGGACCCGACCTTTATTCCGCGGATTACGCGGGCGGATCGGGTGAGTGCGGCAAATCTTCCGGCGTATGTGCGAGAGGTAGAGCGGCAAGCGGCAGATTCGGCGCAGGCGCGTTTTCCCCGCTGGATTTGGGCTGATACCCGCCACGTTGACCCACTGCTTCTGCGCCGCGGGGTGCGGGTGCATCTGTGCCATGATTTGCGTCTGGTGCAGCGAATTTTGGCGACTGCCGCTACGCATCCGAGCGGTTTTGTGGAGTACAGCTCGGTGCTAGATCTTTCTGATGTGCGTGAGGCGGTGGAGCCTCAGGGGTATCTGCCGGTGGCGCGGCAGATTCAGGGCCAGGAGGAGCTGTTCGGCACTGATTTTTTGAGTGCTCCCGCTACCTCTTCCGCCGCACCCGCCGATTCCTCCCCCACCGATTCCTCCCCGAATTTCCTGGAGGCGGCGCCTCATGAGCCTTTTGCCCCGCAGTTGGCGGCGGGCCCGGTGACTCTGCTGCCGGAGCATCCGGTGGTGCGTGTGCTGATGCGTGAGTGGCTGGCGCAGGCGCGCGCTATTAGCGAGTCGAGGCACCCGGAGCGGTTGCGTCTTTTGGCGGCGGCGGAGTCTGCCGGTGCGCTGGTGGCGGCTGAGATTGGTTATTACGGCATCCCGTTTAATGTGCAGGCGCATCATGAGCATCTGTGCGAGTTATTGGGTCCGCGTCCGGTGCCTGGGGAGCGTCCGCAGAAGATGCAGGAGTTGGCGGAGCAGATTCAGCGCATGCTGTTTATGCCGTCGTTGAACCCGGATTCGCCGCAGGATCTTTTGCGTGCTTTGCAGTCTGCGGGGGTTTCGGTGAAGTCTACGCGTTCGTGGGAGTTGAAGAGTTGGGCGGAGGCGATTCCGGCTCAGCGGGAAAAGCGTTGGGCGCTGATTGACCCGATTTTGCGCTATAAGAAGCTGTACCGTATTTGGACTGCTAACGGCTGGACGTGGGCTGATACCTGGGTTTCTGAGGGTGCGTTCCGCCCGCATCTTGAGGTGGGCGGCGCCGCGACGGGGCGCTGGGGTGCTTCCGGCGGTGGTGCGTTGCAGCTGCCTGCGGAGATTCGTCAGGCGGTGCAGGCGCCGGAGGGTCAGGTGCTGACGGTGACGGATGGATCGCAGATTGAGCCTCGTATTCTGGCGGCGTTGAGTCGTGATGAGGCGCTCGCTTCGGCGGGTCGTGGCGCTGACCTGTATGCGGGTATTGCCGAGTTGGCGCGCCTGAAGGGTGTGGGTTTGACGGAGCGTTCCCACGCGAAGGTGGGTATGCTGGCGATTATGTATGGCGGCCGCAGCGGTGAGATTGGTGCCCTGTTGCCGCATGTGGCGGCGCTTTTTCCGCAGGCGATGGACTTTACGGAGCGTGCCGCGCGCATTGGTGAGGCGGGCGGTCAGGTGACGACTTTTTTGGGTCGTACCTCCCCGCCGGTGGATGAGCGTTTCCGTGAGATTGTGGCTGATCGGTCTTCGCCGGCGGCTGAGTCGCGTGCGGTGTCGACTGCACGTGCGCACGGGCGTATGACCCGCAATTTTATTGTGCAGGGTACGGCGGCTGAGTGGGCTCTGTGCTGGATGGGCGCGGTGCGTTCTCGCCTGTTGTCGGAGCGAATTTTTGGTATGCCGATGCGCACCCGCATTGTGTATTTTTTGCACGATGAGCTTCTGCTGTGCGGTCCCGAGCTGGAGGCGGATCGCGTGGAGCGTATTGTGCGTGAGGGCGCTGCGGAGGCGGCACGTCTGCTCTTCGGTCGGGTGCCGGTTGATTTTCCGGTGTCGGTGGCGCGGGTGCGCAACTACGCGGACGGCAAATAATCGGCGGTAAATAATCAGCCGCACATAAGCGGCACCAGATCGGAAGAGCGTCGTGTAGGGAAAGAGTGTTCAGAGCCGTGTA
>NZ_CAJZIE010000035.1:0-23377 GCF_916049665.1 uncultured Rothia sp. | reverse complement strand
ACAGAAGTCATGAAATGCCGAATAAATATTTGTCATAAAACTTTTGAAGATGTCACATAGAAAAGTGGTCACTTTTGCCGGACAGGGCGCTATCAAAGAGACACGTAGCTTGAGCTGGAGGAAGAAATCCCCTTGTGGAGCGGGTATACGGGGCTTTAGGGAGGATAGCAACGGTGGCTAAAAGAGTCGTAAGAAGCGTGGGCGCTGATAAAAGCTGCTTGAAAATAACCTAGTGAGGCACTTATTATCAACTTTATAGTTGCTTAGTCTAGCCTTGCCTAATCATTAGGGGGTTAGCTATGCATCTTCCGGAGGTTGCACGACCTTTGGAGAAGTACCACTACATATCATCGAGGATCAGCATGACTTCTTCACCCAAGCCTTCACGTAAGTTGCTCGCCATTGCTGGCGCACTTTCCGTTGTCGCAGGTTCTTTCGCTGCGGTTCCCGCTACCTTTGCGGCAAACGTCTCCGCTTCTGTCCCCGGAGGAAACTCCCAGACCTCTGCTGAGGAATGCCGCCACATCGCAGTGAGCGCTACCCAGTACCAGGGCCTGCCCGGCCAGTACCAGCTGGCATACTCGGCGGCAACCTCCTCCCTCTACACCTCCTTCTCTTCCGGCCGCCCGCCGGTACTGACCGGTGGTGTCGGCACCTGGAACGTTGGATCCACCCCGAGCCTCTCCACTGTCTACCAGTTCCCGACCACCGACTTCACCGCACGTGGCGCTACCGCACCGACCGGTAAGCAGATCGAATCTCCCTACGGTATTGCCTACGACGAAGCAACCGGATACGTATGGGTTACCCAGACCCGCGTCAACAAGGTATCTGTCTTCGACCCCGCGACCAATAAGATTATCTGGAGCAGCGCAGAAGGCGAGGTCAACCACCCGCGCGAGGTACGCATCGATCCCTCCAGCGGCAAGGTCTTTGTCTCTGGCTCCGGCGGCATTAGCGTCTTCGACACCACCCTGCACGCTCTGGTTAAGAAGATTGAATTCACCGATGCCAAGGGCGAATCGGACATCGCAATGAACATGCACGTGGACTCCGCCGACGGTAAGCTCTACGTGCCCTCGCTGAGCGCCGGCACCGTGAAGGTGATTGATACCAAGAGCTACGAGGTCGAGAAGACCATTCAGCTGCACAAGGACAATGCTGAAGCCGACCTGAACGCCTCTGACGTCACCATCGACAAGTCTCTGAAGGAAATCTACGTCAGCTCCCAGGGTGACCGTAAGGGCACTAACTCTGGTATCACCGTCTACGACCTGGAAACCGGTGCCTACAAGAAGACCATTCCTTTCGGTACCCAGGCTCTTGCCATCACCTCTGACGAAGCCCGCGACCTGCTGTACGTGACCGATTATGGTACCGGTAACGTCGGCGTTGTTGACGCACGTACCGGCACCGTTGTGTCTCAGGTGTCCACCGGCGCAACCAGCGGTGCGAATGATGTTCTGGTGACTGCAGACGGCAGCGCATACGCTGTAGCACGTAGCATCGAAGGCGCTTCCGCCATCGAAACGAACTACACCATCGATAAGACCACCGGCGAATACCGTACCTCTAGCACCGAGCCCAAGGGCAAGGACAACGCAGATTCCCCGATTACTCCCGGCGTCATGGTTAAGATCAGCACCACCGTTGAAACCACCGCAAAGCCGGCAGCACAGGCTGCTTCTGAAGAACTGGTGAAGACCTACGCTGACGGCGCTAAGCTCTACGCTGTGAAGGACTGGACCACCGGTGAAACCCTGAAGTTGCGCGGTGAAGGTTTCAAGACTCAGGACGGTTCGAAGGGCTCCGTGCTCGCTGTCAAGCTGAACAAGGGCCGTATCTCCGCGAAGGAAGAGCCGAAGTTCAACGGCGTTGAGGGCAACAGCGCAGGTGTTTGGGCGTACATCCAGGCAGATGAAAACGGTAACTTCACCGCTGAACTGCCGTACCCGACCACCGAGAACTCCAACCTGACGGAAAATCTGAAGAGCGGCGATAAAGTATCGGTCTTCCTGCTCTCCGGCTCCATTGTTGAAGGTGACACTCCTCGCGGTGGTGAAGCGCTCTCCGCAACTGTTGCAGAGAAGAAGGCAGACACCGCTGAGACCTGCGCACCGGCAGAAACCACCCAGGTCGCTGCTACTCCTTCTGGCGTGACTACCACTTACCCTGCCGGCACTAAGCTGAGCCTGCCGGATAGCGAACAGCCCACCCCGGCTCCGAGTGAGTCTGCTAAGCCTGAGCCGACTACCCCGGCTCCGAGCGAGTCTGCTAAGCCCGAACCCAGCACCCCGGCACCCTCCGAGAGTGCAGAGTCCAACGAAGTTGTACACGAGTACAAGGACGGCGCTAAGGTCTACTTCCCCAAGACCTGGGATGGCCAGAAGCTGACCTTCCGCGGTGAAGGCTTCAAGACTCTGGACGGTAAGGGCTCCGTTATCGCAGTCAAGCTGAATAAGGGCGCTATTTCTCCGAAGGAAGAGCCCAAGCTCGAAGGCGTTGAAGGCAATAGCGCAGGCATCTGGGCATACATCAAGGCGGACGAAAACGGTAACTTCACCGCAACCATCGACCGCCCCACCGTGGCAAACTCTAACCTGACTGAAGAGCTGAAGACCGGCGATAGCGTTGCTATCTACCTGCTCTCCGGTTCCCTGGCAGAGAACGATAACGTACGCGGTGGTGTGGCTGCAGAATACACCTTCAGCATCGACAACCAGGCACCTGCACCGAAGGCATCCGAATCGGCTAATGCACCTGTAACTAACCCCTCTGAGGCGCCTTCCGCACCGGCAGACTCCAAGGAACAGGTAAAGGAAAACGCTAAGGATCAGTCCAAGGCTCCCGCGGATTCTTTGAAGTCTGAGGCTCAGAAGAAGGACAGCACTGCACCGAAGACCTCCGGCTCTTCGTCGCAGAACGCAGCATCTTCCAACAACGGCTCCACCGCTTCGAGCTCCTCGAAGTCTTCGCTGGCTAACACCGGTGCTTCGGGCGTCGTCGTTGCTGCAGGAATCGGCGTTCTTGCCCTGGTCGTTGGCGCAACTGTGCTGGTAGCACGTCGCCGCAAGGCATAGCCCGTACCCCACGGCAGCTCACGATACTACCGCTTGGCGATAGCGAAAGAGGTAGAGCGGGCTCTGCTAGATATTCAAGAACCCGCTTGACTCTCTGAAACTGCCGATACGCGCGGAAAGGGGCGGTATCCATCGAACCGATGGGTACCGCCCCTTTCGTTTTGCCTATACGTCTGTATTCGAGCGGAAGGCCTAGACCAGGATCAGAAGTAGCAGCGGGGGAGAGCGGAAGAGAAGCGGAGGAAGGGTGAAGCGCACCCTTTACGCTCGCCCGCCCTTATTTGACGAGTTAACAGCCTGAAGAATGAAGTGCGGGATTCTAACACCTCAAATACGAAGAAAACCCGCACCGAAGTGCGGGTTTAGTGTCAAAGCGAGGTTCGGTCCCTAGACAAACGGATTAGCGAGGAAAAAGGGACCCAAGAAATCTGTCCGATAAGGACCGAACCTCTTATTTGACGCATGCGTCTCTTCTATTATGGTACATCTCGCTGATTTTCGCACCTTGAATCGCGATTTTTGCTAAAAAACTTGATTTTTGAAAAAACAACCCTTAATTTCTAAATTTTTAAGCAGATTTTTTCAGAACGCTGTTTTGAGGGGGTCAGAGGTGAAGAAATATTACAAAATCTATGGCTCTGGTCGACTCGATATAAGTCTTTTAGTTCTAGAAGATGCCGATAGCTCTAGATATATGTCTTTCATGCTAATTATGTTTAGATTGTAAAGCTTTTATGGGGTAAATTTGCCCCGCTCAGAGCTGGAGGGGAAAACAGCTCAGGATGCCAATATAGGACCTCTTGAGGATGAAAGACGCAGTGCATTGACTGCGCTAGAAAAGCCTCAAAAATGGTGGGCAAAGCGTAAGATGTACAGCAGAAAGCTCCGGATGCTAAGCCCGCAAAATATAAGGTGAGCTAGCCTCCAAACTACACAACTCTGGAGATACTTATGGTTCCCCCTGTCGCAGGAGAAGAGCAGAAGAACGTGCCGGATGCTAAGCGTTTTTCCGTGGATCGTTCCGCGGGACTTGCTGGCCAATATCAAGTGGCATACAACCCTGAAGAGAACGTTCTTTTTGTAAGTGGAAGCTATAACCACACAAAGACCCACGGCACTCTCTGCGCCACAATTGCTCGCATAAACGCGGATACCCTGCAGATTGAGCAGACGGCTACTCTGCCCGTTATCCCGGAAAATAACCCCGAACTAGCACACCTCTTCCAGGTTCAAGCTGCCTATGGGCTAGCCGCAGACAATGAACGGGGGCTTCTCTGGACCGGAGGAACCCGCACAAACTCGGTTACCGCATACTCCCAAAAGGACATATCGCTCGTATGGGATTCTCTCGCTCTAGGAGTAGAGATGCTGACTCCGCGTGAGCTGTACGTCGCACCCAGCGGTGCCGTGCTCGTTACCGGCATGGGCGGTTACCAAGTGATTTCTGCGCCCAACGCAGAAGGGGGGCGTAAGGTCGGTGCCCTTCAAGGGGAAGGTCCCACCATGCTGCTAGGACCCGTAGCGGATGAATCCCGTAGCCTCCTGTACATCCCGAATATTATGCGAGATGAAATCTGGGTTGTGGATATGAATACCTGGGAGCTTACACGCAAGCTACCCGTGATTGGTGGGGAAGACGCCAATATTCCAGTCGGTGTACACGGTGTGGAGACTGACTCGTCGCGTGGTGAACTATATGTCTCTGCACAAGGGCGCGAGGGTAAGAATGGCGGTCTGTATGTTCTGAGCTTTGAGGGTGAGCACCTCGCTTATCTTCCGTTCGGCAAAATGCCCACCGATATCTTGCTCGATGCAGAACGTCACCTGCTCTATGTTGCTGATTTCGGGGGCAAGGGGGAGGCGGCAGTTGCTGGTGGCGGAACTATTACTGTCATCAATACGCTCAATCGAGCCATTATTGACACCGTGCAGGTGGCCCCCACCCGCATTAATCACCAGGTTCTGCTGAAGGACGGGAGTGTCATTGTTATCGATAAAGCAGGAGACTACCCAGCAGTTGAGGTTCCCTACGTGCTGGATGCTAACTCTGGCGAATACTACGAGGCAGCAGAAGAGACTCGACCGGGAGAACCTCCTCGCCCTATCGTTCGTGACGGTATCGCGAAAGTATATATGCCCTAGCTGATGAGTGAAGAGCGACTGAGAGCAGCTGATATATCAACGTAGTGCGTGCCGCGCTCTAGCCGCGCTCTAGCACTGTGCGTATGTCTGAGAGGTGGGGAGTAGGACCGGGGTGGTCTCTTGCCAGTACTGCGGCAAGTCTGTCGTGGAGGGACATTAAAGCGTAGTAAAATATTAATATCTATCTTCTTTGTTTGACACATTGTTTGATAGATTTCTCGAGGCCCCTTCAGTTTCTTATGCGTCAGGAACTACACGAAGGGGCCTCCTGCTTTAAGTGTCAAATAAGGGGCCTTCTCAATCGATGGTGATGTGGGGTATGGGGTTTTTGCTCTCTAAGCCCGGCTATCCCCAGAGATAGGGTGGAGGAGACTGAAATCATAGTCGGCAAACTCTTGCGCTACATACCTGCTTCCTGTACAGTGTTAAGACTGTGTGGCTGTATCCAAATAGCCGCACAACCACGGGCTTCTCGTGCCAGTGCATAATGCCGCTATTTACGGGTGGGATACGCCCGCTTCACGCGGGTCCAAATGCTTCTGGCATGGGTTTGCCCCAGGCGTTTCCGCTAACCCCTTCCATAGAGTTGGGGCCCGGGGCGTCAACCAATCCCGTAAAAATGTTCCGCAAGGCTGGCTCGCGCCTAAAGCGAGTCGGAACCGGCGAGACGACAGGAGAAATATGATTCAGCAGGAGTCGCGACTGAAGGTCGCCGACAACACTGGTGCGAAGGAAATCCTGACCATCCGTGTTCTCGGTGGTTCCTCGCGTCGCTACGCAGGCATTGGCGACATCATTGTCGCAACCGTCAAGGATGCAATCCCCGGCGGTACCGTAAAGAAGGGTGACGTTGTCAAGGCAGTCGTCGTCCGCACCAAGAAGGAAACCCGTCGTCCCGACGGCTCCTACATCAAGTTCGACGAGAACTCCGCAGTGATCCTGAAGAACACTGATGGTGATCCCCGTGGTACCCGTATCTTCGGCCCCGTGGGTCGTGAGCTTCGCGACAAGAAGTTCATGAAGATCGTTTCGCTGGCTCCGGAGGTGCTCTAATTCATGGCTAAGATCAAGTCCGGCGACCTGGTTCAGGTTATTTCCGGTGCAGATAAGGGCAAGCAGGGCAAGGTTCTGAAGGTTCTCCCCAAGGAAAACCGCGTGATTGTTGAGGGCGTCAAGGTCGTCACCAAGCACACCAAGGCTAACCCCCTGACCGGCGCAGCAGGCGGCATTCAGAAGGTTGAGGCACCGATCCACGTTTCTAACGTTGCGATTGTTGACCCCGAGACCAAGAAGCCGACCCGTGTTGGTTTCCGCCTCGAGACTGTAGAGCGTGACGGCAAGGAGCGCACCGTTCGCGTGCGCGTTGCTAAGCGTTCGGGTAAGGACATCTAATGACCGAAACCAAGATCACCCCCCGCTTCAAGACCAAGTACGCTGAGGTCGTCGTTCCCGCTCTGCAGGAAGAGTTCAAGTACGAGAACGTCATGCAGACCCCGAAGATCGTTAAGGTCGTCGTAAACATGGGTGTTGGCGAGGCAGCTCGCGACGCAAAGCTCATGGACGGCGCAATCCGCGATCTCACCGCAATCACCGGTCAGAAGCCGATTGTTACCCGCGCTAAGAAGTCCATCGCACAGTTCAAGCTGCGCGAAGGTATGCCCATCGGCGCACACGTCACCCTGCGTGGCGACCGCATGTGGGAATTCCTGGACCGCCTCGTCACCCTGGCACTGCCCCGAATCCGCGACTTCCGCGGCCTCTCGGACCGCCAGTTCGACGGTAATGGTAACTACACCTTCGGTCTGACCGAGCAGTCCATGTTCCACGAAATCGATCAGGACTCGATCGACCGCGTGCGTGGTATGGACATCACCGTGGTGACCTCCGCGAAGACCGACGAAGAAGGCCGTGCAATCCTGAAGGCACTGGGCTTCCCGTTCAAGACCAACTAACGACTACGTTGTAGGTCCAGACCCCGTTACCGCGGGGTAGGGAAACCACAACGAGGAAGGGCTAAAGCCCACAATGACTATGACTGATCCGGTCGCAGATATGCTGACCCGTTTGCGTAACGCAAACTCCGCATACCACGACACCGTATCCATGCCCTACTCCAAGCTGAAGGCTCGCATTGCTGAGATCCTGAAGGCTGAGGGCTACATCGCCGACGTGAAGGTTGAGGATGCAAAGGTCGGCAAGACCCTGACCCTCGTCCTCAAGTACGGTCCGTCCCGCGAGCGTTCCATCGCTGGCGTGCGTCGTATTTCCAAGCCGGGCCTGCGTACCTACGCAAAGTCCACCAACCTGCCCCAGGTTCTGGGTGGCCTCGGCATCGCAATCCTGTCCACCTCTTCGGGTCTGCTCACTGACAAGCAGGCTGCGAAGAAGGGCGTGGGCGGCGAAGTCATCGCTTACATCTGGTAGTCGGTTAGAAGAGAAAGGAAGAGAATAATGTCACGTATTGGACGTCTCCCCATCTCGGTTCCCGCCGGCGTTGAGGTTAAGGTCGATGGCAACCTGGTTACCGTTAAGGGCCCGAAGGGCGAGCTCTCCCACAAGGTAGCTTCCCCCATCACCGTGGCTCTGAACGAAAACGAGATCGTTGTATCTCGTCCGAACGACGAGCGCCTGTCTCGCTCGCTGCACGGTCTGACTCGTACCCTGATTCAGAACCTGATTATCGGCGTTACCTCCGGCTACGAAAAGAAGCTGGAAATCGTTGGTACCGGTTACCGTGTGACCCCGAAGGGTAACGACCTGGAGTTCGCTCTGGGCTACTCCCACCCGATCAACATCACCGCTCCCGAGGGTATTACCTTCGCAGTGGAGGGTGCTAACAAGCTGACCGTGTCGGGTATCGACAAGCAGCTCGTTGGTCAGGTTGCAGCAAACATTCGTGGTCTGCGTAAGCCCGATCCCTACAAGGGTAAGGGTGTTCGCTACGCAGGTGAGCACATCCGCCGCAAGGTCGGAAAGGCTGGTAAGTAAACATGGCTATCAAGTCGAAGGCAGCGCAGCGTGCACGTCGTCACGCTCGCATCCGCAAGTACGTTTCGGGTACCGCTGCGCGTCCGCGCCTGTGCGTCACCCGTTCGACCCGTCACATGTTCGTTCAGGTTATCGACGATGTCAAGGGCGTAACCCTGGCATCCGCTTCCACCATGGAAGCAGAGCTGCGTGCAGCTGACCTGGACAAGACCGCTAAGGCAAAGCGCGTTGGTGAGCTCGTAGCAGAGCGCGCCAAGGCAGCTGGTGTTGAGGCAGTCGTGTTCGACCGCGGTGGTAACAAGTACCACGGCCGTGTTGCAGCCGTTGCTGACGGTGCACGCGAGGGAGGTCTTGCACTCTAATGAGCGAGCAGAACGTAAAGGAAACTCAGGTGAGCGAAGCAGTAGTAGCTGAAACCGCTGAGACCTCCAACCAGCGCGAGGAGCGCCGCAACAACCGCGGCGAGCGTCGTGGCCGTGGTGAGCGCCGTAACAACCGCGCTCGCGAGGAGGAGAAGGACAAGTACATCGAGCGCGTTGTGACCATCAACCGCGTTTCCAAGGTCGTCAAGGGTGGTCGTCGCTTCAGCTTCACCGCACTGGTCGTCGTTGGTGACGGTAACGGCCTGGTCGGCGTTGGCTACGGTAAGGCTAAGGAAGTTCCCGCAGCAATCTCCAAGGGTGTCGAGGAAGCAAAGAAGAACTTCTTCCGCGTTCCCCGCATCGAAGGCCGCACCATCCCGCACCGTGTGCAGGGTGAGGCAGCTGCAGGCGTTGTGATGCTCCGCCCGGCAACCGCTGGTACCGGTGTTATCGCAGGTGGCCCCGTGCGTGCAGTACTCGAGTGCGCAGGCATTCACGACGTGCTGTCCAAGTCGCTCGGTTCCTCCAACCAGATCAACATCGTTCACGCAACTGTTGCAGCACTCAAGGAGCTCGAGGAGCCCCTGGCAGTGGCAGCCCGCCGTGGCCTGCCCACCGATGAGGTTATCCCCAGCTACCTGCGCAACACCAAGTCTGAAAAGGCAGGTGCGTAGTAATGGCCAAGCGTATTCAGCCCAGCGACGCAAAGCTGGAAATCACCCAGGTCAAGTCCTATGTTGGTCAGAAGCAGAACATGCGCGACACCCTGCGTTCCCTGGGCCTCAAGCGCCCCGGCAACAAGGTAGTCCGCACTGCTGACCCCGTCACCGTTGGCATGGTTAACACCGTTGCTCACCTGGTGAAGGTTGAGGAGGTCAAGTAAAGATGGCAGAAGCTATCAAGATTCACGATCTGCGCCCGGCACCGGGTGCCCACAAGGCAAAGACCCGCGTTGGCCGCGGTGAAGGCTCCAAGGGTAAGACCGCAGGTCGCGGTACCAAGGGTACCAAGGCACGTTACCAGGTTCGTGCAGGCTTCGAAGGCGGCCAGCTGCCGCTGCACATGCGCCTGCCGAAGCTGCGCGGCTTCAAGAACCCCTTCCGCACCGAGTACCAGGTTGTTAACCTGGACCGCATCCAGGAACTGTTCCCCAACGGTGGCGACGTCACCGTCGAGGCACTGGTTGCTAAGGGTGCCGTTCGCAAGAACGAGCTCGTGAAGGTTCTGGGCAACGGCGAAATCTCCGTCAAGGTGAACGTTGTTGTCGACAAGGCATCGGCTTCCGCTATTGAGAAGATCGAGGCCGCTGGCGGTTCTGTAACCGTTAAGTAGTCTTCAAGACGAGAAAGCCCCCGTCCGTACACTGTACGGCGGGGGCTTTTTGCTGCTCGGAAAGACTCACAACGGGGTATATTCCTGTATTCGTATATTTGAACGCTTGGTGTGCGCCACATTTGGCGTTCAAAAATCACGCTAAGAGAATATAAAAGCTACATAATCTGCTAGGGAGTTATCGTTACCCGCTCCAAACACGATAGACTGGAAGATGTGTTTACTGCGCCCTAAAATTCTTTGAGAGGGATGGGCGCCCCATAGACTTACAGGAGGACATGTGCTGAGCGCATTCGGGCGAGTCGTCAAGACCGCCGATTTGCGGCGTAAGCTGCTGTTTACCCTGGCAATGATTGTGCTGTACCGCGTGGGCACTTTCATCCCCGCGCCAGGCGTTTCCTACGGAAATGTACAGCAGTGTCTGAACGCCAATGTTACAAGCGGTGGCGTCTACGATATCGTCAACCTCTTCAGTGGTGGCGCACTGCTGCAGCTTTCGATCTTTGCCCTCGGCGTGATGCCGTACATTACCGCGTCCATTATCATCCAGCTGCTACGCGTGGTCATCCCGCGATTCCAGGAGCTGCACGATGAGGGCGCGCAGGGTCAGGCAAAGCTCACCCAGTACACCCGCTACCTGACCATTGCCCTCGCTCTGCTGAATGCAACCACCATCGTCTCGATGGCACGCTCTGGCGTTCTGCTGGGTAACTGCCCGGGCATCATCCCCCAGGACGACGTACTGCACATCCTGCTGATTATCGTCACCCTGTGTGCAGGTACCACCGTCATCATGTGGATGGGTGAGCAGATTACCGAGCGTGGCGTCGGCAACGGTATGTCCCTGCTGATCTTCACCTCCATCGCTTCCTCCTTCCCGAGCGCTCTGGGCTCCATCCAGCGCACCCACGGTTGGGGTATCTTCGCGGCTGTCTGCGGTATTGGCCTGCTGGTCATGCTTGCCGTGGTCTACGTGGAACAGTCCGTTCGCCGTATCCCCGTGCAGTATGCAAAGCGCATGATTGGTCGACGCACCATTGGCGGCACCAGCACCTACATCCCGCTGAAGGTCAACATGGCCGGCGTGATCCCGCTGATCTTCGCCTCCTCCCTGCTGACCCTGCCCGGCCTGATTGCCCAGTTCAACACCCCCACCGACGGCTCCACCCCGCCGGACTGGGTCAACTGGATTAACGCATACCTGGTGCGCGGCGATCACCCGCTGTACATTGCTCTCTACTTCTTCATGATTATTGGCTTCGCGTACTTCTACGTGGCGGTCACCTTCGACCCGGTAGAAGTAGCGGACAATATGAAGAAGTACGGTGGCTTCATTCCCGGCATCCGTGCGGGTAAGCCCACCGCGCGTTACCTCAGCTACGTACTCAACCGAATTACGTTGCCTGGCGCACTTTACCTGGGTGTAATTTCCATGATTCCCCTGGTAGCGCTTATCCTATTCAACGCAAACCAGAATTTCCCGTTCGGCGGCGCCTCGCTGCTGATCGTGGTGGGTGTTGGTCTTGATACTCTCAAGCAGATCAACGCTCAGCTCCAACAACGAAACTACGAAGGACTGCTCCGATGAACCGTCTGCTCATCGTCGGCCCTCCCGGTGCAGGTAAGGGCACCCAGGCCGTCAAGATCGCTGAAGCGCTGAAGATTCCCGCGATTTCCACCGGTGATATCTTCCGTAAGAACATCAAGGAAGAGACCGAGCTGGGCAAGGAAGCGAAGTCGTACATCGACTCCGGCAACCTGGTTCCCGACTCTGTCACCAACAACATGGTGCGCGCACGCCTGGAGGAAAGCGACGTCGTCAACGGCTTCCTGCTCGATGGCTACCCCCGCAACACCTCCCAGGTGCACGAGCTGGACTCCATCCTCGAAGCCAAGGGCGAGAAGATTGACCGAGTTCTCCTGCTGGTTGCAGACAACGACGAACTCGTCGAGCGTCTGCTCAACCGCGCAGCAGAGCAGGGTCGTACCGATGACAACGAAGAGGTCATCCGTCACCGCCTGAAGGTTTACGAAGAAGAGACCGCACCGCTGATCGCAATCTACCGCGAACGTGGCATCGTCAAGGAAGTTAACGGCCTCGGCGAGATTGCTGAAGTCACCGAGCGCATCCTCGACGCTCTGAAGTAATCTTTTGCTGTACCCCCGCAATTTGAGGTGCATGATGCATCACAAAGACTTGCGGGGGTACAGTGCTGTCTGTAGAGTTCTAAGCTTGGGCGCACCGCCCCATACACCTAAGGAGCCAGAATGGCACGAGTCGAAATTAAAACCAATGCACAGCTTCAGCAGATGGCTCGTGCAGGCGTCATCACCAGCCGCGCGCTCGATGCGGCAGTGGCGGCAGCTCGCCCCGGCGTAACCACCGCAGAGGTGAACGCCGCTTTTGAACGCACCATGCTGGAACTGGGTGGCACCTCCAACTTCTACGGCTACTACGACTACCCGGCAACCGTATGCACCTCCGTCAACCACGAGGTCGTTCACGGCATCCCCGGCGACTACGTGCTCAAGGACGGCGACATCCTCTCTATCGACGGCGGCGCGTACGTTATCGACCCCGCAACCAACCGCCAGTGGCACGGCGACTCGGCACGTACTGTGCTGGTCGGTGACAATGTGAGCGAAGCACGCGCAGAGCTCTCTGCCGTGACCCGCGAGGCGATGTGGCACGGTATCGCGGCTCTCGCGACCGCAAAGAAGGTCGGTGAAATCGGTCTGGCTATCGAAGCATACGTGACCGAAGAATACGGCGATAAGTACGGCATCATTGAAGACTATGTGGGCCATGGCATCGGCTCACAGATGCACATGGCTCCGGATGTGCTGAACTACGCTGTGCGTGACATGGGCCCGAAGATTAAGCCCGGTATGGCTTTCGCTATCGAACCGATGCTTGTTACCGGATCTATCGAAACCAAGGTCCTCTCTGATGACTGGACCGTTGTGACCGTTGATGGCTCCGACGCATGCCAGTGGGAACATTCGGTTGCCGTGCACAGCGAAGGTATCTGGGTCCTGACTGCAGAAGATGGTGGTGCGAGCGAACTGGCTCGCTTTGGCGTAATCCCCGTGCCTATCCCCGCCTAATCCCACCCCGAGGCGTAGGGGAGGGACATCCGCCTCCACCGAAGAAACCGGTGAAACCGGTTCGATGCGCGATGACGCATCCGAAAGCATCCACATCACAAGGAAGAAGCTCCATGAGCGAAACTCTCAACAGCGGCGAAGCAACCGCACCCGCTGCGACCAAGGTGGCGGTTGAAATCTCGAACGTTCGCCCCGCACCCGGTCAGATTGCCTTGAAGGCGCCGCGCCGCGCGAAGCCGCCCAAGCATATCGCTGACTTCGACATGGCTGGCCGCCGCGAATTTCTGAAGGAACTGGGCTACCAGTCGTTCCGTGCATCCCAGCTGTCTAAGCACTATTTTGAGCGTCTGGTCACCGATCCCGCCGAAATGACTGACCTGCCGGCTAAGGACCGCGAGCAGATGGTCGCACAGGCTATGCCGCAGCTTCTGACCCCGGTCCGCACTCTTGAAGCTGATGGCGGCGACACCCTGAAGGTTGTGCACCGCCTCTTTGACGGTGCGCTCATCGAGTCCGTCATCATGCGCTACGACAACCGCGTGACCATGTGTATCTCTTCGCAGGCTGGTTGCGGCATGAACTGCCCCTTCTGTGCGACCGGTCAGCAGGGTTTGACCCGTAACCTGTCCACTGCGGAAATTGTGGAGCAGGTCGTTGCCGGTGCCCGATACCTGAAGCAGATGAAGGGCTTGGAAGAAGCAGAAGGTGGTTCTGAGGATACTCGTCCGCTGCGTGTTTCCAATATTGTCTTCATGGGTATGGGTGAGGCGCTTGCTAACTACAAGGCAACCATGGGTGCTGTGCACCGCCTAATTGACCCTTCGCCCGAGGGCCTCGGCATTTCTGCTCGTGGTCTGACCATGTCGACCGTGGGTCTGGTACCGGGTATTCGTAAGTTTGAGATGGAGAAGCTGCCCATTACTTTGGCGCTGTCTCTGCATGCTCCGGATGATGAGCTGCGTGATGAGCTGATCCCGATTAACCAGCGCTGGAAGGTTGATGAGACCCTGGACGCTGCGTACGACTACTACCGTACGACCGGCCGCCGCGTTTCCATTGAGTACGCGCTGATTCGTGACATTAACGATCAGGGTTGGCGCGCGGATCTGCTGGGTAAGAAGCTGGCGCAGCGCGGCCGCGGTTGGGTGCATGTGAACCCGATTCCGCTGAACCCGACTCCGGGTTCGAAGTGGACGGCGTCCCGTAAGGGCGTTGAGCAGAACTTTGTGGAGCGTCTGCGTGCCCACGGTATTCCGACGACTATTCGTGATACTCGTGGTTCTGATATTGACGGTGCATGCGGTCAGCTTGCCGCTAAGGAAGACTAGGCAACTGAGCTTTGACCGATAAACGGTGCCCCTTTCCCACGCGAGGAAGTCCTTAATGCTTTCTCAAAAGTGGGGGAGGGGCTTCTTCCTTTTAAACCTTAAGTGCCTGATGTCATAAATATCACGGTTGTTTTTCCCTGCTCTTTGCCGTAGAGTTAACAGTTGGTTGTTTGTGCCAGTGTTAAGTGCGCCTTAAAACGCCTTAGCACCTCACCGCGGTGAGCTCACAAACAGAAGATACATTTGCCCGCCGCACCTGCGACGGGCACCGACGTTAGCGGAGGATATGGCTAAGAAAGACGGCGTCATCGAGATTGAAGGCTCTGTGGTTGAAGCTCTGCCCAACGCGATGTTCCGTGTTGAGCTGGATAACGGCCACAAGGTTCTCGCACACATCTCGGGCAAGATGCGTCAGCACTACATTCGCATCCTGCCTGAGGACCGAGTAGTAGTGGAACTGAGCCCCTACGACCTTTCCCGAGGTCGTATCGTCTACCGTTACAAGTAAACCCGAGATAAACGTCGCCCCTGGCGGCGTTTAAATCGTGTGCAAAGGGATAACGCAGTTCCCCAACGTAAGTGAGGGAACCTCTTATCTCGCCAGTAATCAAGTTGCAATCAAAAGGAATGCGATGAAGGTCAAGCCGAGCGTTAAGCCGATCTGCGATAAGTGCAAGGTGATCCGCCGTCACGGTGTGGTCATGGTGATCTGCGAAAACCCGCGCCACAAGCAGCGCCAGGGCTAATCCCTAGCAGCTGACTTCATAGTCGCCCCGTAAGAGGGCGGAATTGTCATAGGCACCGCTCCGAAGCAACGCCCACGAGGCGACTTCGGATACCTCCGGACTCAGAGGCCGGGGACCGGGTCAGAACAACCCGGGCAGTGATGCTATAGACCTCTGGAAAACAACAAGGAGAAGCCAGTATGGCACGTCTCGCTGGAGTTGATATTCCCCGCGAAAAGCGCGTGGAAGTTGCTCTCACTTACATCTACGGCGTGGGCAAGACCCGTGCACACGAAACCCTCGCTGCTACCGGCGTCAACCCTGACACCCGCGTCAAGGACCTGACCGACCAGGAGCTCGTGGCACTTCGTGACTTCATCGAAGGCAACTACAAGGTTGAAGGTGATCTTCGCCGCGAGGTTGCAGCTGACATCCGCCGTAAGGTTGAAATCGGTTCCTACCAGGGCCTGCGCCACCGCCGCGGCCTGCCGGTTCACGGTCAGCGCACCAAGACCAACGCACGTACCCGTAAGGGCCCGAAGCGTACCGTCGCAGGTAAGAAGAAGTAAGACACGTTGCTCTGTTGGGTATCTCTATCCGACCAACGTATAAGTAAACCTTTGTAGGAGAATCAAAAATGCCTCCCAAGACTCGCGCTGCGGCAGCTCGTAAGACCAACCGCCGCAAGGTTAGCAAGAACATCGTTGCTGGTCAGGCTCACATCAAGTCGACCTTCAACAACACCATCGTCTCCATCACCGATCCCACCGGTGCAGTGATCTCCTGGTCCTCCGCTGGCGACATGGGCTTCAAGGGCTCCCGTAAGTCCACCCCCTACGCCGCACAGCTGGCTGCTGAGGCTGCTGCAAACCGCGCCAAGGAGCACGGCGTCCGCAAGGTTGACGTGTTCGTCAAGGGCCCCGGTTCCGGTCGCGAAACCGCAATCCGCTCCCTGCAGGCTGCAGGCCTCGAGGTCGGTTCGATCCAGGACGTTACCCCCGTTGCTCACAACGGTTGCCGTCCCCCGAAGCGCCGCCGCGTCTAATTAGGTCTCTGACCTAATCCCTCGACGGGTACACTCCACGGAGCTGTACCCGGAGAGTACAGACACCCGTCTGCTTCCTAAGATATGTTTTCCCCAACCTGTGGGCTCATATAGCGGAGCTCACCGAAAGGAAACAAAGTGCTTATTGCACAGCGCCCCACTCTGACTGAAGAGGTCGTAGCGCCCAACCGCTCGCGCTTCACCATCGAGCCTCTGGAGCCCGGTTTCGGCTACACCATGGGTAACTCCCTCCGCCGTACTCTGCTGTCCTCTATCCCCGGCGCCGCTGTTACCAGCGTCCGCATTGATGGTGTACTGCACGAGTTCAGCACCGTTCCCGGCGTGACCGAGGACGTCACTGAGATCATCTTGAACATCAAGAAGCTCTCCATCTCTTCTGAGAACGACGAGCCCGTCGTGGCCTACCTGCGCAAGCAGGGCGAAGGTGAACTGACCGCAGGCGACATCGAGGTTCCCGCTGGCGTGGAGATCCACAACCCGGAACTGCACCTGGCAACCCTGAACGCCTCGGCAAACTTCAACGCTGAGCTGGTTATCGAGCGCGGTCGCGGCTACGTGACTGCAGCTCAGAACAAGGTCGGCGATGGCGAGATTGGCCGTATCCCGGTTGACTCCATCTACTCCCCGGTTCTGAAGGTTACCTTCAGCGTGAACGCGACCCGTGTTGAGCAGCGCACCGACTTCGACAGCCTGACCCTGGACGTCGAAACCAAGGAAGCCATCGCACCGCGTGACGCCGTTGCTTCTGCAGGTAGCACCCTGGTCGAGCTCTTCGGCCTGGCACGTGAGCTGAACATTGCAGCTGAGGGTATCGAAGTTGGTCCGTCGCCCGCCGACGAGTCCATGGCCGCTGATCTGGCACTGCCGATCGAGGACCTGAACATGTCCGTCCGCTCCTACAACTGCCTCAAGCGCGAGGGCATCCACACCGTGGGTGAGCTCGTGACCCGCAGTGAAGCTGACCTGATGGACATCCGTAACTTCGGTGCTAAGTCCATTGACGAGGTCAAGGCAAAGCTCATCGAGCTCGGCCTGGCTCTGAAGGACTCCCCTCCCGGTTTCGAGCCTGCTGCACGCCCGCTTGATGACGAAGACGGTTCCGGCGAATAATTTCGACCGAATAGTTCACCCGGTTTCACCGGGATCAGTCAAACTTGATTCCCTAAGAGGCTCCGCTGCTGGGGCGTTAGGGAACGCAACTATGGAGATTTAACTATGCCTACTCCCACTAAGGGTCCCCGCCTCGGCGGTTCCCCGACCCACGAGCGCCACATGCTCAACAACCTGTCGGCGCAGCTGTTCCAGCACAAGCGCATCACCACCACCCTGACCAAGGCAAAGCGCCTGCGTCCGGTGGCAGAGCGCTTCATCACCTTCGGTAAGAAGGGCGACCTGGCTGCTCGCCGTCGCGTGCTGCGTTCCATCACCGACAAGTCCGTCGTGCACGAGCTCTTCACCGTTATTGCTCCGGCAATGGCAGAGCGCCCCGGTGGTTACACCCGCATCATCAAGATCGGTAACCGTAAGGGCGACAACGCTCCCATGGCAGTCATCGAGCTCGTCATGGAGCCCGTTGCAACCAAGGGTGCAGTTGCTGAGGCAACCAAGGTTGCTGAGAAGGCAGCTGAGGCTCCCAAGGCTGAAGCAGCTGAGGGCCTGCCCGCAGGTTCCCACGCACCCCTGGAGTCCGGCGAGGCTCCCGAGGGCTTCGAGGTTAAGGGTAACGCCGATTCCATGAAGTACCACGTGCCCGGTTCCCGCTGGTACTCCAGCACCAAGGCTGAGATCTGGTTCGACTCCGCTGAGTCGGCAGAGGCTGCAGGTTACGCCCCCGCAGGTGGCGCAGCAGCACAGAAGGTTTCCGAGTAATACGGAATCTAGCTGATATAGGCTAAGCCTAAAATACGTCAATCCGCCGTCCACTATTGTGGGCGGCGGATTGGTGTATCTGCATACTTAAGAGGATACGGTTCTTTGCGCATTCGCTATCCAAGAGCCGGTCTGTAGTCTTCAATCGTCCTTTACCGCTGAAAGGCACACCAATGCATAACGCTACTTCTTTAGAGAATTACGAAGAGCAGCCCATCACCGCTACGCACCGCGTGCGAATTGATTGTGCTTACGACGGTTCTCTTTTCAGCGGGTGGGCAGCCCAGCCGAACCTGGTCACGGTGCAGGGAGTTATCGAGAACGCCCTCGAGCTGATTCTGCGGGCGCCTCACCGTGTGGTGGTTGCAGGTCGAACGGATGCGGGAGTCCACGCAGAAGCCCAGACCCTGCATTGCGATCTGAATGATGAGGACTGGACTCGCCTGCAGGGACGAACCGGGCAGGACGACCCGACGGCTGCCCTGGGGCGCCGCCTCACCGGTGCTCTTCAGCGATGCCTTTACGATGCGGAAGAACAACTCAACCTGCCGAAGAACGTTCGCGGTATTTTGCAGGGCGCTATTCAGATTCATCGCGTGAGCGAAGTGCCGTTCGATTTTGATGCGCGCTTCTCAGCTACCGGCCGCCGCTATGTTTACCGCATTGCGGATGGTGCAGCGGACGGTCTTAACCCCCTGCACCGTACCTACACCTGGGCGGTACCCGAGCACCTGGATTGTGCTGATCTGAACGAATCTGCACAGCAGCTACTCGGCCTGCGAGATTTTCTCTCCTTCTGCAAACCCCGTGAGGGCGCGACCACGATTCGAGAACTGCGAGAACTCAGCTTTACCCGCACTGAAAGCGGGCTTATTGAGGTGCGCGTGGTGGCTGACGCCTTCTGCCATCACATGGTGCGTTCACTCGTCGGCGCGCTGGTGCTCTACGGTACGGGTAAGCGAGACGCCGCCTGGCTGCGTGAACGGATCGAGAACCCGGGACGCGAGGCTTCGCTGACTCTGGCGCCTTCGCATGCGCTCGCCCTGGCTGAGATTTACTACCCTGCGCCGGAGCTCTACGGTGTGCAGGCGGAGCGTGCTCGAGCAAAGCGCGAGGACCACGAAGCACAGAGCGCTTAACGCCCTGTGCATATTGAGCCTCGTCACCTTGCTCATGTTCCACGAAGCACCGCGGGGGAGTGCAACGACCGCGAGTGAATTACACGGATGGAATTTAAAATGTGTTTAAGGCAAAAAAGCCCTATTTTTAAGGCTTCAGCGGTGGATTAAGCACTCGACGTCCTGTATAGTCTTGATATGTTGTGCGTGTTCTACCCGAGCGCGCTCTAAATCGCTGTCTAGTTGCAGGACGTTAAGGCGGTCTAGAGTACGGGCAGAACGGGCGGCAGCTCGGTCCTCACCCGGGTGTTCGTCATGCACGTAAGTAAAAGGCGCGATACCCAACTAAGCGCCGTATGTACATTTCGAGACAAAGGCCAATATTTTGCGCACTTATACTCCCAAGCCCGGCGAAGTCGAGCGCCAGTGGCACGTCATTGACGCCACCGACGTTGTTCTCGGCCGCCTCGCAAGCCAGACCGCTATCCTGCTGCGCGGTAAGCACAAGCCGACTTTTGCTCCCCACGTTGACACCGGTGACTTCGTTATCATCGTGAACGCTGAGAAGGTCGCCCTGACCGGTGCAAAGCTCGAGCAGAAGCGTGCATACCGCCACTCGGGTTACCCCGGCGGTCTGAAGTCCGTGAACTACGCAGAGCTGCTTGAGACCAACCCCGTTCGCGCGGTTGAGAAGGCTGTTAAGGGCATGCTGCCCAAGAACAAGCTTGCTGCACAGCAGCTCAAGAAGCTGAAGGTCTACGCTGGCCCCGAGCACCCGCACGCGGCACAGCAGCCCAAGACCTACGAATTCAACCAGGTCGCCCAGTAATTCGGGCCTACGAAGAAACAATAGGAGAAATCGTGGCTCAGAACGAAGAGCAGATCGTAGTCGAGGAAGAGCTGACCAGCTACACCTCGGAGTCCGCTGCCCCCGCAGCGGCTAAGGCAGCACGTCCGGCACTGACCGTTGCAGGCGCAGCAGTTGGTCGCCGCAAGGAAGCAGTGGCACGCGTTCGCGTTGTGCCCGGTTCCGGCAACTGGACCATCAACGGCCGTAGCCTGGAAGACTACTTCCCCAACAAGCTGCACCAGCAGGACGTCAACCAGCCCTTCAAGCTCCTGGAGCTCGAGGGTGCATACGACGTCATCGCACGCATCAACGGCGGTGGCCCCTCCGGTCAGGCAGGTGCTCTGCGCCTGGGTATCGCTCGTGCACTGAACGAGATTGACCGCGAGAACAACCGCCCCGCACTGAAGAAGGCTGGCTACCTGACCCGTGACGCACGCGTCATCGAGCGTAAGAAGGCTGGTCTTAAGAAGGCACGCAAGGCTTCGCAGTTCTCCAAGCGTTAATCGCTGGTTTTTACGAAGCGTTACGCCCCGCTTCTCCTTCGGGAGAATCGGGGCGTTTTGCGTATCTATCCACCGTGAGCGTTACAAGGTTATAGGTGCATATAACTGTTACGTTTGTTCATCGAAGAGCACACCGGTAGAGTTAAAGAGTCAAAGCAGACAGGAAGAAAAGAGTACTCATGGCAGAGCAGAATCCCTCCACCCAGCCCGAAGAGAAGGCAGTGGAGGCTCCTCAGGCTGAAGCCCACCAGCACGCCGCTGAAGGCGCACACGCACACACCGGTTCTGAGAAGAAACAAGCCATCAAGGAAGCCCTGAAGCCCCAGGCGCGCCGTACCTCCGTTGTCGAGGACTACTCGGCAGAGCTGGACGAAATGGCTTCCCTCACCCGCGCCCTCGGCAAGGACAAGAAGGACGACGAAACCTCGCAGGCATGGAAGAAGGGTTACCCCTACGACACCAAGCTCAGCCGTAAGGCATACGAGAAGGAAAAGCGTGCCCTGCAGATTGAGCTGCTGAAGCTGCAGCTCTGGGCTAAGTCCACCGGTCAGAAGATCCTCATCATCTTCGAAGGCCGTGACGCAGCAGGTAAGGGTGGCTCCATCAAGCGCTTCACCGAGCACCTGAACCCCCGTGGCGCTCGCGTTGTGGCACTGGAGAAGCCGACCGATATCGAGCAGACTCAGTGGTACTTCCAGCGTTACATCAAGCACCTGCCCTCCGGCGGCGAAATCGTTCTGATGGACCGCTCCTGGTACAACCGTGCCGGCGTTGAGCGCGTTATGGGCTACTGCACCCAGGCACAGTACTTCGAGTTCATGCGCGAAGTTCCGGACCTGGAGCGCATGCTGGTGAACTCCGGTATCCACATCATCAAGTTCTGGTTCTCCGTCACCCGCGAAGAGCAGCTTGCACGCTTCACCTCCCGCCGTACCGACCCGGTTCGCCAGTGGAAGCTTTCCCCCACCGACCTGGCATCCCTGGACAAGTGGGACGACTACACCGCGGCGAAGGAAGCAATGTTCTTCTACACCCACACCGGTGATGCCCCCTGGACCGTTATCAAGTCCAACGACAAGAAGCGCGCACGTCTGGAAGCAATGCGTTACGTGCTCTCCCAGTTCGACTACCCCTCCAAGGATGAGGCAGTCGTGGGCGAGCTCGACTCGCTGATCGTCCGCTCTGCATCGCACGTTTTCGAGGATGAGTCCGGTGACTCTCCCGACGGCTTCCCGGTCGTCAAGTAAGCGTTGATAGATAGGGGAGAGCAATAACTCAACCCTGCGGCGATAGAACCGCCAAACAGCTTGCACTATGAAGGTGCCTGCCTCTCTTTTCCCTCTCTGGGAACTGAGAGCAGGCACCTTTGCGTGTCTATAGAAACATTAGCTATGAAGCAGATATATAGCCGCTGAAAATCACTTTCTGATTATGAAGAATTTACGGTGTATGCGCCTAAGCAGAGTTACGCACAACGTAAAATAAAAGGGTGACTGAACGACTTTTTGGAACCGACGGCGTACGCGGTCTGGCAAACGATGTAATTACTCCCGCTCTGGCTATGGAGCTCGCACAGGCGGCTTCTATTGTGCTGGGCTTTGACACGGTAGAAGAGGGCATACGCCCCCGTGCCGTGATTGCAAATGACTCCCGATCCTCTGCAGACTTTATTGTTTCTGCGATGAAGGCTGGCTTCGCTAGCGCAGGTGTTGACGTGCTGGACGCCGGCATTGTCCCCACCCCCGCAGCAGCTTACCTGGTGGCACACACCGGTGCTGACTTCGGCGTGATGATTTCTGCATCGCACAACCCGGCAGCGGACAACGGTATTAAGTTCCTGGCCCGAGGCGGCCAGAAGCTGGAAGACTCCGTTGAGGACGCCATTGAGCGCGTTTACCGTGAGAAGTCCTTCCGCTACCCGACCGGTGGTGCTGTGGGTACCGTCAAGCCCCTGGAGAACGGTACCGAGGCTTACGTGAAGCACCTGGTCTCCACCCTGCCTGAAGGCAAGCCCCTCGCAGGCAAGAAGATTGTTCTGGACTGCGCAAACGGTGCGGCATACGCAGCATCTCCCGCAGCTTTCGAAGCGTTGGGTGCAGAGGTTGTCGCACTGGCTGTAGAGCCCAACGGCACCAACATCAACGACGGCGTGGGGTCCACCCACCCCGAGAAGCTGCAGGCAGCAGTCGTTGAGCACGGCGCGGACCTCGGCATCGCCCACGACGGCGACTCGGACCGTTGCCAGGCAGTTGACGAAAAGGGCAATCTGGTAGACGGTGACCAGATTATGGCTATCCTGGCTGTTGCCGCTAAGCGCGAAGGCAAGCTCGCAAAGGACACCCTCGTCGCAACCGTAATGAGCAGCCTGGGCCTGGAGCTGTACCTGCGCGAGCACGGCATTACCCTCGGCCGCACCGCTGTGGGCGACCGCTACGTCCTCGAGTCCATGCGCGAGCACGGCTACAACCTCGGCGGCGAGCAGTCCGGCCACGTTATCATGAGCGACTACGCAACCACCGGTGACGGCGTTCTGACCGGCATCCAGCTGGCTGCAGAGGTGGCACGTAGCGGTCAGAACCTCTCGGAGCTGGCATCCCGCATGCAGCCCACCCCGCAGCGTCTGATCAACGTCAAGGGTGTTGACCGTGCGGCGGTCAAGACCAACGAGGCGCTCGCTACCGCTGTGAGCGAGGCTGAAGGAGTACTGGGTGAGAGCGGCCGTGTGTTGCTGCGTGCATCCGGCACTGAGCCTCTGGTCCGCGTGATGGTTGAGGCTGCAACCCAGGAGCAGGCTGACGAGGTTGCTCAGCAGCTGGCAGACGTTGTGGCTAAGGAATTGGCACTCTAAACGTATTCTTCCGGTGTGAAGACCGCAGTGGAGGATAGAGAAGGGCTGGGAAGGTGTT